>CACZML010000043.1:0-8888 GCA_902782235.1 Oscillospiraceae bacterium
TGAGTTCCCGGATTCAACGGATGTAGTCAGAAATATTGAATACACTACAGATGATCCGAATTCGAGCACAGCAAACTGGAGACCTGCCACACGTGATGATAACGGCGGAAGGTATTACATTGATGCAGAGAAGCAGTGGACCGCTATCACGGTGAGATTCGTTCCTTGCGATAATGTTAATGACGTTGACGTCAGATTCGAGAGTCTGGCACAAAGCGGAGCAGAACCTGTTGAGATCAACGGCATACCCGTTAATAACAATATGTTCACGCTCGTAAAGCCTCACGAAGAAGGAAATGATGTCTGGGCATATGGTTATATCGTTACAATCACTGCAAAGAACAATACACCGACGCCCACACCTGATCCTAACAGCGACATATTAGAAAAGGTTGAAGGACATGGATTTGCTTACTATACAGATAAGACATCCTTCTCTGAGAAGGCAGCGGATCTTAAGAACTGTGTTGCGACAGAGATCTACTGCTACTTCACGGTATCCAATACTCATGATTATCCGACGTTTGCAGACCTGTTAAACAACCTGAACTGCACGAGTACTGCGGTACAGGCCGCTGATGATGAAGTAGGTCTGCCTTATGTAGAGTTTACGCTTACTTTTGGACCTTTGACGACAGCTCCGTTTAAGGTATACATCCTGGACAGCGCTACGAAGTTCATCATCAAGACTTGCGTTGATAAGCGCAACGTTGATGATCCTAAAGATGATGCGTATGTATATACAGTCGTTGAGCCGGGAGAATATTCTAACGGAATTGCAAATCAGCTTACTGTAAGAATGAATTATCTCGAGCAGCCTACTGTTTTCGGAAACGGCGTATCAACGATCAATTCAGAAACAAATAATGAAGGCAACATTGTCCTGCATGTCACACAGGATCAGTCGAACATCGATCTGCACTTTGCAGACACACCGGAACACGAATTGTTCCCGACGAACTCTGTCGGTAAGATCAATTCCTACCTCACAATTGAGAAGTATGAGATCAAGACACTGAATGCTGCAATCGCTGGCACGAAGCTTCTGATAACAGGTACAACGTCCGGCTCGAAGACCGGTGATCCTGTATATGTTGCAGTTTACAAGGATGCAGAGAAGATCGCTTCAGGACTCTTCAGCGCGGGAAGCGACCAGTCACATTCATTCAGCGGTGAGATCAGCATTGCAGGTCACGGAATAACTAATCCTTCACAGATCAGAGTTTATGCTTCCGACCGTGAAGACGGAGTTATGGTAACCGGCACTGTTGAGGTTGCAGTAGTTGTCTCAGGCTACAACATAAGGCTCGACGGTTATGTAGGAGTAAGCTACTGGTTAACGCTGAGTTCTGCTGTTGAAGAGTTGGAACCTTCAGTTACATTTGCTTATGACAGCCAGGTAAATGAGCTGAAGTCCCAGACGGTTGCTTTTGCAGACAGTTCAGTTGTAACGGTCGGCAATAATTCCTACAGAGTATATTCCTGCAAAGTAGCTTCGCCGGAAATGACATGTGCTATCAGTGCGACGCTTACCTATGGAAATACATCCATAGCTTTAGAGAGCAAGACCGCACGTCAGATCGTTAAGAACTATGCGGATAATCAGGGTAATTCTGAACTCCTCAAAGGCCTTGCAAGAAAGATCCTGAATTACGGTTACTATTCACAGAAGTATTTCAGGCCGGATCTTACTCTTAACAATGAGGATGATGCAGGTCTTGATCCGATTCCGTCCAACCTTGAAGGTCCTGCAATACCGCAGCAGCTTCCTGAGGGAATTCAGTATTCCTCCACAGGTGTAGTCTTCAATTCAGGCAACAAGATCAAGTTCTATTTCACCATAGACAGTGGGGTTACGCCTGTGATCACGCTTGATGGCGGGAATGCGAACCTTGTCGCATCGGGTCAAAGATACTATGTTTATCTCGATCAGATCAGCATCGCGGAGCTTGGCCGCAATATAGTTGTCAGCATTAACGGAGAATGCACATTTACTTATTCCGTACTGAACTATATTGCACTTGTTCGTGATAGTGATAAAGTAGACGAGAACGCGAAAAAAGTTGTTCAGGCTTTGTATATGTATTACCTGGCCGCTGAAGCTTACGGGACAAGTACGGAGGCATGATCTATGGAAGCTAAGACAACATATGAAGAAGTAAAGATTGAAGTGGTGTCATTCGATACGGAAGATGTAATCGTCACCAGCTATGAGATAGAAGTGTAATGAAACTTAAGTCAGACTTTATCACACATAATTCTGCAGACGAATCCTATCTCGTGCCCACATCAGGTGCGGAGTTTTCAGGAATCGTAAAAGGTAACAAGACGCTCGGCACGATCGTGGAACTGCTCAAGGAAGAGACAACGAGAGATCAGGTCGTGGCAGCGATGAAAGAACGTTTTGAGGCACCTGAGGGAGCGATCGAGAGAGACGTTGACCGCGTTATCTCCGAACTCCAAAAGATAGGCGCACTCGAATGAGAGAATTGGTATACTGATAGAAACAAAACAAACGGGACTGTCTTAGGGCAGTCTCCGTTTTTTATGGGGACTTATGCTGACCAACAAATATGAGTTTGCAGGAAAGACAGTGGAAGTGAATTCGCTTAATGAAGCGGTCCACAAGTATTGCGCTGCATACCTGTCAGAAGCCCCCGCAGATTTTTCCATCACAACTACGCAGGAAGATATCGAATACGAGAGAGCACGTTCAGAGATCCAGGGATGCTCTGACGGCTATCTTGAAGAACTCGCGGTCTACCGTAAGATCTCAGAGAAGATGCCTTCTTATGACACGATCCTTTTCCACGGATCAGTTGTCGCTGTCGATGGCGAAGCATATTTATTTACCGCTGCATCAGGCACGGGTAAATCAACTCATGTTGCGTTATGGCGCAAGCTCTTTGGTGAGCGCGCGGTCATGGTTAACGACGACAAGCCGCTGCTTCACATCGGTGATGTTGTCACTGCATATGGAACTCCTTACGATGGCAAGCACAAGCTCTCAAACAGGATCGCAGTTCCTTTGAAGGCGATATGCATCCTGGAGCGCGCAGAGACGAATTCCATTGTGCCGGTAACGAAGTCTGAAGCGTATACGATGCTTATTCAGCAGGCGTACCGTCCGAACGATGTTTTCGCGCTGCAAAAGACACTTGCACTTGTTGACAAGATGGCTGAGAAGGTCGGGCTCTACAGGCTCGGCTGCAACATGGACATAGAAGCGGCACAGGTTGCTTACGACGGGATGAACAAAGCATGATCAGTTTCGAAGACGAACTCGCGAAAACAGGTAAGCTGGTCTATACGACCGTTGGTGTCAGCATGAGACCGCTGATCAAGCAGGACCGTGATATCTCGATAATCGAGAAGCCAAAGGGCCGCCTTAAGAAATTCGACGTCGCTTTGTATAAGCGTCCCAACGGTCAGTATGTCCTGCACCGCGTCGTGAAAGTCCTTGATGACGGCTACGTTATCCTTGGCGATAACTGTGCTGCAAAAGAATACAACATCAAGGATTCGCAGATATTGGGCGTTCTCACATCGCTCGTTCGCAAGGGCAAAGAGGTCGATTTCAACAGCTTCGGATATAAACTCTATGTCCGCGTGAGATACGCCCACTATCCTGTGCGTGTTATAATTTTCAAGACAAAAAGATTCTTAAGAAAACTATTAAAAAGATGAACGACAGCACTATCAAATGGCTTTATAAAGTCCCCGGGAGAAAGAAACTCTACATCCTCGCATTGACGATCGTCCAGTGCCTCAATGGCGCGAGCGGTGTCCTTTATGCGGTCTTCCTCAGAGACATCGTCAACAACGCAGTTGATAAAAACCTGGACGGCTTCATCCGCAGTGCCGCCTGCATCCTCATTCTCATTCTTTTCCAGCTCATATTATCAGCCACCTCAAGATGGCTCTCTGAACAGTCGCGTTCGACCTTTGAGAACATCTTCAAGGAAAGGCTCATGCATAACATCCTGAGAAAGGATTTCGGACGCGTAAACGCAGTTCATTCAGGTGAATGGCTGAACCGTCTGACGAGTGACACGACTGTCGTTGCCAACAACTACACGGAAATAATTCCCGGCTTTGCAGGTATGGCGGTAAAGATGCTCTCAGCTCTCGTCATGCTCGTCGTTCTTGACCTGAGATTTGCGCTGATCGTAATACCTCTCGGCATTGTTCTTGGAGTCCTCACATTTGCATTCCGCAAGAGCATGAAGAAGTTCCACAAGAGAGTGCAGGAGAAGGATGGCGCGCTGCGCGTATTCCTGCAGGAGCGCATTGGAAGCCTTACCGTTATCCGCTCGTTCGCTGCTGAAGAACAGACTGAAGCGGAAGAGCGTGAGAAGGCAGGTGCACATAAGAAGGCGCGTATGAAGAGGACGGCTTTTTCCAATGTGTGCAACTTCGGTTTTGGCGCTGCCATGAACGGCATGTATATCTTTGGAATTATCTACTGCGCATACGGTATTTTCACCGGCACGATCCAGTACGGAACGCTGACCGCGATTGCACAGCTCATTACGCAGATCCAGTCTCCTTTCGCAAACATCACGGGCTATCTGCCGCGCTGGTATCAGATGCTCGCGAGCGCTGAGCGTCTCATGGAGATCGAGAAGTTTGACGATGACATCGTTGAGGAATCAGAATCCCGCGAAGCGGTCTGTGCTTTCTACCGTGATTCATTTGCCGGCATCGGCCTCGAAAAAGTTGACTACACATACTATCCTGCTTCGAGCAAAGTTGATGGCGTCATCAAGGACAACATGCCGGTCGCAGTAACCGGACTTGATCTCTCGATCTCAAAAGGTGAGTACGTGGCATTCACCGGCCACAGCGGATGCGGCAAGTCAACTGCACTGATGCTCCTCATGGGAATCTACAAACCTGATTCAGGCATGCGTTATGTGGAGTTGAAGGACGGCACCCGCAAGGAACTTACTTCCGCATGGCACCGCCTGTTCGCATATGTGCCGCAGGGCAACAAGCTCATGAGCGGAACTGTCCGTGAGATCGTAAGCTTCGCAGATAAGCCCTGCAGTGGTGACGACGCGCGCATTAACCAGGCGCTGAAGATCGCCTGCGCGGATCAGTTTATTTCTGAACTTGACAATGGTATCGATACAGTGTTGGGTGAGCGCGGAACAGGTCTTTCCGAAGGCCAGATGCAGAGGATTGCGATCGCGCGTGCCATCTTCTCGGAGGCTCCGGTCCTTGTTCTCGACGAAGCAACGAGCGCGTTGGATGATCTTACCGAGAAGGAGCTTTTAGAGAATCTTCGTGCACTTACTGACAAGACGGTGATAATAGTAACGCACCGCGCCGCTGCACTTGAGATCTGTGACAGGAAGATAGAGTTCTAAATAAAGTGAATTAAAAAGCCCCGTGAGAACGGGGCTTTGTTATTTCTTTTTTGAATTTATCAGAGCTGATCTGCAGGAACGAAAGGCAGCTCGATTGCACCGTCACCCGAAGTCTCTGTGGGCTTCGTTGTAGGCTTTGTAGTAGGTGTGGGCTTAGGTGTATTTGTAGCCTTGTTGCCTGATCCTGATCCTGAGCCGGAACCTGATCCTGATCCGCTGCCGGAATCTGTAGTAGTAGCAGTGGTTGTGGTGGTCGTAGCATCACCGTCAGGTGATATGATAACCTCACCTTGTTCTGTAGTGATCGTGGGTTCTGTCTCTGATTCAGTAGTTGTTGTGGTTGCATCAGCAGTAGTTGTTGTAGTTGTGGAATCTGTAGGAACCAGATTCTCCTTTTTGCTGCAGCCACGAGCAATGAGCGCTATCGCTAAAACGAGAACGAGAACGCCTGCAACGATCGAAAGTGTGATTGTTAATTGTTTTTTGTCCATGAGTGAATAATAACCTTAAAGTCGATTTACTGCAAATCTTTTTCGAACACTGTTCATGAAATGTGTTTATTTCGTTACTTTTTAAAATGTAATAAAAATTTTTGAAAAAGTAGTAGTAGAATACGAGAAATAACTCAATAAGGTGTTTCGGTTATGGAAGATTATTCTTACGATCACAGTTTGGAAAGCGAACAGAGCAGCACCACGATCCTCGACTATCTCAATGAAGAAGCCGAACTCGACAGAGTCGATTACGAAGCCTTCATGGAAGAGATAAGAGTCAGCTGATAAGGCATCTCCGCAGTTGTTATTAGGTAATTAAGGGGTACTAGCCCCTTTTTTAATGGGTGAGAATAGGGCGCGCGGGGGAGTTTTTCGTGAGCGCCAAGATGAAAGTCAACTTTTCGCCTAGCTGATTTTCGATTTCTGCTAGCAAAAAAACTGGATTTTGCGAAAATCCAACTTTTTGCCTAGCTGTTTTTGGATTTTTGCTAGCTGAAAAGTTGCCCCAGTGTTTAGAACTAAAAGTTGACTCGGTATTTAGGACTGTAAAATTGGTGTGGCGAATAGCGAAGTGTAAACTGCGTGGTTAAGTTTTGTGCTCAACATTCTGAGATCGAACGGAATCTGTTCAAAACTATATGTGCAGATGACATCTAAGTCCATGATCAATCCTGCTTCTGAATAGTTAGAGTATTTTGTCAGCGTTTTACGGGCATAATTCGAGAAGTTGTTCATCCCAAAGTGTTCGTGAAACTTACAGAGATTAAGTTCTTCAATGAGTATTACAAAGTCAGGATAGATTGGATAGTTTAATCCCTTGATCCAGATCTCAGGCTCGTATTTGAATGGTATTTTGTGTTCAGTGTAATAGCGTGCGATGTCAACCTCGTGTTGGGATCTGTAATATGTGCCATTGTAATAATGGGTCTTGTTCTCCGGATGATATGGGTTTGCATCATTTTTGAGGCTGTCGAAAAAGACCCTGTCCATAACAATTGATTCGTTGTTATTGTTCAAATAACATCTGACAATATCTCTTGGTTTAATATCCGATGGTGGTGAGCCTCGAAAAGCGCTGATCCAGAATCCCTCATATACTGAGAGATTGCTCTGGTAGGTTTCTCTTTGTTGAAAACAAAAACTCAACTGCTGACCTGTTTTGCTGTCAGGAGAATAAATGTGATTGTTTACAACAAATACAGTTCTCTTTATGCCTTTGACATTTCTCTGTGTCATCGTTACCTCAGGCAGTCCTGCCAGCTGCTGTTTGCAGTAGTTGATCTTCAGGGCGAGGTATTCCTTGGGGATGTAGGTTTCGAAAATCGGCATAGTGAGGTCCTCCGGGTGGGTGCATAAAAAGGGCATAAAAGGTAGTGGCCTGATTATAAGCGGAGGGCTTGTCGGTTTTACCATACAAATACCGACAAAAACGACAAGGGGAAGCCGAAGTGCTTTATTTTATTACTTATAAACCTATATCAACTGCACAATCGACCGGAGAGAAAATAATGCAAATCCCGACTTACATATCGGCCCGGGAGTTCTCATAATAGAAGTGTAAGAAAAATTTTAGTAATCGGGAACCGCGGACAGACGCGGATTTGCCGGGATTTAGGAGGTTTCTTATGCTAAAGGATTTTGTTAAGGCTGCTAAGCCGGAAGACGAAGAATTTACACAGAGATTGGAAGAGGCGAGGGCGAAGCTTTTTGCCGCCCAGATGAAGATAAAGGAAGCAGGACTCCCCGTAATGGTAATTTTCGAGGGGTGGGGCGCGGCAGGAAAAGGCAGCGTCTTGGGAAAGATCATCAAGAATATCGACCCGAGATTTTTCAGGGTAAAGACTTTCCCGAAGCCGACCAAGGAGGAACTCAGATATCCGTTTCTTTACCGCTACATGAAGGAGATCCCCGAGAAGGGCAAGTTCGCATTCTACGACACCTTCTGGATGGAGGAGATCACGGACGCGCGCGTTGAAGATTATCTCGACGACGATGAATATGAAGAGATGATCGACTCGATCAACAAGACGGAGAGAACGCTTGTTGATAACGGTTATCTTGTCATGAAGTTCTTCTTCCAGATCAGTAAGAAGGAGCAGAAGGAGCGCCTCGAAAAGCTTCTGGATGACAAGGATACGAAGTGGCGCGTCGACAAGGGCGACCTGTATGAGAATAAGCACTACGACGAGTGCCTTGAGGTATACGACCAGTATCTGAAGGATACGAACAATCCGACGGCACCGTGGTACATCATCGACAGTAAGGATAAGAAGTTTGCTGAGCTACAGGTGCTTGAGTTCCTGAATCAGGGAATCGAGACGGCGCTCAAGAACCAGAACACGGCAGCACCGATCCTGCAGAATGTTTTCCCGCTCAAGAAGACGCCGCTCCTTAAGGAGATCGATCTGAAGGATAAGACTCTCACAGACGAGGAGTACGAGGAGAAGCTCGACAAGCTCCAGGACGAGTTGAGAGATCTTCACAACAAGCTTTACAGGAAGAAGATACCTGTAATCATCTGCTACGAGGGCTGGGACGCTGCAGGCAAGGGCGGCAACATTAAACGTATCACGGGTGCGCTCGATCCGAGAGGATTTGAGGTACTTCCGATCGCAAGCCCTGAGCCGCACGAGAAGAACAGGCACTTCCTCTGGAGGTTCTGGACGAGGCTTCCGAGGACCGGCCACATCGCGATCTTCGACCGCACATGGTACGGCAGAGTAATGGTCGAGCGTATCGAAGGCTTCTGCTCAGAGAACGACTGGCAGAGAGCATATAACGAGATCAATGAGTTCGAGAAGGAGCTCACCGACTGGGGCGCAGTCGTTATCAAGTTCTGGGTCCAGATCGACAAGAAGACGCAGCTCAAGCGCTTCAAGGAGCGCCAGGCAAATCCCGAGAAGCAGTGGAAGATCACCGATGAGGACTGGCGCAACCGCGAGAAGTGGGACAAGTACGAGACCGCGATCGATGAGATGATCAAGAAGACATCGACCGAGTTCGCGCCGTGGTACATCCTGGA
>CACZML010000043.1:8918-23639 GCA_902782235.1 Oscillospiraceae bacterium
GGGGAACTTTTTATGAGCCCCGCAGGCATTTTAACTGCTCAAAAAACGGGGGCAAAATGTGGGCAAAGTAGAATGAATACCGCGAAATAGAGCGATTTTTGTCGAATTTGTCTACCCCACGCTTGACATACCCGTGTTAAAATAAAAACTGTTAGTATATACCATAATTCGATTTTTACAAATACTTTTTCATAAATTTTATAAATAATTTTTTAGAAATTCTAAGAAAGGCAGGTTCGTATGGGCTTTAAGATTGGCGACAATATCGTTTATGCCGGCAGCGGCGTTTGTCAGATAGACGACATCAAAGACATCAGTTTTTTCAAAGAGAAACCGCAGAAGTACTATGTTCTCAAGCCTCTCTTTGTAGCGAGATCCCAGTACGTATACGTGCCGCTCAATAATGAGGCTCAGGTAAGCAGGATCAGACCTGTCGCTTCAAAGAAGGAGGCTATCGCCCTTATCGATAAGCTTCCGATCGATAACTGCCAGTGGATCGAGGACCGCAATGAGCGCAAGGCCACATTTACGGACATCATCGTCAACGGCAGCAGGGAAGACATCGTCGGCCTGATCTATCTTATCAACAGACATGCCGAGAAGCTCACCAAGGAAGGCAAGCATCTGAATGCGCAGGATGAGCGCGCACTGATCGATGCGAGGAACAGGATGAACAACGAGATCGCAGTCGCACTTAACATGGAGCCTGACGGCGTAGCCTACATGATCCATGAGAAGACGGGCTTAGAAGACTTTGCATAAAGAACAAAGTGGACGGACTAACCTAGTAAAGTGGTATTAGTTATTGCAATATGCAAGAAGGTGTGATTTAATAACCGCAGTTTTGATTTAAGGAGATTCCTTATGAAGACTGCGGTTTTCTTTTATGCGTATAGCTATTATTACTACTTTAGGGAGACGAACTAAAGCGGCTTTTGCTAGCGCCAAAGAGAACCAAAGATATGATTTGATTTGAATAACGCTGCAGGGTACGCAAAGAACCCCGCAGCGTTTTTTATTCAAGTTGAATCAGGTAGCAAATAGGGATATCCGAACCCTTAGAAGGAGATAAAGAAAATGATTGCAGTACTTAAGAACACGGCAACAAGAGAACAGATCGCAAGCCTCATCTCATGGTTTGAGGACAAGGGCCTTAAGGTTAATGAGTCAAAGGGTGAATATTGCACCGTTTTAGGCCTTATCGGCGATACATCAACAGTGGATATCGATATGCTCCAGGGTCTGGATATCATCGAGAAGGTTACGAGAGTATCTGAGACATTCAAGAAGGCAAACAGAAAGTTCCATCCTGAGGACACAGTTGTTGATGTCTCAGGCGTAAAGATCGGAGGCGGCAATTTCGCAGTCATCGCCGGCCCCTGCTCAGTAGAGAGCGAGGAGCAGATCATGAGCGCAGCCAAGGCTGTTAAGGCAGCAGGCGCTACGATCCTTCGCGGCGGCGCATTCAAGCCCAGAACATCACCTTAAGGCTTCTTCTTGAGGCTAAGAAGGAGACAGGTCTTCCTATCTGCTCCGAGATCATGAGCCCTGAGCAGATCCCGGTTTTCGAAGAGGTCGATTTCCTTCAGGTCGGTGCAAGAAACATGCAGAACTTCGACCTTCTTAAGGCCCTCGGTAAGACAGGCAAGCCGATCCTTTTGAAGCGCGGTCTTTCCGCTACGATCAAGGAGCTCCTCATGAGCGCTGAGTACATCATGAGCGAGGGCAACCCGAACGTTATCCTCTGCGAGAGAGGTATCAGAACATATGAGACTTACACGAGAAATACTTTCGACGTAAGTGCTATCTCAGTATTGAAGCAGATCACACACCTTCCTGTCGTAGGTGACCCTTCACATGCAACAGGCAAGTCCAGCCTCATCAAGCCGATGTCCATGGCAGCGGTGGTTTCAGGTGCGGACGCGCTCGAGATCGAAGTTCACTGCAATCCCGAGAAGGCCCTCTCCGATGCAGCACAGCAGCTTACACCTGCGCAGTTCGGAGAAGTAATGGAAGCAATTGCAAAAGCAAGAAGCATTCTGTAATCACTTGACGCTGATGTATGTCAGCGTCTTTTTTTATCAGTTCGAAAAGGAAGTGTATTTAAAATGAAGATGACAGTCGGTGTAGTCGGATTAGGCCTTATAGGTGCCTCTTTCGCAAAGGCTTACAAGAGTGATGAGGAAGCAACTGTTTACGGTTGGAACCGTACGAAGAGCATTACTCAGATGGCTCAGATGCAGGGAATCATTGATGAGGAACTGACAGACGAGAATCTGGGAAAGTGCGATCTCGTTATCCTTTCTCTCTACCCTGAAGCAAGCATCAACTGGATGGAAGAACATAAGGAACATTTCAACAAGAACGGCATGATCATCGACGCATGCGGTACAAAGAGACTCGTATGCGAGAAGTGCTTCAAGATCGCTGAAGAGAACGGTCTTCTCTTCGTCGGATGCCACCCGATGGCAGGAACAAAATTCTCCGGCATGACTTATGCGAGATCAGACATGTTCTTCGGCGCGCCTATGGTTGTCGTACCGCCAAGATTCGACGACATGTTCCTGCTTGACAGAGTAAAGGAGCTCCTATCACCCTGCGGTTTCGGAAGCTATCACTTATCACACGCAGATGAGCACGATAAGATGATCGCCTTCACTTCGCAGATGGCACACCTCGTTTCAAATGCATACATCAAGAGCCCTTCAGCAAGAAATCACAAGGGCTTCTCTGCCGGTTCATACAAGGACATGACAAGAGTCGCATGGCTCAACCCCACGATGTGGACGCAGCTCTTTCTGGAGAACAAGGACAATCTTATCTTCGAGATCGACCATCTTCAGGAAGAACTCGCTAAATACAAGAAAGCATTGGTTGATGATGATTTCGACGGCCTCCGCGATTTGCTCGATGAAGGCAGAAAGATAAAAGAAGAGGTCGACGGTATATGAGAACAGTCCGCGTAAATGCAGCTTCCCAAAGTTACGACGTCCTTATCGGAAAGGATGCGGTCAGAGAGCTTGGGCAGCAGGCAAAGAAACTTTGCCCCGGCGCTTTGAAGGTATTGGTCGTATCTGAGTCAAATGTTGCCCCGCTCTATCTGGACAGAGTTAAGGCAGAGCTTGAGGGCGCAGGCTTTGAGGTCATCGATTATGTTTTCGAAGCCGGCGAACAGAATAAGAACATCAACGAGATCGCCGGAATGTGGAATAAGATGGCTGAAGCAGGATTTACCAGAACAGACTTCGTTGTAGGCTTAGGCGGCGGCGTAACGACTGATATGGCAGGCTTTGCGGCTTCGACATTCCTGCGCGGTATCAAGGTCATCCAACTCCCGACATCGCTCCTTGCAATGGTCGATGCATCAGTCGGAGGCAAGACAGGAATCGACATTCCGATGGGCAAGAACCAGGTCGGCGCTTTCTGGCAGCCTTCACTTGTTATTGAGGACATCTCATTCCTGAAGACACTTCCTGATGAAGTATTCACAGAGGGCATGGGCGAGGTTACCAAGCATGCTTTCATAATGGATCTGGAGCTTTTGGAAAAACTCGAGAAGGCTAACGGTGATATCAGATCTGACGAGGACCTTCTGGAAGAGACCGTTTACATGAATGTCGCTGACAAGGCTGGTGTTGTAGGCGAGGATGAGCATGATAACGGCAGACGTCAGACGCTGAATTTTGGTCACACGGTTGGCCACGTAATCGAGCGCGACAGCGGCTTTACAAAGCCTCACGGAATCTGCGTAGCAAAGGGCATGGGAATCGTTATGGATGCATGCGTCAGAGCAGGGACTCTTGCAGCAGAAGATGCGGAGAGAATGAAGGCTCTCTTAAAGCTTTATAAGCTCCCCGTCAGCGATGACATCACGCCTGAGGCAATCGTGGAAGGCGCCATGAACGATAAAAAGAAACGCGGCGACACTTTATCGGTTATACTTGTAAATAAGATCGGTCAGGCCGAGATAAAGAAGATGACAGCAGAGGAGTTCCTGAAGTTTTTATCAGTATGAAAATAGCCTGCAGAAATCTGAATCTGGATATTAAAGCACCGCTTTCAAAGTCGGTCTATCACAGGGAGCTCATCGTTAACTTCATCCTCGGCGCACGCGGCAATTATCTTAATGATTCCGAAGACGATAACGACGATATAAGAGCTACCAAAGCTTGTCTTCGCGCGCTCGAAAATACTGACATCGAAGAGCCCGTGCTTAACTGCAACGAGAGCGGTTCCACGCTCCGTTTCATGATCCCAGTAGCTCTCGCAGTAAAGTCTTCTAACGTTAAGAAGCTTCTCTTCAAGACAAGAGGAAGACTTATCGAGAGACCTATTAAAGAACTCGCTGACTGCCTTGCGCCTTTTGGTGTTGAGATCAACAAGAATGTGGAAGCAAACGAGATTACTGTTACAGGAAACATAGCTCCGGGTAAATATGTTATCGACGGCAGCGTATCGTCGCAGTATATCTCCGGCCTTCTGATGGCTCTCTCATGTTTTGACAAAGAGTCTGTTATAGAAGTCACAGGCGGCATCGCTTCGATCCACTATATCGAACTTACAGCCGGTGCGCTTGCCAAATACGGTATCAATATAGTTAAAGAAGGCGACACTTATACCGTGCCTGCCAGAACAATAAATGAAGCACCTGACGGCAGCTTTGAAGTCGAAGGTGACTGGAGCAACGGCGCATTTCTGCTCTGCCTCGGAAGCCTTATCCACGGCGGTTCCATGAAGGTAACGGGACTTAATACAGAGTCCGTCCAGGGCGACCGTGAGATACTTCATTTCTTAAAGCTTGCAGGTGTTACATTCCTTAATGAAGGCGATACGTTTTTTGTACAGGACAGCCGCACGAATACGGTAAGAAAGATACTCGAGATGGACTGCAGCGACATTCCTGACATCGTTCCTTATATGGCAGTTGTCGGTGCGTTCAGGGCAGAGAAAACTGTTCTTACGGGAATCAGACGCTTGAGGATAAAAGAGTCCGACAGAGCAAGAGCGATCACGGAAATGCTATCTGCGATCGGCGGAAATGTAACGCTCGAAGAGGACACTATTACGATAGAATATATAGATAAGATCGCTGAGAAGATAAGTCTTACTTCATCAGGTGATCACAGAATGGCGATGGCGGCAGTGCTTTGCGCGGCAGCCACCGGCAGGGATATAGAAATAGATAACATCGATTGTCTTGATAAATCTTTTCCTGAGTTCAGGAAGATAGTACAGAAGGAGCTGATCCTAGAATGAATTCGAGCAGTACATACCAGGGCGATGCCCTCGACATAATGATCTACGGCGAGTCTCACAGCGAGGCTATCGGCGTTTATATCAACGGACTTCCTGAAGACGTTAATCCGGATCCTGCAAAGACTGCTGCTTTCATGGCAAGAAGAGCGCCCGGCAAGAATGCATGGTCAACACCGAGAAAAGAAGCCGATGAGGTTATTTTCGAGCGCAACGGATCGATGCTCCACGGATACATCATCAACACGAATACAAAGCCCAAGGACTATGCTTCGATAATGAACTGCCCCAGACCTTCGCACGCTGATTATGCGGCAAGGCTCATCTATGGCGACGAGGTTTCGAAGTCAGGCGGCGGAATCTTCTCCGGACGCATGACCGCACCTCTTTGCATCGCTGGCTCCATCGCTCTGCAGGAGCTCAATAAGAGAGGCGTTCAGATCAGCGCGCACCTCAAGAAGGTTGCTGGAGTTAGCGACGATTCATACTTCGATCACGGCGTTAACGATGAAGCTTTCAGAAACAGGCTCGCAGTCGTTGAGAATAAGGATTTCCCTGTCGTTGACGATTCGAAGGGCGACCTCATGAAGGAGAAGATCGAGCAGGCCAGGATGGAAGGTGATTCAGTAGGCGGCGTCATCGAGTGCGTCATCTACGGTTATCCGGAAGGCATCGGAGGCCCGATCTTCGACGGCATCGAAGCAAAGCTCGCACAGATCCTTTATGCGATCCCCGCAGTTAAGGGAGTTGAATTCGGAAACGGCTTTGCAGGTTCTGATCTTAAGGGTTCAGAGAATAACGATGCTTTCACTTTCGACGACGAAGGTGAGCTTGTCTTGAAGACAAATCACAGCGGCGGCATACAGGGCGGCATAAGTCTTGGTGATGTTGCGCCGATCGTCTTCGATGTAGCATTAAAGCCCACACCGTCCATCTCCAAGACACAGGAGACGGTTGATCTTGCAGCACATAAGAACACGACTATCAGCATAGAAGGAAGACACGACCCGTGCGTTGCACCGCGCGCGGTACCGGTCGTCGAAGCCGCAGCAGCGATCGCACTTTACGACCTTTTGCTTGTATCAATGTAACGGAGGAAAAGCCCATGAGCGAGAGACCTGACTTAAACGAACTCAGAAAAAAGCTGGACGGGATCGACAACAGCATCCTTGATCTCCTCGAAGAGAGAATGGCCACATGCCGTCAGATCGGAATCTATAAAAGAGAGAACGGCATGGACGTTTATATTCCGGCGAGGGAAGAAGAGAAGTTCCAGGCACTTGAGGAGATCGCAGGCTTTGAGAGCAGACCTTATGTAAGAGATCTTTTCAAGACTCTTATGGATATCTCGAAAACCCACCAGAACAAGCCTGCTTTCGGCGTTCTTGGCAGAACTCTCGCACATACATATTCACCTGAGATACACAGCCTTTTCGACTCATCCTATTCATATTCGGTAATCGAGCGTGAGCCTGAAGAACTGGAGACTCTCTTTAAGAGCGGCGTTTTCAAGGGCTTTAACGTTACGATCCCTTACAAGAAAAATGCATGCGCAATGTGCGATGAATTAGACGACGCTTCAAAGACGACGGGCAGCGTTAATACCGTTCTTTTCGAAGACGGCAAGGTAAAGGGATGGAACACCGACTACTTCGGATTCATCTACATGCTTACGAGAAAGGGCATTTCCGTAAAGGATAAGAAGGTCCTCGTGCTCGGCACGGGCGGCGCTGCATCCGCAGTATTCTACGCTCTTAAGACTCTTGGCGCAGCAGAAACATATGCATGCGATCTTGAGACTGAAATCAACTATTCCAACGTTTACGACAGGGCGGGAGATGCCCAGGTCATCGTAAACTGCACACCTGTCGGAATGTTCCCCAAGGTTGATAATACGCTCCTTGACCTTACGAAGTTCCCTGCGCTCGAAGCATGCGCAGACGTCGTTTACAACCCTTCAAGAACAAGATTCTTACAGGATGCGGAGGCTCTCGGCCTTAAGACTTGCGGCGGCCTTGCGATGCTCGTGGCTCAGGCTTATAAGTCTTCAAGGATCTTCGCAGGTGATATCGCAGGCGCTGAACTTCTCGGCAATCCCGACAGTGAGAAGGGCGCAGCTTATGTTCCTGACGAGGCAGCTGAACTTATCGAGAAGGTAATCAAGATCTTAGAGAACCGCATGCGCAACATCACCATCATCGGCATGCCCGGTTCGGGCAAGTCCCTCCTTGCAAGAAATATCGCAACGGTTACAGGCCGCACACTTGTTGACCTCGACATCGCATTTGCCGAGAAGTTCGGAAGAACGCCCGCAGAGGTCATCTCTGAATCAGGTGAAGATGAATTCCGTGAGATGGAATGCGAGATCGCAGCAGAGTTCCTGCCCAAGAGCGGACTCGTTGTATCCTGCGGCGGCGGTGTCGTAACAAGAGACGTCAACAAGTTCTATGTACGCTGCAATTCCAACGTTTTCTATCTCGAGCGTCCTCTTACCGCATTAACGGATAAGAACAGACCGATATCACAACTCCACGGCGTTGAGAAGCTCTACGAACAGCGCAAGGATAAGTATGAGACATGGTGCGATTACAAGGTCTCCTACGACAGATTCGAAGAGAAGAACGACTTCTACGACAAAGCGATCGCAGACATTTTGGGAAAGCTGAAATAATATGAAGATACTTGTACTTAACGGACCTAACCTCAACATGCTCGGCATCAGGGAGCCCGATATCTACGGCGCTTCCACATACGATGACCTGATCTCCATGATCACCGCACACTGCGAAGAAAAAGGCATCGAAGTAAAGTGTCTCCAGAGCAATCACGAGGGCGATCTGGTCGATTACATCCAGCAGGCTTATTTCGACAAGTTCGACGGAATCGTAATTAATCCCGGCGCTTACACGCACACATCGGTTGCGCTTCTGGACGCACTGAAGGCAGTCCAGATCCCTGCAGTTGAAGTGCACATATCCAAGGTAAATGAGCGCGAAGCTTTCCGCCAGATTTCATACGTCTCATACTATTGCTCGAAAACCATTACGGGCAAAGGCTTTGACGGCTATATCGAAGCGATAGATTTTCTTAACAGCGCGAAATAAATAAGTTTAAATTCTCTGTTCAAGGTGCAGCCCAAAAGCTGCACCTTTTTTATGTAGCAAGCATCTTTCCGATGTAGTATTATCTAATTTATGAAGCAAATAATATTGGGAGGATAATTGTATGGCTAAGTTTTGTCCGAACTGCGGAAATCCGGTGGCTAGAGAAACAGCAGCATTCTGCGCTAAATGCGGATTCAAGCTGGATCCCACACCTGCAGCAGCACCTGCTCCTGCAGAACCCGCTCCCGCAGCTCCTGTTGTTGAGGCAGCACCCGCACCTGCTCCTGTTGCTGAACCTGTTGTAGAACCAGTTGTTGAACCCGCTCCCGTAGCAGAACCTGTTGCTGCACCCGTTGCAGAACCCGTAGTCGATGCAGCTCCCGCACCTGTCGCAGAGTCCGTAGCAGAGCCTGCACCTGTTGCTCCTGTAGTAGCTGCAGCTGTTGCACCTGCAGTTGAAGCAGCACCTGCACCTGTTGCAGAACCCGTTGCAGCACCTGCACCTGTTGAAGCAGCACCTGCACCCGCACCTGCTCCCGCAGCCCCCGTTGAGGCAGCTCCTGCTGCAGCACCTGCACCCGAGCCGATTCCTTTCGAGGCACCTTCCGGCCCCGTTCCTGTTGCAGCTCCTTTAGGCGTTGTTCCTGAAGAACCCAAGAAAAAGAAGGGTAAGGGCGGTCTTATCGCACTCTTCGTTGCAGTTGGCGTTGTAGCTCTGGCTCTTATTGGTGTCGGCGTTTACTTCGTTATCAACGGCGGTATCGGCGGAAATGTCCTTGAGCGTATTGAGAGAAAGGACGAGGTTGAGACCGGCAAGAAGTTCGCTATCTACGATGAGGACTTCAACGATTACATCATTGAAGCAAGATGGTGGGACTATGCAGACTACATGGACAAGCCCGGCAGCTATAGCACAGATACTGAGACAATGGCTTTCTCCATCCAGGTCAATGACGATGCTGACGAAGAAATCTACTACGCTTACTATTTCAGTAAGGATAAGGAATTCGATAAAGATGATCTCGCAAAGCCCGTCTACTCTGATAATATCAAGCCTGTTGAGTATCAGAACGGCAAGATCTTCTACAACGTAGACAACTCCAAGAAGATCCAGAAGGGTTATTACGTTGTTATCGTAGCTTCCGACGAGAGCCTTAAGAAGCCTTACGTCGTAGCTTACGCAGAAGTTAAATAAGTCTAGATCAGATTGATCTTACAAGGCGGTGTCTTATTGAAAGGCGCCGCTTTTTATTGGTTTTCTGTCGTTGACTGTTATGCTGACTGAAAACACGTTTTCGGTCTTCAAAACAGGTATTTTTGCCTATTGTTGACTGTTTTGTAGCCTAAATCTCGAAAAACAGGTATCGATTCAGTCAACCCGGCAGACCGCCTGCCGCGAAGACGGTGCCTGTATGACAGTGCGGAGAAGTGACACATTTCGACCTCATAAACGTGTCAGTTTTCAGCAAAATCCGCGAAATTGCTGCCAAGTGACACAAAACTACACTCCGAACGTGTCACTTTTCAGCACTCCACTGGAGACGGAAGGTTTTTGTGCTATGCAGCATATCAACAAAACGGGACAGCCCCTTTTTATATTCATGTGCTATAATCTATCGGCAAGCATAATGGTAAACGATTATTAAGGAGCCGCGAAAATGAAAACTTTGGGATTTAGGAAGTCTGTTATTGCAGTAATGCTTGTTGCTGCATTTGTCCTTGCTGGTACCGCATGCGATAAAAAGATCACCTCAAGTGATCCTGTCACAACCGGCGGAAGCGCCGTGGATCCACTGTCTTATGCTGCTATCGATGCAAAGATGCGTGATTATACATTTGGTGTTAACGAATACATGAGAGAACACTCTGCCGAGGCTTACCAGAAGGTTACGGACGGCAAGACAATTGGCGGTATTGATGCCAAGTGCACATATACATTGTCAAAGGATAAGAAGTACGAAGTCCTCCAGATGGAGAAGGAGATCGAGAACGGATATCAGGTTGATGAATACTTCAACATGGGCGATTCAATGTTCATTACCCGTACAACGATCTACAACGACGGCAATTTCGATCCAGTCTATAAGTATTACGTTATTGACGGTGCGCTCTATAAGATCGACATCGATACCCAGACAGTAACAAAGCTTGCCATCTTAACAGATTCCGGTATCGAAGAGATACAGGCAAATATAGATATCTATCTATCTTTCGACGAGATACAGAAGCTCTATGCGTGATGCATCTTTAAAGACAACTGATAACGGATATACATTAGGGGAGGGCGTCAGAGACGGTCTCCCCATTGGTTTAGGTTACCTCTCGGTATCCTTTACATTCGGAATCCTCGCTGTTTCCAAGGGTCTTTCCTGGATCCAGGCAGGACTCATCTCACTATTTAATGTAACTTCGGCAGGACAGGTCGCAGGCCTCGGAATTATGACGACGGCCGGCGGGATCCTTGCCATGATAATCTCGCAGATAGTAATAAATCTGCGCTATTCGCTGATGGGCATCGCGCTTTCACAGAAGGCCGACAAGTCCATGACACCTCTTATGCGCGTCCTTCTTGCGTACGGAATCACTGATGAGATATTCGGTGTTGCCGTCAGCAAGAAGAAAGAATTCGGCGCCAGATATTTCTTCGGCCTTACACTCCTGCCGGTAGCAGGCTGGGTCGCAGGTACGGTAATAGGAGCCATCTTAGGCCAGGTTTTCCCGCCGTTTCTGACAAATGCCCTCGCAATCGGTATCTACGGCATGTTCGTATCGATCGTAATGCCCAAGGCAAAACACGATAAAGTTATACTCGCAAGCTCAGTTCTGGCCTGCATAATATCCTGCATATTCTTTTATGTCCCGGTGCTTTCACAGAACGTATCTCAGGGCTTTGCGATAATCATCGCGGCTGTTATGGCAGCTCTTTCAGGCGTTCTCGCAAGGACGAAGCTCGAAGGCAAGGCTGGAACGGTAACTGCGGTTATCTTAGGCATAGCGCTCATCGTGATCCTTGCGGTGCTCGCTCCTTCTTATATCATGCCTGAGAGCTCTGAGGTGGCTTTCAACGGCGCTAACGGCTCTCTCGACAGCAAGATCTTCGTTCCGCTCCTTATCGTAATGGCGGTTACGACCTATCTTGTGCGCATGATCCCGTTCACCTTATTCCGCAAAAAGCTCGAAAAGCCTTCGGTCAAGGCATTTTTCGACTACATACCTTATACAGTCCTCTCGGCAATGACATTCCCGGCAATCCTCTATGCAACAGGCTCTATTATCTCGGCCGCCATCGGCTTCGTAGTCGCCCTGATCCTGGGATTCTTCGAGAGATCGCTTATAGTCGTTGCGGTGGGTGCCTGCCTCGCGTCACTTGTCGCCGGCGTCGTCATGATGTACATCTGAAATCAATAAAGGCTGCCTCATACGAGACAGCCTTTTTATTCTGGAGCCCCTATCCGGACTTGAACCGGAGACCTCATCCTTACCATGGATGCGCTCTACCTGCTGAGCTATGGGGGCAAGTCAAAGCCTATGAAGTATAACACAGTAACAGGGCGTTGACAATAAATCTTGAGGCCGGTTGCCATTTATAATGTTGACAACTGAACACAAAGATTATACAATCATTGAGCAATTTTATGAACTTTGGAGAAGTCGCCTAGCCTGGTCGAGGGCGCACGACTGGAAATCGTGTAAACCCCAAAAGGGTTTCGAGAGTTCGAATCTCTCCTTCTCCGCCAGACAGAACCCGTAGACGATGAGTTTACGGGTTTTTTATTTTGTTTCAGCGGTTTTGGTATAATTATCCTGTTGATAGATATTCCGCATAAGGAGTATCAGGATGATGGGGTAATGAATTATGAATAATGATTTCTTTGTATCTATACTCGCAATGGCAAGCTTTATTATGCCTGTTATTGCAGGGGTTGCAGGCTTGGTCCTGGGCATCATTGTTTTAAGCGCTAAGGTTAAGCCAACAAAGATACTCGGGTTGAGTGTTCTTTTTTCTTCACTGTCAACGCTAATATCCGGTGCATATACTCTTACCCTCGCTTACGGAGGCGGCATAAAGCTTGCCAGACTGAGCGTTGTTCAGTCGGTTGCGGCCGGGATATTGTTGATTGCCGTATATTTCTGCATATCCTTTTATATTCATAAGAATTACGGAAAGAAATACATTTATATCCCTTTAATACTCATTCCTTTTGTCGGACGCCTTTGCAGTACAGTTGTATCCATCCTGATAAACAGACTTGCAGCTTCGACGGATTCTTTGCCTTTCCTGATCTCCTCGACTTCAAATGTAGGCAACCTTATCGTAAGCGTCGTAGTAACAATCATTCTGATCGTTGTTTTCTGTAAGAACAGAAAGATCGAGAAGATCATTCCGCATACTTATATAATCTATATCATCTCATTGGCATGGACGGTTATCAGCGAGTTATTCACGATCGTTTACTATGAACTTATGGTGTTTAGGGTGATGGAACTGTTGAATGCAAAATTCCTGAATGATTTGAGTTTGGACGGTTATCTGGATATGCTCATGATCTTTTATATGTTTGGAGCTCTGGTAGGGCTCATTTTCCCTATATATCTTACGGTAATGGTAATGAAGGAATCGCGAAAAGCTGAAATAGAATAATCCTCTGCAAATGGGCAAACACCGATACCGAAGTATCCTAGTGAAGTTAAAATTACCAATCTTACCCGAAGAACTGCAACGAAGGAGGGCCCTAACATGGCAATTGACAAAGCGGAATGGCAGTACGATTCAGCACAGCAGTATTATTGCGAGCAAACAGGGAAAAAGCCTGAAGAGCTGACCGAACAGGATGTGGATATCATCTGGGAATATGCCGGAAATCACATCGCATTCTTCATCACCTGGCTGTTAAGACATGATCTTCTTGGTGATCTTCATAACGAGGATGATCATGAGGCGGCTGATATCGAGGCTGTAAAAAAGCAGGAAAAGACCGGTATGGATATCTTCAGCAAATACTGCGACATGGTTTTTACGGATGAGGATGTGTCTGATCTTGTTATGGATTTTGTTAAGGACTACTACGATAAGCAGTATCTGAAGGATTACGGCGAATACATGGGCGACAAGGTGCTTTCCACAAGATTCTCGTGGGAGGATTATCTCGGCTTCGAACCGGTGATCGACCGCGCGTTTGATAAGTTCCATTAATGCGGAAGGAGATGCACTATGGCAAGCGTATTTAAAGTCTACGGAATAGACGGTGATGAGCCTGTCTTCAGCAGCTGGGTCGATGTGGCATCTTATGTTGATCAGAATCTGTTCTGATCTATAAGGACTAAGGGGGGAGAAGGAAATGAAGGATGTGTGGAACAAGTATCTTAAAATGCCTGTTTTTATTTTCTGTGCGCTGTACACGCTGGCGACCATTGTAAACAGTGTCGTTTATCTGGCGCAGGGAGTAAACGAAGACCCGTCCGGCAACTGGCATGAATTAGACAGAGCCGTTTTGGTCCTTATCGTGACCATTGCTTTTGCATTGATCAGATACGTTAAGATAAAGAACTTCTGGCTGAAGATATTGATCGTATATGTTCCGACAATGCTTCTGGTTTTCCTCTATGTATTCTTAAGAGGTCTTACTGTTGAACTTGCAAAATCCGCATATCGTGATGTTTTCATCAATTACACTGCAGGATTCGTTATCGTATCCGTTGTGGTTTTTGTTATCAGCCTGATCAGAAAGAAGAAGAGTGCTTCAAAAGCATAAGGGACCATAATTAATCCAACGCGTAGACCGTAAGATACAAATCAGCAGTATAATGGTTCAACGGAGGATAATATTATGGCTATGATGGAAAGACCCGAAGTAAAAGTTTGCGATGGCGGTAAGTGCTGGGAACATGAATTCCCGTCATTTACGATGAAGGTTTTCGTTCCGGATAATGATCTTGACGGACAGACGAATAACTACGGATTCAGGGCGCCGCTCCTGCTTGTTTTCGAAGAGGAAAAGCAGGGCATGGAGAGCGCTGTGGACTTTGCTCACAAGACGGGTCTTTCTGATATTGCAGCACGCTACGATTCGAGCGTTCTGTTCATCTATCCGGCTGCTGAAGGCGGCTGGCAGGGAGCAGACGATTCTCTTTATGCTGACGTGATCAAAGAAATCAAGATGATCACTGTCTACAGAGACGGAATCGTTGAGGACTTTAATTTCTTCACTCAGACTTTTGAAGGTTATTTTGCACGCGGCGCCAAATTCCGTACGGACATTTACAGCTACGGCAAGTCTGCTGATTTCGTTGCCAAGAACCTTCTTAAGACGCTTAACGGCGAATATCTCTGGGGTCCCGGAGAGATCACGCCTGCGATGTGTTC
>CACZML010000044.1 GCA_902782235.1 Oscillospiraceae bacterium
TGAACCAGATGGTGCCTCCTGAGCAGAGGGCTACGCTCATGTCGGTCAACTCATTCTGCTTCTCAGTTTTGATGATCTTTATGTCGCCACTGGCCGGATTTGTCTTTTCGCTGTAAAGAATGTTTGATAGACTCTAACTAGTGCAAATACTTTATGGGGTATTTATATGAAGGATCAGCGTGCAATAGAACGTATCAAAGAGATGGAGGAGATCTTAGACCGCGCTTCTGCCGTTTTTGCAGAGCTCGAAAAGAATCTCTCCGACTTGCAATCAATCCAGCCTGACATCCAAAAGCTCGAAGCATATTACACGGGCAAGGATTGGAAAGCTGACTTCAGGCTCGATGAGCAGGGAAAGCTCCCCAAAGACCTCAAAAGAGGTGTCTTATCAGAGGACGCCATCTACGATCTGCTCGAAAAAAACAGGGAAATGCAAGATCTGCTCAAAAATGACGGTGAATCGTAAAGGCCCCGCAGTTGACGCAGTGTAACATTGTTACATGACCAAAAATATCAAAATGGAGGAGACAGACATGAAGATCTACGACATCTCACAGGAAGTTTTCGGCTGTGCAGTCTATCCGGGAGATCCTTCTCCCGAGAGGCAGGTTCTTCTGAGCATAAACGAAGGCAAGATCTGCAATCTGACCGCATTCAACATGTGTGCTCACAACGGAACCCATGTCGATGCTCCTTTCCACTTTATAAAAGACGGCAAGACTGTCGACCAGGTCGATATCGATAAGTTTGTGGGTTATTGCTTCGTAGCAGCTCATGAGGGCAATATAACTGCTGAAGATGCGAAAGTGATAATGGATAAGGCTAATGAGGCTGCAAAAGAGGCCGGAAACGACTGCAATGCCAGGATCCTCGTAAAGGGAGCAGCAACCATGACCGATGTGGCCGCAAAGGTCTTCGCAGACAATAAGATCAAGCTCTTCGGCAATGAATCACAGACCGTTGGACCTCTCGAAGCACCTATGGAAGTGCATCTTACGATGCTTGGTGCGGAGATCGTGCTGTTAGAAGGTATCAGGCTCTCAGAAGTGGATGAAGGAGTTTATCTGCTTAATTCAGCGCCTCTTAATCTCGGAGGCTCGGACGGAGCGCCGTGCAGGGCAATACTGATGTCACTGTAATCAATAGAAAAAATAAGCTCCCGTCTTAATGGCGGGAGCTTTTAAGTTTTAGCTGAATTTTTCCATCCTGATGATGTGTTCTTCATCCGGCTCCGTTATGCCGTTTTTGTAGTTGTATCCCATCTTTAGATAGAAGGGAACGCCTGTGATCGAAGCAGGTATCTCAATGCGCTTTGCTCTTGTGAAGTATTCGTCCTTCTCAAGCGTATTGATTATCTGTCTTCCGACGCCCTTGCCCTGATACTCGGGATTTACGAAGATCGTGAAGAGCGAACTCTCGTCTTCCTTGCCCCAGTAAGGACCGATCGCGCCGCAGCCGATAATCTTGCCTTCAGATTCAGCAACATAGAAGTGAGTCCATGAAGCCCTCTCCAGAACGTGTTCGGGAGTCTCAATGGCGATCAGCTGGTCCATGATGTCTTCAGGATAATCCTTCTTATTGGAGATACTGATCGTTGTGCGGATGAGCTCTGACACTTCCTCAGCGTCCTTTTCTTCCAGACGTCTCATGGTGATGGCAGGAGCTGAAGACTCAGCAATTACGGGCTCTCCGGCCTGCTCACCGGCTGCCTCTGACGTCTGTTCAGGAGCTGTCTCTGACGTCTGTTCAACGGCCGCTTCTTGTTCCTGTTCAACGGCCTCTTCCACCGCCTGTTCTTCGACCTTTGCTTCTTCTCTTACGACCTGTGCGGGCAAGCCCATCTTGGCCTCATATTCTTCCTTGGGCATCGGCTTTGAATAGTAGTAGCCCTGGATCATGTTGCAGCCTTCTGCTGCAAGGAAATCAACCTGATGCTGCTCATCAACGCCTTCTGCGACAGTTGTCATGTCGAGCTTCTTTGCTAAGTGTAAGATCTCGGATACAACGATCTCGGCCCTCTCGTTGTCCTTCTCGCCTCTGAAGAACCCTGCGTCGAGCTTTAAGATGTTAAGAGGCATATCCTTAAGGGAATTAAGGGAAGAGTATCCTGAACCGAAGTCGTCCATGGATACGAGGAAGCCGTATTTCTTAAGCTTGTTGATGGTATAGAGCATGAGCTTCTTGTCATCGAAGAATGCGCTTTCGGTAAGCTCGATCTCGATCAGTTCATGAGGCGTGCCTTCCTTGTCGATGATGTTTCTGATCTGGTCTGCAAGATTGATCTCAGCGAAATGCGCGCGGGAGACATTAACGGAAACAGGTACGCACTTTCTGCCTTCGTCGAGCCATTTTCTCTGGTCTTTGGCAACATGCTCGAGCATGTAATGGTCGATCTCAGTGATGAATCCGCTGTTCTCAAAGATTGGAATGAACTTTCCGGGCGGTACGAATCCCATGTCCTCAGAGACCCATCTGATAAGGGCTTCTGTGCCGAGATGCTCGTTTGTACGGGGATCGTACTTGGGCTGGTAATAGACTTTGAATTCCTCCTTTTCGAGTCCTTCCTTCTGGTGCTCAGTTACAAAATCGATCCACTTCTCATCCTCAACGAGCTTGTTGTCGAAGAATGCGATGCCTGAATCTTCGGTATTCTCAAGCGTCATGCGCGCTGCGGAAGCGTTGTTGTAGAGAAGATCGATATCGGCATTTTTCCTGACGTTGGAAGGGACCATAAAAACGCCCGCCTGGAAGTTGAAGTCGTGATCAACTCCGATCGCCTCAAGGCTCTTGATGATGCGCTCGAGTCTTTTTCTGGCTTCATCCTCGGTGTTTGCTTTCAAGAGGATCTGGAAGTTGTTGATGGTGCCGTGGGAGCAGATCTCGTTCTTGTCTAAGAAAGCGCAGATATTCTGCCAGACAACGCGGAGTGTCTGTTCGCCCTGGTCAACGGAATGACAGAGCACGTAATTACGATACCTTACGAAAATAAGGCTTACGACTGCATAATTGACTCCGGCTTTGCGCTTCCTCAGGATCTCTTTGCTCTTCATGGCAAACCAGAACCAGTTGCGGTTGCCGGTGATGTTGTCTCTTAAGACGAGGTTTCTCATCTGCCTGTTGCTTCTGTGAGTCCTTATCAGCGTAACGACAAGGAGAATGAAGATAAGGCTTATAAGGATGTAGCTTACCAGTTCATAAAGGATGCAGAAAGCAAAGTCGCTGTATGTGAAATAGAGCTTAGTCTTGAACGCGATTATCTCGGTGTTGTTCCTGACATTATAGGCAGTCCAGTATTCGTACTCGGAGTTGACGCCGATCTTGTTATTTAACGCTCCTGAGATAATGTTCATCATGTTAGGAGTGATGATGGTATCGTCAACATTAAGATATGGATCGTTCTTGTCAGGGAACAGGAAGAAGTTCTCTGTCATTGATTCAGCGTAAGCATTGCTGAAAAAGCCGAATTCATTCTCCTTGAGGTTGCTCGTAGGCAGAAGCGCAAATATAGACTTGTGCTCTTTCTCGTCGTTTTCATCCTTGATAAGCTCAGCCGTTATCTTTCCCGTGCTCTCGTCATTGCGGATGACGTTGAGCTTGCTGTCTGTGACGAAGACTTTGTATCCGGACTTGTTGATGTCATCGAAAACCATATCAAGTCCGTCAGCAGGCGCGTCATTATAGAGCTTTGCGAGCTTAGCTGTGTTCTCGACCTCAGTGAGAGCCTTGATCTTGGTGGCATATGTTGCGATAAGGTCGCCTGACAATGAGATTACCGCACTGGCGAACATAAACACCAGAATGTAAATGATCAAGGGGATTACGATACGGTTCTTAGGTAACTGGTACCTCTTGTTTCTCTTATTCTTGTCTGCCATTGTTCCATACCCATCCTTATTCCATTTTAGTGGGATTCTAAGCCGAATTATATCATGCCAAAAACCTGAATTTAAATAGTAGGAATGTATTTAAGAAAGAATTAAGGGAATTAATATATAAACAATACATCTGAAGCATACAATCAGAATGTTTCAGGGCATCCCGGTCAGGGGAGCCCTGCTTAGAGCTGTTTAAGGTTAAGTTAAGGTTAGAAGGATTGTCCGTTAAGGTTGTTTCTGTAAGATTATGGTGCAAATAACAAACAAAAGGGGAGACAGGAGTATGAAAAAAGTTGCAGCAATAGTACTTGCGACTGCAATGACGGTGCCGCTTATTACGGGGTGCGGCACCGCCTTTGTACCTGAAGAAAGTACCACTGAGACTACCGTAAAAGAATTAGGACCTGCAAGAGCCCAGGATGACTACTACAGGTTCGTAAACCAGGAACGCTTTAACACATCAGAGTTCGAATACGGACAATCAACCGTTGAGATAGCTTTCAAGACTGATCTTATCGATGAACAGATCGAGAAGATCATTGACGACTGTGTGGCCGGATCTGGTTATGCAAAAGGTTCCGAAGAGGACATCATCAAGACTGCTTATGAGTATTTCCAGTCTTACGACTATAAGAACGAGCCGATCCCGGCAGACCTTATGGCCATGATCGAAGCAATAGACGGCGTTAAATCACTTGATGAACTTCTTAAGCTTGACGCAAAGCTCGTAACCGATTACGGCACTACAGGATTCTTCGAAGTGAATGCAGGAGTTAATCCTCTTAAGCCTACAGAGAGAATAGTCCAGTTTAACCAGCTCAGTGGTGTCCTCAAGACATCTTTTGAAGAGATCGAAGAAGGCAACTACGTTATCAACAGTATCAGCAAAGATGCACAGATGGTTCTGACCACCAGAGGATACGACAAGGAGACTGCCGAGAAATACGGCAAAGCGCTCGCGCTGCTCGCCCTTGATATCTATGGCGGCACTGATATTGATATCACCAAAGAAGGAATGCCCTTTAAATACCAGAAGATCCTTACGGTTTCAGAGATGAAGAGCCTTCTGAGCAATGTCGATCTGGACAGTTACCTTACAGGACTCGGAATCGATAAGAGCAAGGTAAATAAGTACCTTATAACCGATGAGGGCCAGCTCAAGGCTCTTAACAAGGTCTTCACCGAAGAGAATCTTGATGCCCTGAAGACCTGGGAGCTCGGTATGCTCTACTCCCAGTATGTCAGATATATTGCTCCCCACTATCAGCAGTTTGAGTCTTATGTCGAGAGGAACTATAAGTCTGAGCACGATCAGGCAATAGATGAGATCTCGAGAAAATTCAGTAAAGAGACTGATCCTATCTATGTCGAGCGTCATTATTCTCCTGAGACAGATAAGGCATTAAGAAGCATGTGCGATGACATCAGGGCAGGCTACAGAAAACTTATCAGCAGTGCCACATGGCTCAGTGACGGGACAAGAGCAGAGCTTCTCCAGAAACTCGAAAATATCGTCTACGTAACAGGCACAGACCTTAAGAGACATAACAATGCCGAGTATGCAAATATCTACGGCAAGAATTACTATGAACTTACATTGAATTACACAAGGCTCTCACGCAAAAAGATCGTTGATGAGTTTAATAATGATGATCCCATTTCAAGAAAAGATGTCGGAATGCCTATGCAGATGATGAATGCCTGCTACGATCCCGGCTATAACAACATCACGATCACATCAGCAATCACTAATGAGCCTTTCTTCAGCACCAAGTCTGATTACTATACGAATTTAGGCGGTCTTGGAGCAGTAATCGCACATGAGATGGGACACGCTTTTGACAGCAACTGCATCGTGTTCAATTCAAAGGGCGAATACGATCCTTCATGGATACCTGAAAAGGACATGAAGATCCTTGCGGAAAGAAATGAGAAGGCTATAAAGTATTTCGAAGATAACTTCACAGTCTTCGGTATATATCACGTTGACGGCGATCAGACACTAGGCGAGAACTATGCTGACTTAGGTGGCGTAGAGTGCATCACTTCGCTCTGCAAGACTAAGGAAGACAGGATCAAGCTTTTCGAGAGCTATGCAACCATCTGGTGCGGAATGTGCACTGATGAAGTTATCGTCAGCCAGGTTGCAAACGATCCGCACAGCCCGTCATATATCAGAGTTAACGCTATTCTCTCAACGATCGATTCGTTCTATGAGACTTACGATGTCAAGGAGGGCGACGGCATGTACATCGCTCCCGAGAAGCGTATCTCGAGATGGCATTGATGGAGGGGATAGAAGATGAATATTGTATTTAAAAACTCATTTAAGAATATATTCTGCAAGCCTTTCAGGACTTTGCTCGTGGTCTTCGCGATCTTTGTCTGCAGCCTCTGTGCACTGCTCTGCTTCGACTTGAGCGAGAGCATCACAACTGTTCTTACAGGCTACATGGGAAACATCTCAAGAGCAGACTTTATCGTCATTGCCACAGGAAGCGATGTTTCCACACTTCCTGACGGATTCCCTGAAGCAGATACCATGACAATCGTTGGCGACAGCGAGATGCTCTATAAGAAGATCGACGGCGAATACTGCTATGTAACGACAGATTCCCTTAGAATATTCGGTCTTAACGTAGATGAAGCAGTTGATATGAATTTCATCGCCCCCATCGATATTAAGGATGATGAGATCTATCTGACAACAAAGTTTGCTGAAGATTTTGGATATAAGGTTGGCGACAAGATCATCATTCATGACAGATCTTTGGAAGAACTCGAACTTACGGTAGGAGGGCTTCTTCCCAGCGATACGAATAACCCGCTTATCGTGGCTCATTCCGGTGTCGTAAATCTTAATACAAGCTCAAAGATCAGCTGCGGCAAGTTAAGTGCCGACATGCTCATGATCGATCTTAAGGATAACAGCAAGATCGAAGAAGCAAAGAAGATGCTTGAAGCAAGATATCCTGATGCTTCCATCCAAGATCTCTATTTAACAGATTCAGACATGCAGATGATCAACGAATTGAAGGCCGTCTTCTATCTTCTGTTCGCTATCACATTCCTTCTCGTTATCTTCGTAACAGCTTCTATCTGCAACAGGATCGTAAGTGAGAGAATGTCTTTCATCGGCACGCTCAGAAGCCTTGGCATGAGCACTGCACGCACAGGAAGGATACTCCTCCTCGAGAACGTTCTTTATGCTCTCTTAGGAAGCATACCTGCAACAGCATTGTATTCTGTTATAAGAAATCCTATTCTGGACTTCCTGTTCCGTGCTGATGACGGCTCAGGCAATGTAATCAAGCTTGATATGCCCCCGTATCCTTTTGCACTTGTTATCGGCGTTATCTTAGGCGCTGTTCTTATCGAATGCCTGATCCCTTTGAAGGCTATTCTTAAGGCTCTTAAGACATCCATCAGAGACATCATCTTCGATAACAGGGATACTGAGTACAAGTACAGCAAGACAACTCTTGTCATGGGAATCATCTTCCTCGCTCTTGCAGTAGTGACATTCTTCTTCAGAACGAATATCATCCTTGCAACAGTCTGCATGCTCTCAACAGTTGCAGCACTCGCAATGCTCTTCCCGAGGATCCTGAAGCTCGTTGCTTCGCTCGTAAAGAACATCGCTGACAAGACGGACAAGCCCACATGGAGCCTTGCAGCCGTTGAGGCAACATCACGCAAGAGCACAGTCGGAAGCGGCGTCCTCTGCACAACAGCAGCTGCAATGTGCATCATCGTATACGCACTTTCCGGCGCTATGTCCGGCAACATGAACAGCGTACCTTACGAGTGTGACGTCGTTTTCGAGCCCACTAAGGAGACCAAGTACTATTCATATATCGAGCATCTCGAAAATGTAACGGATGTAGAGACAGTCTACGAACAGATCCAGGTAATCAAGCTTAACGACGCTCCTGTCACTTATGCTTACTTCTTCGCATTGCCTGAGAACGGATATAAGTATTTCACGGGATTCGAGTCAGTACCTGAAAAGCTCGAAGAAGGAACTGTTGCAGTTGACAGCCGCTACGCGAAGCGTAAAGGCATTAAGGAAGGCGACACGATAAAGGTAACACTTAATCCTGAAGGTGTTGTTCCCGTCGAGAGAACTTATACGGTCGCTGAGATCTTTAAGATCAATACAGACAGCATATCTGACGTCATCCTGGTGAACATGGATGAATATCAGCTCCTCGTCCGTGATATGCCCGGCAGGATCCTTATTAAATCGACTGATCCTGAAGGCACAAAGAAGCTGCTCGAGACATATGCAAAGGGAACTTACAATTCTGTAAAGACCTTTGATGAGGTAATAGAGGATCAGAAGTCCAGCAATGCAAAAGCTGTTGCGATCATTGGCGCTATCATCGCCATCGCTCTCGGCATGACTGCGATCGGCATGATCTCCAACCAGCTCTTAGGCTTCGAAGGAAGAAAGAAGGAATGCGCCGTAATGCTCTCAACAGCAATGGGCAAGGGCAAGCTCTCGGGAATCCTTCTTAAGGAAGTTCTTATTACATCGTTTACGGCTTCCGGTATCGGAACGATCGTAGGAACTGTGCTCACAACCGTCCTTAGCACGGCACTTGCAAGCGCACAGACAGTCTCGATGGAAGTAGACATCGATCCGGTACATATCATCCTGTTCTTCATTGCGATGACAGTCGTATTCACAGGAACTGTTCTCTTCCCGATAAGGAACTTAAGGAAGATGAAGATCTCAGAGCAGATCAAGTATGAGTAATAATTTGGAGGATAATAAAATGAGCAAGATTATTGAAGTAAAAAATGTAAGCAAGACATTCGGCAAGGGAGAGAACTTAAACCAGGTCTTAAAGGGCGCTGACATGAGCGTTGAGCAGGGCGAATTTGTATCACTGATGGGCGCTTCAGGTTCAGGTAAATCCACACTCCTTTACCTGGTCGGCGGCCTCGACAGAAAGTTCGAAGGCAACATCTCCGTATGCGGCAAGGACATCGGTTCCTTAAAGGATAAGGAACTCTCCGACTTAAGACTTAAGAACATGGGATTCGTATTCCAGTTCTATAACCTCGTAATGAATCTGAATGTCGCTGATAATATCCTCCTTCCCCAGACAATGGCAGGCAAGAAGAAGTCTGAACTCAAGGCATCGCTTGACGAGATCCTGGAGATCACAGGCCTTACCGATAAGCGCAAGGCAATGCCTAACACATTGTCAGGCGGACAGCAGCAGAGAGTTGCGATCGCAAGAGCAGTCCTCGGAAATCCTCAGATCATCCTTGCAGACGAGCCTACAGGTAACCTTGATGCCCAGTCCACAAAGGAGATCATGGAGCTCTTTGCAAAGCTCAATAAAGAGAAAGGACTTACCATCCTTCAGGTAACACACTCCGAGCAGTGCGCTGAATACGGCACACGCATCGTAAAGCTTGAAGACGGCAAGACAATAGGTTAACCCCCTCCAAATACCCCGATATAGATAAGCAAGAAGCAGCTGCTGCGAAGAGCACGGCTGCTTTTTGTATGGCTTGCTTTCAAGCATCGAAAATCGACTGCAGCATACAGGAGCAGAAATACACCAGAAAAAAGAATAAATCCTCACTTATGCAATAATCTTGACAATGTAAAGATACAGGCTATAATCTTGAATATTGACAGTGTCAAGATTGGAGAAGGGTAGTGAGAAAAAAGATAATGGTAATTGCAGTATGTGTGCTGGCTGTGCCTCTGATATTACTGGCAGCCTGGGCACTGATGAGCCCCGGAAAGATAAGGACATACACTGAGCCGGACAGTATATCCGAGAAATCCGTAATGGACATAAACGGTGCTCCTAACGGGTTCTTCATAAACAGCAGGAACAGGAATAATCCTGTTCTTCTTCTGGTATCCAGCGGTCCCGGTACTGACGATTATGTGTTCACTGACAAATATAAAGATATGCATCTTGAAGATGACTTCACTGTGGTCTACTGGGACTACAGATATATGGGTATCGCCTATAACAGCAATGCCGATATATCAGGCATCACACTGAACAATCTTCTTAATGATACTGAAGCCGTTACTGAATATCTCAAGGAGCGCTTCAATAAGGATAAGATCTTTATCATGGGATTCTCGGGCGGTTCGAAGATCGCATTAATGGAAGTGCAAAGACATCCGGAGAATTACTATGCATATATCGGAATGGCACAGTGCGTTACGGACAGTGAAGAGAACGATACGCTGATGTATGACTTCATGAAGGATGTTTTCACAAGGCGTTGTGACAACAGGAACCTAAAGAAGCTCGAAGATGCTGTCACTCATCTTGACAGTGGTAACATTAAGTGTAACGATTGGTATGTATATGTAAATCTTCTTCATGAAGCGGGCGGCGGAACGATCCTGAATAAGAGTGAATTCGAAGGGATCACCTGGCCGATAATTACGGCTAAGTGCTATACGCTTTCTGAGAAGATCGGATACGTTAAGGGCATGAAGATGTACCGTAAGACACCTCTTGCTGAAGAACTGGATAACTTCGATTACAGTGAGACTATTACTGAACTGGAAGTCCCTATATTTTTTATAAGCGGTGAATACGATTACAACTGCCCCTGGGAGCTGGTGCAGGATTACTGTGAAGAGATCAAGGCACCTAAGAAGAAGTTTTATAAGATCAGGAATGCTGCGCACAGTCCTTTATGGGAGAATCCCGAGGATACGTGCAGGGCATTAAGAGAGATAAAGGAGAATACGTGTAATGGCTGACAGTTATCATCACGGCAATCTGAGACAGGCTTTGATCGACGCAGGAGTAAAGATCATCAATGAGAACGGCGAGGAGAATCTCTCGCTCCGTAAGGTTGCGGCAGCGTGCGGTGTATCCCATGCCGCTCCCTATGCACACTTTAAGGATAAGGATGAACTTATCGAAGCGATCAAAGAGAATGTTACTGAGAGATTCATGGAAAAGCTCGTCGATGCGATCGAGGGCAAGCCTACGGCCGATGCTGCGATCATTGCGATGGGAAGAGCTTATGTCACGTTCTTCAGCAAGAATCCTGATTACTATATCTTCCTCTTCGGCAAACAGAATATAACTGCGCACCTGAAGATGAATAAAGAATACAAGGGAGACTATCCGCCGTTCCTTTTGCTCAGGAGAATGTATCTTCTCCATCTGGAGCAGAACGGATTGGAAAAGACTGTAGAAGAGCAGGAGATCGAGCTTATCAAGATCTGGTCCATCGTACACGGTATGGCTTCGATCGCATGCATGAAGGGCGTTAAGTCCTCGTTTAACTGGAATGATATTGATGAGAGGTTGCTTACTTGATGAATATTGATTACAGCGAACAGCATGAATTTGATAAGGGTGAGCTCGAGAGACTTTTTCTCTCGGTGAACTGGTCATCAGGACACTTCCCGGATAAGCTCGTCGTTGCGATGAGAAACTACAAGGCTGTTTATTCAGCATGGGACGGTGATAAGCTTGTCGGTCTTATTGCTGCTATGGATGACGGCATCATGAACGCTTATGTTCATTACCTTCTCGTTGATCCTGAGTACCAGGGTCTTGCAATCGGAAAGAATCTAGTTGAGAGGGTAAAGGATTACTACAAGGATTACATGCGCATATGTGTTATCGCATATGACACGGCTATCGAGTTTTATAAGCACTGCGGATTTGAGGTAAGTGAAGGCGCATCACCGATGTGCATTACAACGCTCTGGACATAAAGAGGTTCTGAATAATGGAGATGTTTATAGACATCTTAAAACAGATATTCGAACTGTTGCAGCTGGTGGATCTCCCGACTGCATACCTTATGGTGTTTACGCCTGCGTGGCTCCTTGTGCTGATAGGTTTTGTCGTATTCGTTAAGAAGAATGTTAAGCCTGTCTTCAAGGTGCTTGCTTTTATCCCTCTTTTGAACTTTGCGGTATTCTATCTGTTTAACTTCACAAGAGGCGCGCAGCTCACCGGATTATTGAGATATGGTCCACATCTTGTGGCAGCGGTTCTTTATCTTGTTGCAGCGCTCATCATTTCGAGAGGCAAGCATAAGATAATTCCCTTGATCGTAAGCGGTCTTCTGGGTGTGCTCATATCAGGATGGACTGTCGTATATGTTCTCGCGCTTGGCTCGGCTTATCATTTCGGAAACTTCAGCCATCCGGGTTATGAGAAGTCCATGGCAGGTCTCATTGATGAGCTCGAAAAGAATTACATCCTAAGAGATTACAAGGAGATAGACTTCGATGCCTTAAGAGCCGAATATCTTCCCATGGCTGCTGAGGCTGAGAAAAATAAGGACGAAGAAGCATTTGCTGAAGCGGTCGCCAATCTCTGCTATGAATTCCATGACGGGCATCTGTCGATGAGGATTACCGACGATGAATTAAGTGCCAAGGTGGCGGAAAGGCTTGCAGGAAACGATTACGGCTTCTCCCTGATCAGGAAAGATGACGGCAAGACAGTTGTAATCCTTGCTGATGAAGCTTCTGAGGCTTATAAGTCCGGCATCCATAACGGTGTCGTGATAACCGCATGGGACGGTGTTCCTATAGATGAAGCGATTTCTAAGGTAAAGTGTATTCCTCCGGTCATATTTATGTGTGCATATCCTGTAGCTGAGAATGAGGAAGTCGTAAAGCCGGTATATCTTGCAGGAAAGGGCGGCGACAGCATCAAGGTCAGCTTTATCGATGAGAGCGGCATTGAGAAGGAAGTGACTGTAAGTAAAACAGGCAGTTATCTGGGCAGGATGAATCAGGCGCTATCGCCCCTGACAGGCAAGATACATACTGAATTCGCATACGCTGAGATGCTTGATGAAAAAGTGGGATACCTTTGTATTCCGCGCGAGAGTTATTCGGAAGTAAGTGATATTTCAGCAGGTCTTACTGATGAATATCCCGAGATAAAACAGCTTCTGATCGACCGCATCGAAGGTCTGAAATCGCAGGGCATGGACAGGCTCATTATCGACATAAGAGATAATGACGGCGGAATCGATGTTATTACCGAAGAAATCGTATCCCTTTTTACAAAAGAACAGATGGTCTCTTATGGTGGATATTATGATGGTAAGACATTCAGAAAGAGCGAGAACTGGGCATGGGTGATCCCTGCAGACGGCAGGTATTCTGATATTCCCGTTGTCGTTCTGGTAAATGCAGGCTGTGCAAGCAATGGCGACCTTCTGGCTTACCGCCTCTCGCAGTGTCCTAATGTCACGCTCATGGGCATTACAACTACATGGGGATCGGCGCAGTGCCTTGGCGGAGATGTCCTTCTGAGCGGCGGCAAGATCTCTGTACGCTATCCGTTGATCGCTTCGCTCGATGAGAATGAGAAGGTCATGATCGACGCCGGCAAGGACAGAAAATCTGTCTTAAAACTTGATGTGAAGATACCCATGGATGACAATGCTGTTTACTGCATCTACACTCTCGGCGGCGATTACGAGCTGGCGTACGCAAG
>CACZML010000045.1:0-18423 GCA_902782235.1 Oscillospiraceae bacterium
AAGATCACACATGCTTCTGAAAAAGGTGAAGATGCAACTTCACTTGTTGAGGAATTATCAAAGACGCAGTCTCTTTATGAATCTGCAGGCGGTTACGATTACGAATACAGACTTAAGGATGCGCTTGCAGGATTAGGCCTTAAGGACATTCACGACAGGGAAGATTTTACCGATCTTTCCGGAGGCGAGAAGATGAGAGTCTGTCTTGCGCGTCTTATCGTCGACAGGCCTGATGTTCTTTTGCTTGACGAGCCTACGAACCATCTTGATATGGAAGCTGTCGAATGGCTCGAGAATTTCCTCTCCTCATATGGCGGAGCGGTTTTCGTAATTACTCACGACAGACATTTTATCGATCAGGTTGCTACAAAAGTGATCGAATTAGATGGTGGTCATATTACCGAATACAAAGGCGGATATACCGATTACAAGGAACAGAAGGAACACTTCATTAAGTCACAGAGCCTTGTAACCAAAGCATTGGAAGAAGAACTCGCGCATCAGCTCGATGTTAAGCAGACGATGCTCTCACACAGAAATATCAGCGGTTACCATCAAAGAGAGAAGATGGTAGCAAAACTCGAAGAACAGCTGGAAGCAGCAAGATCAAAGCTTCCTGCCGGATATGCGAAAATGAGTTTTACAGCTCAGCCCTTAGAGCGTACGGGAAGATCAGACAGGATAATCCTTCAGGCAAAAGAACTTGCAATGAAGTTCGAAGATTCCGATACAAATCTTTTCGATGCGCTCTCATTCGAAGTTACTGCAGATGAGAAACTGTTCCTTGCAGGACCAAACGGGTGCGGCAAGACAACGCTTCTTAAACTTCTGTCAGGTCATGCGGGAGATAAACTCAAAGGTTCATCAGGAACCGTGCTCATCGGTTCTGCACAGTCGATGGGTTATATGGAACAGTTCGTTCCTTTCGACGATGAAGAGATGAGCTGCTTTGATGAACTCGTATCAAGAAGTGATATCGGAACAACTGAAGCAAGAACTCTTCTTGCAAGATTCGGATTCAAAGGCGATGACGCATTCAAGAAGATCTCAATGCTCTCAGGAGGTGAGAGATCAAGACTTTATCTCTGCTGTCTCTTAAGAGAGAATCCGGATATCTTATTCCTCGACGAGCCTACGAACCATCTTGATATCAATTCAAGAGAGATCCTGGAGGACGCTATCAAGGAATACAGCGGTGCTGTTATCTGCGTAAGCCACGACAGATTCTTCATCGATAAATGTGCTGACAAAGTGCTTGGATTCAAAGATAAAAAAGCTGAGCTTTACGATTCTTATTATTTCTACAGGAAGGCTGTGCAGACTGCATCTTCCGAGTCTTCTGCAGTTGAAGAACCTAAGCAGGAAAATGAGAATACGGTAAGGAACGTTAACCGCGCACAGGGCAGAAAAGAATCTGCAAAGCGCCGTCAGCGCATCTCGGATATTGAGAAAGAGACAAGCAAGCTTGAAGCTGAACAGAAAGAACTTGAAGCTAAGTTCGGCGGTTCATGCAGCAGTGAAGACTTAAAGCGTTATGAAGATAACGCGAATAAACTCGCTGCATTATACGATGAATATTTCGAATTGAACGAAGAATAATTACCACATCATTCTTACGCGCGTTATTTTAAATAATCAAATAATGTTGTAAAATAAACATTATTGTTCCGGAGGTACTGCGCGTATGCCAATGACCATGACGCAAAAGATTCTTGCTGATCATGCAGGACTGGAGAGCGTTGCCGCCGGCGACCTTATCGAAGCTAAGCTGGATTATGTTCTTGGTAATGATGTAACTACTCCGCCTGCGATCAAAGTCTTTGAGAAGCTTGGCGTAAAGGATGTTTTCGATAAAGACAGAGTCCTTCTTATCCAGGATCATTTCACACCGAATAAAGATATTAAATCCGCTGAACTGAATAAAGTGATGCGCTGTTTTGCACGCGAGCAGGAGATCACTCATTACTATGAACTCGGGGTGACCTTGTTATCGGTGCGGATTCACATACATGTACTTATGGCGCATTGGGTTCATTTGCAACAGGTGTCGGATCTACTGATCTCGCATGCGCAATGGCAAGAGGCGTTACATGGTTTAAGGTTCCTGAAGCGATAAAGATAAATCTTACCGGCAGATTCAAAAAGTTTGTTACAGGTAAGGATCTTATCTTAAGCATCATCGGTAAGATCGGTGTTGACGGTGCGCTCTATAAATCTTTGGAATTCACAGGTGAAGGTATCAAAGAACTGTCAATGGACCAGAGACTTACAGTATGCAACATGGCAATAGAGTGCGGCGCGAAGAACGGAATCTTCCCGGTCGATAATTACACGCTCAAGTATATCTCCAGAACAAATCCCGAGAGATTTATAAAGAGCGATTATAAGGTTTACATGGCAGATGAAGATGCTGAATACAGTAAGGTTCTGGATATCGATCTTAACGATATCGAACTGACTGTTGCGCTTCCTCATCTTCCTTCGAATACGAAGAATGCATCAGAGTGCAAAGACATGAAGATCGATCAGGTCGTTATCGGTTCCTGCACGAACGGCAGACTTGAAGATATCGGTGCTGCCGCTACGATCTTCCAGGGACTTAAGGTTCATAAGGATGTCAGATGCATCGTTATTCCGGGTTCCCAGAAGGTTTACAGACAGGCTCTGGATAACGGCTGGCTTGAGATTCTGGACGATGCAGGCTGCGTTATCTCCACACCTACATGCGGTCCCTGCTTAGGCGGCCACATGGGCGTTCTTGCAAAGGGTGAGAGATGCGTATCTACTACGAACAGAAACTTCGTCGGACGCATGGGCGATGTTGAATCAGAAGTTATCTTAAGCGGTGTTCCTGTTGCAGCTGCATCAGCTGTTCTCGGCCGCGTAGGCACACCTGATGAGCTGTAAGGCAGGGAGGTCAGAATGAAGGTATCAGGAAGAGTATTTAAATACGGCGACAACATCGATACCGATGTCATTATCCCTGCAAGATATCTTACTTCAGCAGATCCGGATCATCTTAAAGAGCACTGCATGGAGGACATCGACAAGTCCTTTAAAGACAGAGTAAATGCCGGTGACATCATGGTTGCAGGTAAGAACTTCGGATGCGGTTCATCGAGAGAACATGCACCTGTTGCTATAAAAGCAAGCGGAATTTCACTTGTCATCGCAAACGATTTTGCAAGGATCTTCTACAGGAATTCGATCAATGTCGGGCTTCCTATCTTGGAGTGTCCTGAAGCCGCAGAGAAGATATCTGAAGGCGATGAGATCGAAGCGGACTTCGATACGGGAGTCATTACCGATAAGACTACAGGCGAGAGTTTCCAGGCGAATGCTTTTCCTGAGTTTATAAAGAACATTATGGCCAGCGGAGGACTCGTAGGATATACAGAGTCTGAGTTAAAAGTATAAGGGGAATACTATGGCAAAAAAGTATAACATCGCGGTCATTCCGGGTGACGGAATCGGTCCTGAGATAACGAAGTCGGCTATTGACGTTCTTGAGGCCGCTACTTCAAGAAGGGACATAGAGATATTTACAAAGGAGCTCAAAGCCGGCGGTGTGGCCGTTGATCTTTACGGCATTCCGCTCCCGCAGGAGACGATCGCTTCAGCAAAGGACAGCGATGCTGTTCTTTTAGGTGCCGTAGGCGGTCCTAAGTGGGACAATGTAGAGCCTGAATTAAGACCTGAGAAGGCCCTTCTCGGATTAAGATCAGGACTTGGTCTTTATGCAAATATCAGACCTGTCGTTGTATATAACGAGCTTAAGGATGCATCACCTCTAAAGAACCCCGGAAACATTGATTTTGTTATAGTCAGAGAGCTTACCGGCGGTATCTATTTCGGCAAGACCGGATTCTATCAAAGTGGCGATCATCTTTCTGACGGAACCGTTAAGGGCAAGATCGCTTACGATACGGAGAGCTATTCCGAAGGCGAGATCAACAGGATATTGAAGATCGCTTTCGATCTTGCGATGAAGAGAAGAAAGAAGCTCACGCTCGTTGATAAGGCTAATGTTCTTCTTACCAGCAGAATGTGGAGAAGACTTGCAAGCCAGATGAGTTTTGATTATCCGGAAGTCGAGTTCGACTGCCTCTATGTCGATAATGCGGCAATGCAGCTCATCAGCAGGCCTTCGACGTTCGATGTTATCGTTACGAATAATATGTTCGGCGACATCTTATCGGATGAAGCAGGACAGATCGCAGGCTCCATCGGCATGCTTCCTTCAGCATCATTGGGTGCTCCCGGAACGCCCGGATTATTTGAACCTATCCATGGTTCTGCTCCTGATCTTGCAGGCCAGAACAAAGCTAATCCTATGGCTTGCATACTGTCTGCGGCAATGATGATGCGCATGGCATTCGGTGAGGAAGAGATAGCTTTGGATATTGAGAATGCTGTTAAGAAGACTCTCGAAAAGGGCCTTCGCACAAGCGATATAACCTTCGTAGGTGAAGGAAAAACTACAACACTTGTCGGAACGAATGAGATAACCGGTGCGGTTATCGCAAACCTCTGACAGGAAGCGGAAAAGAGGATATAAAGACATGGCAAAAAAGCTTGTCGCGGTGATCGATATCGGATCGCTCACGGCCAGACTTAAGGTTTTCGAAATAGGTTCAAAGGGCAAGCCCAAGGAGATCGAGGCAGTCCGTAAATTCACAGGTCTCGGAACCAAATCCTACAGCTCAGGCGTAATCGCAGCTTCGCAGGTTGAAGAACTCTGCAAGTGCCTCAAGATGTTTGATGAAAAGTGCAGGGAATATGGCGTTGCGCGTGTTTTCTGCGTTGCCACATCAGCATTCAGAGATGCTTCAAATGCCGAAGTTGTAATCGAGAAAGTAAGGACCAGAACAGGATTTAAGATCAAGGTGCTGGATAACTCCATGGAGCGTTATTACCAGACTTTGGCAGTACAGGCTATCTATCCTGATTTTGCAAAGATAATATCGAACGGCACCATGATCCTTGATATCGGTTCAGGTTCCATCCAGGCATCAGTTTACGATAAGTCTGAATTCGTATTCTCACAAAACCTCTTGCTTGGTTCATTAAGGATCTCCGGCATGCTTCAGGACCTTCAGAGCAAGACTATTCATTACGACGAAGTAGCCGAAGAATTTATTGCACAGGACTTAGATGACTATCACGCAGTTGAGCCTAAGGGCATCATCTATAAGAACCTTATCGCATTTTCAGGTGAGATGGGTTATATCAAGCAGCTCGCAGGATATGGCCCAATGTCGTCCGTAACACTTACAAAGGAAGAATTCCTTAAGGTATATAACTACCTTTTCAAGACGAGAGCAACAGATCTTACACTGAAGGATAATATCCCTTCAATGATCGCTCCGCTGCTTCTTCCTACGGCGCTTATCGTTAAGAATATGCTTGAGTATACAGGCGTTGACATGATCTATATGCCGCACGCATCACTGTCTGACGGTATCATTTACTACTACTGCGTTAACTCGCAGGGACTTAAGACAGAGATATCTCCGGACAGCTATCTGATCTCTGCTTCAAGACATATTGCAAAGCGCTACCGTTCAAATAAAAAGCATATCGAATATGTTGAGAAAACTGCTCTGCAGTTTTTCGATGAGACAAAGAAGATATCAGGTCTCGGAAGCCGTGACAGACTGCTTTTGCAGGTTTCAGTAATCCTTCACGAGATAGGTAAATTCGTTCACTCGAGAAACCACAGTGACGCTGCTTATTCGATCATAAAGAATACTAATCTTATGGGACTTGATCACGAAGAGATCAATATGGTTGCCATGATCGTAAGACTCTATCCTAGAAACAAGCCTTACGACAGCTACTACTATTCGATCCTGCCGCCCGACCAGAAGGTCATCGTATCCAAGCTCGCATCTATCCTTAAGATCGCTGATGCGATCGATGCTTCACACAAGGAAAAGGGCAAGAAGATCTCCTGCAAGATCAAAGACAATGAATTTGTAATCACATGTGACGCTGCTGAAGATATGTCCTTCGAGAAATGGGCATTCGAGAACAGAAGCGTAATGTTCGAAGACGTTATGGGAATCAAGCCGGTTCTCAAGACCAGGAGGGAAGGCTAATGGCTGTTAAGAAGAGTGCTAATGCGCGCAAGGCAAATACATCAGAAGGCAAGAAAACTGCGGTAAAAAAAGCTGCTGCAAAGAAGACCGTTGCAAAGAAACCTGCTGCAAAGAAAGCACCCGCGAAGAAGGCTGCTTCATTCGTATCATCACCTGAGATCGCTGATCCTAATTACAGCGAATCAAGTGCATCTTTCCTTAGCGGAAACGGATGCTTTTATAACCGTGAATTATCCTGGCTCGAATTCGACGACCGTATTCTCCACGAAGCAAGAGATTCAAAGAATCCTTTGCTCGAGAGACTTAATTTCTTATCTATCACTGCATCCAATCTTGATGAGTTCTACATTGTCCGTGTAGCTTCATTAAGAGACATGCAGAGTATTGATTTTGCAGAGCGCGACATCGCAGGATTCTCTATTGATGAACAGCTCGAAAGGATCGACCAGAAGACAAGAAGAACGATGTCTCTGATGTATTCGACATTTAACAGATCACTGGTTCCTTCTCTTGCGCAGGAAAAGATCTATCTGAAGAATTACGATGAGCTGACTGACCAGTTAAAAGCTATCGCAGATTCATATTTCAAGGCTGTTCTGTATCCGATCTTAACGCCTATGGCGGTTGACTCTTCAAGACCTTTCCCGCTCATTTACAACCGCATGCTCAACATGTGCGTAAGACTTCTTAATGAGCCTAAAAAGGTAAAACTGCAGGAGAGAGCAACCTTCGGTCTTGCAAGTGACAGCAAGAAGAAATCCGTAAATGAAGATAAGTATATGTATGCGACTGTTCAGATACCGACGGTCGTAAAGAGACTTTATCAGATACCTACAGAAGACGGTGATGTTTTCGTTCCTGTAGAGCAGATCATAAGAGCTAACGTAGACATGCTCTTTGATGGTCAGAGCGTTGTAGCAACAGCATTTTACCGTGTCATGCGTAATGCCGACCTTGATATCGACGAGGACGAAGCAGAAGACCTCTTAAAGGAGATCGAAGCCCAGGTAAGACGCAGAAGATTCGGTGAGATCATAAGACTTGAAGTACAGGACGATATCGATACTGATCTTCTTCATTACATCGTTGACGAGCTTGAAGTGGATGAAGCCGATATCTTCAGTGTAAACGGTCCTATCGACCTTACATTCCTTTCAAAGCTCACATCAGCATGCAAGGCAAAGCATCCTGAGCTTTGTTATAAGGCTCATGAACCGGCTGAGGCAGCTTCTTTTGACGGACCGGTTTCCGAACTTGATATTTTCGAGCAGATCAGGGAAAAGGACAGGATCGTACATCATCCGTATGAGACATTCGAACCTGTTTTGGAGTTCGTTAAGCAGGCGGCAAGAGATCCTAATGTTCTTGCAATCAAGCAGACTCTTTACCGTGTATCAGACAGATCGCCGATCATCGCATCGCTCCTCGAAGCAGCGCAGAACGGCAAGCAGGTAATGGTACTCGTAGAACTTAAAGCCAGATTTGATGAAGAGAACAACATCAACTGGGCAAAGAAACTCGAGAATGCCGGATGCCACGTAATCTATGGTCTTGTAGGTCTTAAGACCCACAGTAAGATCACGCTCGTAGTTCGTAAGGAAGAGGACGGTATCAGAAGATATCTGCACCTCGCTACAGGTAACTATAACGATGTAACAGCTAAGATCTATACTGACATAGGACTTTTCACCGCTAAGGAATCCTTCGGTGAGGATGCTTCAGAGTTCTTCAACATGCTCTCAGGATTCTCTATCCCGCAGTCCTGGAGAAGGCTTATTCCTGCACCTTTGTGGATGAAGGATTATTTCATTGCAAGGATCAGAAGAGAAGCTGACAACGCAAGGGCAGGAAAGCCAGCGCGCATTATCGCGAAGATCAATTCTCTTGTTGACGAGCCTGTTATCAAGGCACTTTACACTGCATCCAATGCAGGCGTAAAGATCGACCTTATCGTAAGAGGTATCTGCTGCTTAAGAGCAGGAATTCCGGGCATGAGCGAGAACATCACTGTCCGTTCTATCACCGGACGTTTCCTTGAGCACTCCAGGATCTTCTATTTCTATAATGAAGGTCATGAGGATATCTATCTTGCATCAGCTGACTGGATGCCCAGAAACCTGAACCGCCGTGTAGAGCTTCTGTTCCCGGTCGAAGATCCTGACTGCAGGGCGCGTGTTAAGGAAGTTCTTGATGTTGAACTTGCAGATACTGTAAGAGCACATTTCCTTTCTGCTGACGGCTCATATCACAAGCTCGACTTAAGAGGCAAAGAGAAGGTCGATTCACAGCAAAGGCTTATAGAGCTTGCCGATGCGGCCGTTGCCGAACGTCACAAGAGCATAGATAAACATGAGTTTATCCCTGAGGAAAGCCCAAGAGAATAAATAACAAAGAGTGCCTCAAACGGCACTCTTTTTTTGCGGCTCTTATGAAAGAGTTTTGCGGTAAAGCCTTAATTTATTTGAACGTTAATGGCAAATTAAGATGCGGTTAAGAATTGAAAGAGGGAATAGTGATAGAATATCGCGGTAGGGGGATATACATATGGAATTTGTTATCAGTCATTTAGTTAAGAACTACGGTTCTAAGCAGGTGCTTAAAGACGTTGATTTTGTTTTCGAAGAGGGCAGGATATATGGCCTTCTGGGACGCAACGGCTCGGGCAAGACGACCTTTTTCAACTGCGTTAACGGGGATATCGATTATAATTCGGGCGCATTCTATTTCCGTGAGAATAAGGACTCGGAAGAAAAACTTTACCTTCAGCCTGAAGACATCGGATATATGGTATCAACGCCGACGGTTCCTGAATTTATGACGGGCAGGGAATTTTTAAAGTTCTTCCTCGAGGTTCATGAGGAGATCACTCCCGATAAGACTATTGATGAATATTTCGATTACATGATGGTTCCTGAAGATGACAGGGACAGGCTTCTTAAGGACTATTCGCACGGTACGAAGAATAAGATGCAGATGCTCCTTAACATCATCGCATCTCCCAAGCTCATGCTCCTTGATGAGCCTTTGACATCGCTGGATGTCATTATTGCCGAAGAGATGAAAAACGTTATAAGAAGCCAGAAGAAGGGGAAGATCACGATATTCTCGACACACCTTCTGGACGTTGCGGTCGACCTCTGTGACGAGATCGTCCTGCTTCATAACGGAAGACTTGAGCCCATCGACAAGAACGATCTCGGCGATGCCGCTTTCAAGGACAAGATCATTAATGCGTTAAGGGATGCAGACAATGATCAGTGAGTATAAGAACATCCTTTTCAAAGTAATTCACTTAAGGAGCATCATTGGTTACAACAGTCTGGTCTTCTCGCTCAAGAAGACACCGATCATCGGAGATCTGATCCCGGACAAGCTTTATTCAACCAAGTTCCTTAAGGTTATCTACTGGGTCTTCCATATTATGGTTGAGGCTTGCAAGCTCTTTATCGGCAAGATCTTCGGCCTTGGCATGATCTATCTTGCATCGTTCCTTTTATCGACCCAGTACATTGATCATGAACTCGGACAGGGAATGTCCCAGAGTGTGATCTACGGAAATCTCGGCCTGTTTTGCTTCCTCATATATGCACTTTGCGGGATTCTTATCAGGGTGCCTTATTTCAACTGCACTACCGAGAAGGAATATCTGGTCTTTATGCTCCGCATGGATGCGAAAAAACTGAATGACACGCTTATCTATTACGACCTCGCAAAGCTCTTTATCGGCTATGTGCTGGCCGGAATATTTGCGGTAGTCACAGGCGCTCCGTTCTGGCTCTGGCTCGGGATCCCGGTACTCGCGCTGGCTGTCAAGTTCCTTGGCATAGGACTTCAGATCCTCAGCTTCAGATTCAAGTCCAGGCTTCACAAGTCACTTAAGATAAGCGCTGTAGCTTATCTCATCAGACTTGCCCTGGTATTGCTTGCTGTACCATTCCTTATAGTCTTTATCGCGAACGGATATTTCATTCCGATGCCTCAGATGGTAATCATTACCGGCCTTATACTTGCTGCCGGAATATGGGGCTTTATAGAGTTCTTGAAGTCTGACTCCAACCTTCACAGAAGGGCTCTGCACGATAATATAAGCAAGACCGAAGTGAAGGCAACAAGCCAGTACGATAATACGAAGAGCTTCAAGAAGATCAAGGCTAAAGGAACCGTAAAAGGTGATAAGAAAGGTTTTGATTATCTGAATGCACTGTTTGTAAAAAGACACTGGACGATGCTCTGCATGAAGCCGATCGTATTTACGATAGTTATCGCTGCGATCCTTATCCTTTTGATAGGAGAGTTCGTTTATGGATATTTCACCCGTTTCGGCAGTGGCAATTGCTGGAACATGGTTTTCACCAACCTCATTAATATCGTTACCTTCAGAGGCTATGACGACGCGCTTCTGCCGTTGGGAACAGAGTCGGCATTCCAGTTTTTCAGATATGTTGCCCAGTCCCATCTGCTCGGCATGATGATACCGTTGTCGATCGCGGATAACTCATTTAAGACAACACAGGCCATGTTTATCAACTGCGATAACAGCCTTATGACTTTCAGTTTCTTTAAGCAGCGCGAAAAGATCATCAAGCTCTTTGACATCAGGCTTAAGCAGCTGTTAAAGCTTAATATCGGACCGGTTATTGCCTGCGGTCTTTCCGCCAACCTGATGCTCTTTGCTACAGGCGGCCAGAGCTATCCCGGTGAATATCTTGTAACCTTCCTGGTTGCATTTTTGCTGAGCGTTATGACTTCAGTTACCTGGCTCTCACTCTATTATCTTTTCCAGCCGTTCACGACATCGGTTATCGCAAAGGGCGGTGCATACAGGGTAACTAGCATAATAATTTATTCGGTAGCTGCAATCATAGTCTGGGTACCTCTGGTATCTTACATCCTTGCACCTGTGCTTCTGGTGGTTACGGCGGTGTATATTTTCGTAATGAGAAAGCTCGTCTATAAGCACGCTCCTAAATCCTGGAGGATCAAAGCTTAATATTTAAAATATATTTAAGAAGTTTTAATAACATTTCCTTTTAAGCTATGATAAAATTCCTTTAACTATTTATGATAAATTGGAGGATTATCATGGACTTTAAAAGTTTTGTCGAAATGATCGATGTCATGACATGCATTATCTCGGTCGAGACAAAAGAAGACGGTTCATACGGCGAGATCAGAATAGTTACCGGCAACCAGGCGTATATCAATTCTATTGAGCATGCCAATCCGGACGTTCCCCAGATGCTTACCTCCAAGTTCGTTCCGAACAGCCTTTACCAGAATTATTTCCCGACGGATCTGAATTTTGAGGATTTCTGCTTCAGATGTGCTGTGCTGAAGCAGCCTATGCATACCTATGTCCATCCTGACAGATACGACTTCTGGTTCAACCTCTTTATGATGCCTCTGGGAAGCGAAGGAAATCTTCATTACTGCACTTATTCCCAGATCGTTACCAGGAATGCTGACAGCGCAGAGATGAGCAATACATCCGCTTCAACGGCTTCAGAGGTTCTTAATACGTGTATCAAGCTCAGGGGAACGACTAATTTCCAGCATACGATGGATGAGATAATCTCCGATATCAGAAAGCTTTGTGATGCCCAGTCCTGCGTTATCCTTCTTACCGATGACGAGGCAAGAAAATGCACGGCATTAAGTGAATCCAGAAATGAGTATTCAATGCTTCCTTCGATGTCCAGAGTCCTCAGGGAAGGCTTCTACGATCTTACGGTCTCGTGGATAGATACGATCGGCGGCAGCAACTGTCTTATAGCCAAGAACAGGAATGACTGGGAATATATTAGGGAGAAGAATCCGTCTTGGTATGAATCCCTTATGAAAAATCATGTTGAGAGCATTGTATTGTTCCCGCTCAAGTCCACGGATGAGGTCCTGGGATACATCTGGGTCTGCAACTTCGATGTCGAAAATACCGTTAAGATCAAGGAAACGCTTGAACTTACAACATTCTTCGTTGCATCTGAGATCGCTAACCAGAAGCTTGTCCAGAGATTAAAGAGACTGAGCTCAATGGATATGCTCACAGGTCTTCTGAACAGGAACGAGATGAACAACAGGATCGACGGATTAAGGAAGAGCGGCAGCGACGAGCTCAAGGGTCTGGGAATCGTCTTTGCGGATCTCAACGGCCTTAAGAGAGTCAACGACAACGAGGGCCACGAGGCTGGTGACCTGCTGCTCAAGAACGGTGCGATCCTCCTTCAGAACGTATTTGTCGGTGACGAGATCTACAGAGCCGGCGGCGATGAGTTCATGGTGCTTTTGACTTTCACTACTGAAGAAAATATTATCGAAAAGATCGCCAAGGCCAAGAAGCTCTCAAGACACTATGGGAATGTATCTTTTGCCATGGGTTACTGCTATCAGAATGATTCAGGCGACATCACAAAGGCCCTGAAGACAGCTGATGAGAAAATGTACGAGGACAAGGAAAAGTACTACGCCGAGCATCCGGAATTCAAGAGATAAAGAAAAAATATACCTCTGTACGAGTTATTTGCGACAGCAAATTACAATTAACGATAACAAAATAAAGAACTTCTCCAACTAGTTTCGCGAAGCGAACTGTTCGTACGTTGGAGAAGTTTTGTTGTTATTGGATTTTTGTAACGCATATCTTGTAGTGTTCACTAAAGAAGAGAAAATAAATAAACCTCTGTACGAGTTATTTGCGTTAGCAAATACTGTCTGAAGTACAGAGGTTATTTATTTTCGATCTTGGTGGAGCATACGGGACTTGAACCCGTGACCCCCACACTGCCAGTGTGATGCGCTCCCACTGCGCTAATGCCCCGTCTGATTAACGATTATACGTGGCGTTGGATATTTATGCTATACTTCTTTTTAGTTAAATCTTTGTGGAGGTTTTGAGGAATGAGTATTACCACAAGTGACTATTTGTCAGTAAAGAATCCCGATCTTAAGGCTAAGAAGTTTACGATCACGATCGACGGCGGCTATGAGGCTTCTGTTATCACATACGGCGCTGTTATCACAGATCTTATCGTTCCCGATAAGGACGGCAAGCCCACAGACATTATGCTCGGCTGCAAGGGCCTTGATGAGTACATGGGTAACGGTGCAAACCACGGCGCAGTCGTAGGTCGTTCCGCTAACAGAATTAAGGATGCTTCTTTTGTTATCAATGGCGAGAGATACCAGATCCCTAAGAACGAAGGTGAGAACAACCTCCATTCAGGCAATCCCGGTTACCACAATGTTTTCTGGGACGGAAAGATCCTTTCTGAGGAAGAGGCTGATGCTATCATCCTCGATTCAAATTCCCGGCTGTGACGGCGGAGCTGTTCTTTTAAGCTACACGAGCCCTGACGGAGCTACAGGCTTCCCCGGAAACCTTGATACAAAGGTGCTTTACTGCTGGCTTGAGGATAAGACATTCCTGATCCTTTATTGCGGAAAGACAGACAAAGATACGATTTTCGCGCCCACAAACCACGCTTACTTCAATCTCAGAGGTGAGGCTGCCGAGGGTACTGTTAACAACGACCTCATCATGATCAACTCTGACAAGATCACGATCAAGGACGACATGAACGTTCCCACAGGTGAGCTTTTGGACGTTGATGGTACAGTTTTTGACTGCAGGGAATACCGCTTCATCGGCGAGCTCAATGACAGTGATGACCACCAGATGGTTATCTCTAAGGGTATCGACCAGAACTTCTGCCTTAATACGACAGCAGGCACATTCTCATTTGCCGCTGCTGTTACTGCACCTGAGTCCGGAATCACTATGGAGTGCTTAACAGATCTTCCCGGTATCCAGATCTATGCAGGAAACAACTTGGGAAGCCCGCTCGACATCAAGACAACAAAGGCATACGGTCAGTATGACGCTATCTGTCTTGAGGCCCAGATGGTACCTAATGCCGTTAACCTTGAAGGCTTTGCTTCTCCTGTCATCAAGGCAGGTAAGAAGGTATACCACGCCTGCGGATACAGATTCGTCTGATCCGAAAAACCGGAATAAATACTATAAGACCTTGCAAGCCGCTTTGGCTGCAAGGTTTTATTTTGCCTTGAGAATGTGTTTTGTAATCAGTTCCTTCAGCAGGTAAAACAAGACTGAGACAGCGGTTGCTGTTATCAGGATAACTGATGTTCTTATGTAAGCATTAAGGTTTTCGAGAATTCCGTATTGCAGGAAGATCCTGATAATGAAGTGATGGACTATGAAGAACTGGTATTGGATCTTTCCGAATAAGCGAAAAGGTTTCAGTGCCAAAAACTTGCTGATAAGACCTGTATTGCATGCAAATAGGATTATGAGGGGCAGATAGACCGGCGGCGTCAGGCTGTGTGACACTTTATTGGATACGAAAAAAAGGAACCATTCCAGAGCAAGGATATATGCCAGTTCTAAAACGGTCATTACCAGAATTGCAGTTCTTGCATTCATTTTCCTGATCTTAGCGTCGAAAAACTGATATAAGGGGACGGTCAGGATCCCCATATAGAATTCAAGCGCCCTTAACGGAGGGAATGAATATGTGTTAAACCACGAAAATGTTTTGGGATAGAACCAGCAGAGGTCATTTAATATGTTCCTGATAAGAAACGCGGCAATAAACGCAAGAATGATGTATTTCCTGCTCCTTCTGATAGTCTTTAAAAGAAACGGCGAGAGGAAATAACAGAAGAGAAGGGCAGACAGGAACCAGCTTACTCCGTTGAACGACATATATACATCCGGATCAGGATGCCACGCCTGGAGCAGCAACAGATTCAGGATAAGATTAATTACAGTTCCATGTGTAAAGACAAGATTTGATAAGAACACGAGCCAAAGCAATGTGAAAAGCGCATGAAGAGGCCAGAATGTCTTGAGTTTCTTCCGGCAGAATCTGAACGGAGCTTTCCATGAGCTTTCGGCAATATCAGGCTTTCGCAAGCTGGAATAACCGGTCAGAAATCCGGAACAGATGAATAACAGCTGGCACATCTGGGCGCCGATATCAAAATCAGGCTTAGAGATCGGGGCATGCCACCAGAAGATCATTAGAAGAGCAACAGCTTTAAGCCCTGTGATAGAGTCTATTCTCGGTAGATAAGTTGTTTTGTGGTCGGAAAGCAGGTTCATTGTTTTTCGCTCTATTCATAAGGAATATATATTCAAAAGTATAGTTCAGGTGATAATACTTTTAAATATGCCGGCAAGATTAAAACAGGTATTGGAATTCTTGCCACACTTGCGATACAATTACATATTTATAAGTTTCTTTAAGAAAGAAGGCATGTTCTATGGAAAAGAAGAATCTTGACTGGTCAAACTTGACCTTCTCTTATCAGAAGACAGATAAGAGATTCGTAGCTAACTACACAAACGGCGCATGGGACGAAGGCGCGCTTATCGATGACGATATGATCGTCATGAGCGAAGACGCAGGCGTTCTCCAGTATGCTCAGACAGTATTTGAAGGCCTTAAGGCTTATGAGACAGTTGACGGCAGAATCGTTACTTTCCGCCCTGACCTCAACGCTGACAGACTTCATGACTCTGCAGTCCGCCTTGAGATTCCCCCGATTTCCAAGGAATTGTTCTTAAGATCTGTCCAGGAGACTGTTGCAGGCAACGCAGCTTGGGTTCCCCCGTATGGTTCCGGCGCATCTCTTTACTTAAGACCTTATACTTCAAGGGCGGCGCTAAGCCGATCGCAGTTAAGATCTCTGACTTTGACCGTGCTGCTCCGCATGGAACAGGCAACATCAAGGCCGGCCTTAACTATGCAATGTCCCTCCACGCAATCGTTACTGCACACAAGGAAGGCTTTGCTGAGAACATCTATCTCGATCCCGCTACACGCACAAAGATCGAGGAGACAGGCGGCGCTAACATCATCCTCACAGACGGTCAGGGCACACTCGTTGTACCTAAGTCCGATTCCATCCTGCCTTCTATCACAAGAAGATCACTTGTTTACGTTGCTGAGCACTACTGCGGCATGAAGATCGAGGAGAGAGAAGTATATCTCGACGAGATCATGAGCGGTAAGTTCACAGAAGGTGGTCTCTGCGGTACAGCTGCAGTTATCTCACCTCTCGGTTCCATCAACGATCACGGCAAGGAATTCAAGTTCGCTTCCGGCATGGAGGAGATGGGTCCTGTCATGACAAAGCTCAGAGAGACACTCACAGGCATCCAGATAAAGGCTGTCATTCATATGTGGCAGCCTTTTTCTTTGATGGTTTTGTTATTGTTTTCAGATTCTCCGGTCGTGGGCAGCCTTTAGTACTGCATAACTGAACAGGCCGATGCCGTCAGGAGCGTTGGGGTGGTACTGGTTGTACATGTATTTCTCAGCGCCTTCCGCATCTAAGACTGATGCGATGACAGAGTCAGCGTCGATATATATGCAGTCAGAATTTTCGCAATATGACGCCATGGCCCTGCGGAATTCGTTACCGCGGATGACATAGCTTTCATCAAGGTTGCAGAATGACCACGGGGAGATAAAGTAGATCCTTGCTCCATTGGATTTGCTTTTTAGAAGAGTTGCAAGAGCGTCAGTGTTTCTTGCGAAGTCATCTGCCGTGACAGAGGCTGTTGGCTTGTCAATGAAAAGAATGTCGTTGATTCCGATAGCAATAATATAAATATCAGCAACAGGGATATTATCTATGTTGTTGATGAGGTCTTTGACCTGCCAACCGCTGGTTGAGTAATTGAATACTTTACCTTTTATATATGGCACCATTGGTTGGTACCAGGGCACACCGTTAGTGGTCGCTCCGAAAGTTATACTGTCACCCAGAAAACAAACAGATTTACCGCTCTGGAGATCTTCATAAAAGGAGCTGTCTTTAAGATCGTCAGTCATCCCGCCGTAGAGTTCGTAGTTTTGGTGAAGGATGCGGTAATGTTCAATTTTGGGATAGAACACGATAAATAACAGTGCTGATACGAGCAAAACTAATACGACCGACAGAATGATCGCTGTTTTGCTGAGTCTTTTGCTGTATGAGTTCCTGAGCATAAAAAGATAATATCACAAGTAAACTACTGCAAATAATAAACCTGCACACCTAAGGCGGTATGCAGGTCATGAACGGTGATTAAAAATACTGATTACAGCAGGTGAGCTCTCAATTCCTCGCCGGAAAGGGGTGAGAGGAGTGCAGGAGCGATGTCAAAGACTGTCTTGCATCCGAAGTCGCCCTTCTGTGAGAGGCGGTAGATAGCTCTTGCGTAAGCTGTGAGGACAGATCCTGTGAACTCAGGGTTGGAATCGAGCTTTAATGAATACTCGATAACGTGCTTGTTCTCGCCGTTTACGCCTGTCTTGCCTGTGCGGAATACGAAGCCGCCGTGGTTGATCCTGGAGTGATCTCTTACGAACTCTTCCTCGGAGATGAAGTGTACTGTCGTATCGTAATCTGCGAAGTAGTTAGGCATTTCCTTGATCGTCTTCTCGATGAGAGCCAAGTCAGCGCCTTCCTCAGCTACTACGAAGCACTCTCTTAAGTGCTTCTGGCGTGTTGTGAGTTCAGGCTCGGAACCGGATCTTACTGCCTCGAGTGCTGCTTCTACAGGGATAGTGTACTGCTTGCCGTTCTTTACGCCGGGAACTCTTCTGATCGCGTCGGAGTGACCCTGGGATACGCCCTTGCCCCAGAATGTATAATCCTTGCCCTCAGGAAGGATGCAGCTGCCGTAGAGACGGTTGATTGAGAACATTCCGGGATCCCATCCGCCGGAGATGAGTGCTGCGTGATTGCTTGCTGATGCAGCCTTATCAACATTTGCGAAATGCTCAGGGATCTTAGCGTGAGTATCGAAGCTGTCGATTACGTTGAACATTGAAGCATATTCGGGAGTCTGTGTGGGAAGGTCTGTAGCAGAACCGCCGCAGATGACGAGAACGTCGATCTTGTCCTTCCATTCAGCTGTGTCAGCGACAGGAACTACCGTGATTCCGGGAGTAAGTGTCTTAACAGTGGAAGGGTCTCTTCTTGTAAATACTGCTGAAAGCTCCATGTCCGGATTCTGACGGATAGCAAGCTCTACGCCCTTTGCGAGGTTGCCGTAGCCTAAAATACCGATTCTGATTGCCATTATCTGATCCTCCTAAGGATGAAGTAACTATTGGTTACTGATTTTATATTCGCTCGAAATTATAACAAACTTGATAGGAATTTGTGTATATCTTGGGAGTATAACAAAAATACGGTTATTGTATTATAATTGCCCTATGCCAAACATAAAGTATCTGATAAGGCGCGTTACGCGCATGGACTATAAGGCGATGAACGCCAAGATCAAGGATATCCATGAGAAGTCGGG
>CACZML010000045.1:18476-40906 GCA_902782235.1 Oscillospiraceae bacterium
TATATCACAAGAGGCCGTAACTACGATCTCGTAAAGAGATATAACGACCCGGCTTACACGGATCTCATTGATAATAAGATTGAATTTAATAAGCGTTTCGGTGAATTCCTTGGCCGTAAATGGCTCGAGATAAGAAAAGATAATAAGCAGGAAGTCTTAGACTTCATTAACAGCCATGATTTCCTTATTGCAAAGGCAGATCTCGGATCCTGCGGTAAGACGGTCGAGAAGATCGACTGCAAGAAGGAGAAGGCCGAAGACATCTATGAGCGCCTGGTAAATCAGGAACGCCCTCATTTCTTTGAGGAAGTAATCGTTCAGCACCCTGCGGTAAGCGCTATCTATCCCTATGCGATCAATACGATAAGGATCGTTACTATCCAGAGGGAAGGCAAGGTACATGTGGCCAGTGCCTGCTGCAGATTCGGCAATTATGGCCACAGCGTGGATAATTTCAATAACGGCGGCATGACCGCGCCTGTTGATGAGAAGACAGGTGAGATCACCGATTTCCCGATTGATAAGACTAAGGTTCTTTATGAGAAACACCCCATGACAGGTGCCGTATTCAAGGGCTTCGTTTTCCCTATGTGGGATCAGGTAATAGATATGTGCACCAGGGCTGCAATGGTTGTTCCGCAGGTTGGTTTTATCGGCTGGGACGTCTGTCTTACGCCTGACGGACCTGTAATCGTTGAGGGTAATGACTATCCCGGTCATGACCTTTACCAGCTGCCTGAGCATACCCACGACAAGATGGGTATCTGGCCCAAATATCAGTTTTAATTTAGCGCTTGAAATCCAGAAGACAGAAGAGTAAACTTCCGATTGTCAACTAAATCGTCAAAGAGGTTTACAATGTCTGAAACAAGCGTAAAATCAAGCAATTCAAAGTCTAAAACGACAAAAAACAGGGCCTTTATCTACGATATGGTCCTTATATCTATATCTGCAGCCTTGATCACAGTATGTTCATGGATTAGCATTCCGTTAGGTCCTGTACCGTTCACTCTGCAGACATTGGGAATCCTCGCGGTAATGCTCACGGCAGGCGGCAGGAGAGGCACTATCGCTGTTCTCGTATATCTGGCACTTGGAGCAGTGGGAGTACCGGTTTTCGCAGGCTTTAAGGGAGGTATAGCTTCTTTTGCAGGTCCTACGGGCGGATTCCTTGTCGGATTCCTTGTCTCCGCGCTGGTCTACTGGCTGCTCGAAAAGCTTTTCTTAAAGAAGCTCATGACTACACCTGTTAAGACCTGGGTCTTTGGAATGCTGGCATTCCTGATTTTCGAAGTCATCATGTATATAGTAGGCGTTATCTGGTTCATGACCGTATATGCGGCACAGACAGGTCCGGTAGGCCTTGCAACCGTTATGGGATGGTGCGTTATACCGTTCATTATCCCCGATATCGTGAAGATGGTTGTGGCAGTGCTTATCGGCGAACGTGCCTCAAAACTCACTAAGTTTTAAGCCTTTTTTAAGATTAGTGCCGTTCTTATTCTGATATAATGGGAGCGTTTGGGAGCCGTAAGGTTCCTGAATAATCTGGAGAATAAGGAGATACAGCTCGTGTCTGAGAACGGTGATTTTATAATTAAAATTAACGACGTTTCAAAAGACTATGGGAAATTCCGTGCTCTTGAATCAATGAGTTTTACTGTTCCGAAAGGTTCTATTTACGGACTCGTAGGCAGGAACGGCGCCGGGAAGACCACGATAATGAGAATTATCTCAGGTCTTCAAAGCCCCACCAAAGGAACCGTCGAATACGGTTTTGACAATAAGAAATTAGGCAATGTGGGTGCTCTTGTTGAGCTTCCTTCGATCTATTCGAACTATTCAGCAAAAGATAATCTTATCTTCCAATACATTAACTTAGGACTTAAGATCGACGGTTCCCTTGATGAGAATCTCAGATTTGTAGGACTTGGCAATACCGGCAGCAAGAGGGCAGGGAAGTTCTCTTTGGGTATGAGACAGCGTCTGGGAATCGCCATGGCAATGTGCGGCAATCCGGAAGTGCTTATCTTGGATGAGCCGATCAACGGCCTTGATCCGCAGGGCATTATCCAGATCCGTGACCTTCTTATAAAGCTCAATAAAGAGAAGGGTATTACGATAATCATTTCGAGCCATATTCTTTCCGAGCTCTCAAAGCTCGCTACTGATTTTGCTTTCATTGAAGCAGGAAAGGTAATAAAGGAGATCAAGGCTGAAGAACTGGAAAATGTTGGCGGCCTCGTTACCGAGTTCTATACAGGAACGCCCGAACAGCTTATCCCTGTATTAAATGCCAAGGGCCTTAAAGCTGCATTTGATCCCGAGAGCCGTGTCGTTACCGCAAAGGGTTACTATAACCTCACGAACATTGTAACAGCCGCAAGTGAAGCGGGAGTCAACATTGCACGAGTCGTTACAAGGGAAACAGACCTTGAGACATATTTTGTTAAGCTCGTAGGAGGTGAGTCAAATGCTTAAATTATTAGCTTTTGAATTCAGACGAATCTCCAAGAGCATCTTTTTCTGGATCATCGCTGCGATCAGCTTTATATGGCCGGTGATCACAGCGGGATTTTACCGTCTGATTTTAACTCTCGATCTGTTCTCTGATGAGATCCAATTTGTTCCTTTAAGTGTTACACAGGATCAGAGGCTCTATTATACCTGGATCATTTCCGTGGCATTCATGACGTCGCTTTCTATATTTGTTGCACTTTTTACGTGCCTTCATGTCGGAAGAGATTATACGGACGGTATAGTGAGAAATAAGATAATCGCCGGACATTCCAGAACTGCGATCTATTTCTCTTATGTGATCACCCAGATGTGTGCACATGTTGTTTTGTCCTTGATCTATATTCTCTCGGCATTCTTGGGACTTACTATCACGGGCATAGGTGTGGATACTAATCACGGCGAGATGCTCGCCAGATTAGGCGTTGCCATTGTCGTATTCCTTGTTATGAGCGTTACATTCACGGCATTGTCTGCAATTTTCAGAAGGCGTGCCGCTCCTGTGATCCTCTGTATCCTGATCGCATATGTTTCCAATATTGCATCATCAGTTTTCGGACTTTACAGCACACCTCCGCAGGCCGTTCAGGACTATATCAATATCAGAAATACCAAGTATGAACTGATGGTTAGAGACGAGATGATCGATGAGAAAACCGTCAAGGATTATGAGGCGGCATTCGGAAAGAACAAGCTTTTAACCTTCGGCTGGCAGGTATTCTATCCGGCATATCTCATTACTCCCATAGGTTTTGAATCCGATTATGGCGCTTCAGGTGTTACAAGCCTTATCGGAGGCGGTTTAGAATATCCTAAGGAACTGAATTATGCTCAGAATATCTTCTTCAAAGACGAGTCTCAATTTGACATCTGGTATCATACAAAGGTTTTCACGGAAATAGAGCTCGATCCTGAGGCTGATCCTGAGACATACGAGATCCCTGATCCCAGTGAAGCTTTGTATAAATACTATATGACTGTTGATAATTTCAAGCGTGTGGATTCTATGCATATGTCCTTTAGCAAGCTTAACCTGATATATCTTGGCAAGTCACTTGCCTGGATAGTAGTTATAGGCGGCTGGGGATATCTAATTTTCAGAAAGAAGAATTTGTTCTAATGTTTTATCTTGATCATCGTTTAACTATAATCATCGGCGCTTACGGCAGCGGTAAATCCGAGATTGCCGTCAATATGTCTCTTGCCCAGCGAAAAGCTTTGCCGGACAAAAAGCTCCTTATCGCAGATCTCGATATCGTCAATCCGTTCTACCGTTCATCAGACTGTGCGAAAGATCTCGAGGAGGCGGGAATAAGACTCGTTACGCCTCTTTATGCGGGCTCCAACGTAGATGCGCCCGTTCTGCCGCCTGATATGTATGTTATTTTCGACGACGAGTCATATCAGGGAATCTTTGATATCGGCGGTGAAGACATGGGCGCTCTTGTCCTTGGCTCCCTTAAGCACAGGATCGAAAACACGGATGCTGTAATCTACATGGCCGTAAACAGCTTGAGACCGTTCACCTCAGACCCTGAGCAGATCGCAATAATGACATCTGAACTGTCTGCAGCTGCAGGATTTAAGATCGACGGCTATATCAATAATACAAACCTTTTGGAAGAGACCACCGCTGAGATGGTAAAAGAGGGCGAAGCCAAGATTTTGGAAGCGTCCAAGCTCACAGGTGTGCCTCTGGTTGCCAACTGCGTGATGGAAGGCGTGGAGATTCCTGAGGGAATGCTTGCAAATACAGAGCTTTTCAGGATGAGCAGAAGAATCCACTACGCGTACTAAATCGTGTTAAATATTATTGTTGTTTTGTTAAGAAAATGATATTATTTTTCTTGGCGGAGCAATTTCGACCAAGTACCTAGGAGGAATATTAATATGGGATTGATTAGCTTAATCAAGAATGTTGCAGGAACAACTTTTGATTCAATCAGCAGCCAGATCCAGGATCAGTACCTTGAGTTCTTCACACAGGACTCTTTAGGACAGGAGATCCTTGTAAAGAAGGGCGCTAACAAGATGGAGAAGGGCAGAAACAAGGGTAATTCCGAAGTTATCTCCAACGGATCCATCATCAACGTACCTGAGGGCTGCTTCTGTCTCCTCGTTAACAACGGAGAGATCGTAGATGTAGTATCTGACGCAGGCGCTTATAAGTGGGATACTTCCACAGCACCTTCAGTTCTCGCTAACAAGAATTTCGGTGAGAACGTAAAGCAGTCCATCGGTGACATCTGGAACCGTATGAAGATGGGCGGAGAGATTCAGCAGCAGCAGAGAGTTTACTTCGTAAACAAGCTCGAGATGATGAATCAGAACTTCGGTACACCTTCACCGGTACCTTATGCAGACCCTGAATACCGTAACATTTATATCCGTTTGAACGGTACATTCTCCTTCAGAGTTGAGAATCCTGTTACTTTCTTCAGAAACATCGTTGGTAACGTAAGAGACGAGTACACAGTTGCTGACTTCATGGGTACACCCGCTAAGCCTCAGCAGCCTCGCCTTGAGTTCCTTGACAACATCACAGAAACACTCAACAAGTGCGGCGGCCCTTACCCGCAGGGCATCATGTTCTCAACATTGCCTTCAAAGCAGGGCGAGTTCCGCAGATACATGCAGGATTGCCTTGACGACGAGTGGCTCCAGAAGAGAGGTATCGTTGTAGAGAAGGTTGCCATCGCTTCCGTTACACCTGACGATAAGTCCCGTGAGAGAATCGAGAAGGTCGACGAGGCAAAGCTCTATGGTTCCGATCAGGCAGCTCTCGGTGCAGCAGTTGCATTGGGCCAGACAGAGGCTATGAAGAATGCTGGTGCTAACGCTAACGGCGCAGTTAACGGCTTCATGGGTCTCGGTATGATGGGTGCAGTTGGCGGAAACAACGCTACAGCAGCAGCTCTTAATACAGTTCAGGCTAACCAGGGCCAGCCCCAGACAGGTTTCTTTGCTGGTCAGACAGCAGCACCTGCAGGCGCTCCCGCAGCAGCTGGTTGGACATGTTCTTGCGGCCAGACAGGTAACACAGGTAAGTTCTGTGGCAACTGTGGCCAGCCTCAGCCCGCTCCCGCAGCAGCTGGTTGGACATGCTCTTGCGGCCAGACAGGCAATACTGGTAAGTTCTGCGGCAACTGTGGTCAGCCTCAGCCTGCAGCAGCTCCTGCAGCTTGCCCTAAGTGCGGCTACAAGCCCGCTGACGGCAATATGCCTAAGTTCTGCCCTGAGTGCGGCACAAAGATCGAATAAGATCTTAAGTTTTCGAACTGAAACACTTATGGAGGCTGTCTCTTCGGAGACAGCCTCTTTTGTTTTTTTTATCGTCAGTTGTAAAAACTTTGGCTCTTCTGTTATATAATATCCGTGGGGATAGATTTTATGAGTTGTGGAGTGTATGAAGGGCAGAGGCGGATTCGGGCTTTGTGTTTCAGTATGTTCAGCTATTTTGCTGAACTGCTTTTTTATTTGTATTCCTGAAGGAACGGTAGCTTGCAGGAGGGAAGATCATGTCTGACCTCGTTAGTGTCATCCTTCCTGCATATAACTGTGAGAAAACGTTAACGGATACTCTGGAATCCGTTCTGAACCAGACCTATAAGGATCTTGAGATAATCCTTATCAATGACGCTGCTAAAGACGGTACCCACGCTATATGTGATTCATTTGCCAAAAAGGATCAGAGGATCCGGTATTACATAAATTCCAACAACCTCGGAACTCTTGAGACAAGGGTCAGGGCTATCAATCTTGCAAAGGGTGAATGGATAGCTTTCGTAGATTCTGATGATTTGTGGAGCCCTGATAAGCTCGAAAAGCAGTTTGCCCTGCAGAAGGCTACCGGCTGTGACCTTGTTTATACCGCGTCTTCCTTTATCAATGAGACCGGCGAGCCTTTCAAGTGGATAATGCATGTCCCTGAGCAAGTGACATACAAGAAGCTTTTAAGGCAGAATGTTATCTCCAATTCATCCGTTCTTATGAGAAAAAGGGATTATCTTAAGTATTCACCTTATTCTGAGCGCGGGAACGATATGCACGAGGATTTTGCCTGCTGGCTCTGCATGCTCAGGGCAGGACTTACTGCAAGAGGCGTCAATGAGCCCCTGATAACTTACAGGATCCATAAGAATTCGAGCAGCAGCAACAAGGTAAACGCTTCCAAACTCAATATGAACACTTATAAGTTTATCGGTCTCGGCCTTCTTGAGAGATACTTCTACCAGGGCTGCTATGCCGTAAACGGCATTCTTAAGTACATGCATTTCAGATAAGGAGATCATCAGATGAGACGCAATCTGGAAGTGCTTGTAAGTGCGCTCGAAAAGGATCCGATGAAACTCATATCAGGTATGAACCTTGAGTGTGATGCGCTCATTGTCAATCAGGGAAGCCGTGACAGAAGCTACGAATACGAGAATGAGAACAAGCTTAAGATCAGGGTTTTCGAGTCATCAGAGCGTGGCATAGGCAGATCCAGGAACCTTGCTCTCGATAAGGCTGACAGCAAGATCGTTCTGTTCTCCGATGATGATATCGTTTATTCAAAAGGCTATGCCGACAGCATCCTGAAGGCTTTCAGTGCCGATCCCGGTGCCGACATCATTATGTTCAATGTCGATGTATGCGAAGAGCGGAGGACCTACCATATAGACAGTCCTATAAAGGTCCATAAATGGTCCGTAGGGAGATACCCCTGTTATGCTGCAGCGGCAAGGCTTGAGAGTATAAGGAAGCCCGGGGTAAGATTCTCGCTTCTTTTCGGCGGCGGCGCGAAATACTCCAGCGGAGAAGACAATCTGTTCTTCATGGACTGCTTAAGGGCAGGCTTAGTCATTAAGGCGGTCCCTGTTAATATCGGTAAAGAGGTCCCCAGAAAGTCTACCTGGTTCAACGGGTTTAATGAGAAATTCTTCCGCGACAGGGGAGTGCTCTACAGCTTTTTGTATGGAAAATACGCGAAGATCTGGGCTTTGAGATTTGTCCTGGCCAAAAAGAAGTCTTATGAGAAGTCCGTAAAGCCATCGGATGCATACAGATGGATGAAGGAAGGCATAGCTGAAGGCAAGGAGCTTGTGATCTCTTCCGGAAGGAAAGATATCTTATGAGCTTAAGAAACAGCATCGGAAATCTGGTTTCTGAGAAGGTTTTTTACAGAGCCTGCGTTATACTGCTCGGCGGTCTTCCGATAGTCGAGATCATTACGGAGATAATAGGAAGGTTCAATAACATTATTTTACCTTCGTTTTTCCTTCCGCAGATGACAGGGATCTTCGGAGTGTTCGGAACACTTATCACGATCTTATACTGGCTTTCTATGGAGCGCGGGAAAAGGAAGCTCAGGATCTCTGATATCTTCTATTTCACGCTTCTTTTCTTCATGATCTTATCCGCGGTATGTTCCCGCAATCCTGGTGTGTATTCCGAAGGAGATTATTTCTACTGCGAGAATCCTCTGCATTTTCTTGCTTATTACTGGCTCTATTTTGCAGGAACACTTATCGATGATCCCAAATACAGGAAAAACCTTCTTTATCTGTTTGCGGGTGTGGCCGTTCTGGAAGGCATATTTGCTTTCCTTCAGACATTCAACATCGAACTGTCATATAGCCTTTACTATTACACAGAACACACCGCATATGGTCTTACGCAGAACAGTAACTACTACGGAGGCTTGTGTGTCGTGCTCATAGCAGGCATCTCCGGAATGTATTTCTTCTCTGATTACGTGACGGATTCGAAATATATGAAGTATGTGCTTCCGGCGGTTCAGGCTTTTCTTTTCTATACCATGTTGGGAAGCAGGGCGAGACTTGCCTGGGTGGGTTTTGCCGGCCTTGTTGTATTTTATGTTATCTCTTTTGCCATTATGTACCGGAAAGATAAGGAAACTGTTAAGCCGGCGCTTAAGCGTTCGCTCGTGCTGCTGGCCGTGTTCTCTGCAGTTTTCCTCATTGCATTCTTCTTCACGGATTATATAAGGGAAGCTGCGGTAAGATCTTACTGGGAAGTGGCAAACGGCGATGTCGAGAAGGTCGGCTCGGACCGTATCTATAACTGGAAAATGGGACTTGCGAGCGTTCCGGACAACTGGCTTACCGGCGTGGGTCTTGATAACTATTCCTATGTGTTTAGAGCAGATCCTGAATACTATACCCAGGCTAAAGCGCACAATGAATATCTGCATGTGCTTGTTACCCAGGGCGTTCCTGCCGTGATCAATTACCTGGCGCTCCTGATCTATGCAGGCGCAGGTGCGGTTAAGAGTGTAGTAAATGACACCTCGAAAGTAAGACGCATACTCACATGGATCTTTCTCGGAATGTTCATCACATATTGTGTCCAGGCGCTGTTCAACGGCAGTGTAACTTATGTGGCTGTTTATTTCTGGCTCATCATCGGATTAATTACGCCGAGAACTGTTATCAGACCTAACAAAAACAAGTTGAATTCATCAGATTTGTGATAAAATGCTAAAGAAAAAAATTATCGAAAGGCGGACACCATAATGGGTAAGTATTTTGGTACCGACGGTTTCAGAGGAGAAGCTAACAAAGCTCTCACTGCACAGAAAGCATTCAAGGTAGGCAGATATATCGGCTGGTATTACGGTCAGCAGCACGATGATAAGAGAGCGAAGATCATCATCGGCAAAGATACAAGAAGAAGTTCTTATATGCTTGAGGCAGCTCTTACTGCCGGCATCACATCTTCAGGTTCTGATGCATACCTTCTTCACGTAACAACAACTCCTTCAGTATCATACTGCTGCAGAACAGACGGTTTTGACTGCGGAATCATGATCTCCGCATCTCACAATCCTTTCTATGACAACGGTATCAAGATTATGCGTGCCAACGGCCAGAAGATCGAGGCAGAGATCGAAGAGAAGATCGAAGCCTATATCGACGGCGAGATCGAGGAGATCCCTCTTGCAGAGCGTGAGGCAATCGGTAATGTCGTTGACTACGCTGCAGGACGTAACCGCTACATCGGCTACCTCATGACAGTTCCTACAAGAGCATTCAACGGCATGAAGGTCGGTCTCGACTGCGCTAACGGTGCTTCATGGAATATCGCAAGATCAGTTTTCGAGGCTTTGGGTGCAAAGGTTTACATCATCAACAACACACCTGACGGTCTTAACATCAATACAAACTGCGGTTCCACACATATCGACAACCTCAAGAAGTACGTTCTTGATAACGGCCTTAACGTAGGTTTTGCTTACGACGGTGACGCTGACAGGTGTCTTTGCGTTGACGAATTGGGCAACGAAGTAAACGGCGACCAGATCATGTATCTCTGCGGTAAGTATCTGAAGGAGAGCGGCAAGCTCGACGGCAATACGATCGTTACAACGATCATGAGCAACATGGGTCTTTACAAGGCTTGCGAAGCAATCGGCATCCGTACTGAGAAGACCGCTGTAGGTGATAAGTATGTTGCTGAGAACATGATGCAGAACGGCTTTGTTCTTGGCGGTGAGCAGTCCGGCCACATCATTTTCGCAAAGTATGCGACAACAGGTGACGGTATCCTCACATCACTCATGGTCCTCATGACAATGCTCGAGAAGAAGCTTCCTCTCTCAATGCTCGCAGGTGAGATGAAGATGTTCCCTCAGTGCTTAAAGAACGTTGTCGTTAAGGATAAGGAAGAAGCACAGAAGAATCCTGCAGTCCTTAAGGGTGTTGAGGAAGTTAACAAGGCATTGGGCGGCGACGGAAGAATGCTCCTGCGTGCATCCGGTACAGAGCCTAAGATCCGTGTCATGGTTGAGGCCAAGACAGATGAGCTCTGTGAGAAGTATGTAGATCAGCTTATCGCAGTCATTAAAGAGCAGGGTCTTGCTGCAGACTAAAAAAGGGTATTACGGCTTCGCATTGTTGGGTTATGCGGAGCCGTTTTATATACAGACTAAAAGTTGGGAGAACGAATTATGAGAGTCATCAGAAAGAGTAACTACGAAGAAGCTTCAATGGCATGCGCTGAGCTTATCGCTTCACAGATCAGGCTCAAGCCGGACTGCAAGATCGGTCTTGCCACAGGTTCAACACCTATCGGCACATACAAGGATCTTGTAGACATGTACAAGGCAGGAAGCCTTGATTTCTCAAAGGTCACATCCGCTAACCTTGACGAGTACAGAGGTTTGGGCGGTGATCACGACCAGTCCTACAGATATTTCATGAACACAAATCTTTTCGATCACGTAAACATCGACAAGAGCAAGACATACGTACCTGACGGTCTTGAGGCAGACGCTGTCAAGGCCTGCACAGATTACGACAAGATCCTTGAGTCTTTGGGCCACCTTGATATCCAGCTCCTCGGTATCGGCGGTGACGGCCACATCGGCTTCAATGAACCTGCTGACGCTTTCTGCGTAAACACACAGTGCATCGATCTTGAGAACCAGACGATCCAGGACAACGCAAGACTCTTCTTCAACGGAGATCTCGACGCAGTTCCTACACAGGCTTACACAATGGGTATCGGCTACATCATGAAGTCCACAACAGTTATCCTCATGGCTACAGGTGCAGGCAAGAAGGATATCGTTGAGAAGGCATTCTGCGGCCCTGTTACGCCCAGAGTACCTGCTTCGATCCTCCAGCTCCACCCGAACGTAGTAGTTATCGGTGACGAGGCTGCTATCTCTGATGCAGTTGTAGCTGCTGCAAAGTAATTTCAGAGCAATCGAAAAGCTTAAGGCAGTGTCCGTAACAGGCACTGCCTTTTTAATTTGCTGTTGCGCACAAACGCTTTCCAAACTATCATTGTTTTGGAGAGGTGTTTTGAAATGGGCGAGCCGTTCTTTTCAGTTATTATCGTGTCTTTGAATGCCGGGAGTCTGATCGGATCTACGGTCAGTTCTGCTTTGAGCCAGACATGCGGTGATTTTGAGATCATTATAAAAGACGGGGAATCCACGGATGACACATTGAATAATATTCCTGAGGACGGCCGTATAAAGCTGTTTTCGGAGCCTGACAGCAGCCTTTACGATGCAATGAATCAGGCTATCTCATATTCTTCAGGCAGATATCTTATATTCATGAACTGCGGTGACACGTTTGCCTCTGACAAAGTGCTTGAAGATGTCAGATTAGCCGTAAAAGACGGCGATTACGGCATGATCTACGGCGATTATTCAAGAGACGGCATTGTTAGAAAGCAGCCGGAGACACTGACGCGCTTTAACATGTACAGAACGATCCTCTGCCATCAGTCAGTGTTCTTTAACGGCAGGATATTAAGGGATCAGAAGAAGTACGATACAAGATATAAGATCCTGGCAGATTACGATCTGGAGCAGGATATGGCCAAGACTTTGAAGTCTATACATGTTGATACTGTTGTCTGCAATTTCTTGGGCGGCGGCGTTTCTGAGACAAAGGAAGGCTTAAAGCAGAAGAATAAGGACAGGAAAGATATAATCGCGTCCCACTACAGCTTGCCTCAGAGAATGAGATACTGTGTGCTCTGGCACCTGACGTTCCCTTTGCTGAGAGGAAAGTTGTCCGGTTCAAAGAATGAGAAAGTACGCAAGAGGTACCACGCTCTTGTTAACCGCATTAATGACTGAGACTGTGCTCTTTTGGATATCAGAATGGTAGAATTGATTCATGCCCAAGCAGAATAAGTTACTTCATTTTGCGGCTTCAGCTGCAAGGACGCTTCATCTCTGGCCCCTGATCGTCAGGTCGGGCCTGTTTAATTCTGCAAGGCGAAGGAAATATCCTGACACGATAGTACATCTGGACGTTGTCCTTACCGAATGCTGCACTTTAAGATGCAAGAGCTGCTCCAACCTCATGCAGTATTACCACCATCCCGAGAATCTTGATGCGGATGAAGTTATATCAGGCCTTCGAAAAGTTTTCGCATCCATGAGGGTATCCCAGTTAAAACTTCTCGGCGGTGAACCTTTTGTGTGCCAGAAGGCTCTTATCAAGGTGCTTGAATACTTAAAGGATCAGACTGACAGATTTGATGAGGTGGACATCATCACGAACGGAACCCTGATTCCGTCTGAAGAATGCATAAATGCTATGAAGAATACGCCCAAGCTCAAGGTCGTTTTCAGCAACTACGGTGAGCTGTCCTCCAAACTCACGGAATTCTCAGAACTGTGCGGGAGAGAGGGAATTGCATATGATATCGTCGGAGATGATTCCTGGTGGGATTTCGGAGGCATGAAACTCCGTGAAGAAAAGGAATCCAAGACACAGCACCGATTTGACGGATGCTATTCCAGAAGGCTTTGCACGTCGCTTTACAGGGGAAAACTCTATGTCTGCCCAAGGCAGGCCCATGCGATCCGCCTTGGTCTGGTTCCCGAAGAAAAAACGGAGATGGTCGACGTAATGAGTCCTGAATATGATGATCCTTCAAAGCTCCATGATGCGATCTACGATCTTATCGACAGGAAAAAGCGCATATCTTCATGCAAATACTGCGGATGTGATGACTGGATAAAAGTGCCTAGGGCTGTCCAGGCGGAAAGGCCGTTAGATGTCACCTGAGATCACTGTTATCGTTCCTGCATATAATGCGGAGAAATATCTTAGGACTTGTCTGGAGAGTGTTACAGGTCAGACATTCACTTCCTGGGAACTGATTATCGCAGATGACGGTTCTACTGACAGCACAGGTGCTATTGCAGATGAATATGCTGCAAAAGATGGAAGGATAAAGGTTCTGCATTTGAACAGGCATGGCGTTTCTGCAGCAAGGAATGCCTGCATTGATGCTGCTAACGGAAAATATCTGGCCTATGTTGATGCGGATGATATTGATGCTGCTAACGGAAAATATCTGGCCTATGTTGATGCGGATGATCTTCTTGAACCGGATTATCTGAAAGCCCTTTATGAGAAGTCTGAAGAAAGCAATGCTGATATCACGCAGTGCTCTTTCTTTGTGGACGCAGACGGCAATAAGACACCGGATACGAATCCTGTGGATAAGACTTATGAAGAAGCTGGCTCAGCAATTAGAGCCTTTTTCGAAGGATCACATGGCGATATAAGAGACAGTGTCTGGGCAAAGCTCTTCAGGCGTGAAGCTTTTGCCTATATTCGATTCGATACCGGATTAAATATTTATGAAGATGGTTACTACGTATACCAGTGCCTGAAGAAGGCTGGCAAGGTCGTTAGCTTTGGTACTCCGCTTTACCATTATGTACAGCACGGCAATTCAACAACGCATTCCGGCATTGATGAGAAGTATGAAGGTTACTTTGCCATGTTCGGGAAGCTGAAGTCTGACTTTGCTGATGACACCTTTATCCGTAAGAGGATCTCCAACAGGGAAGCAGAGACCGCTCTCTGGCTGATGAGGATAATGGTCAATAACGGAAACAAAAAGGCGGCGTGGGAGCTTCGTAAGAGAGCTGTAGCGGCAGCGGGTGACGTTATCCGGTCAAACGCGCCTTTTTCGATCAAGATGAAGCTTATCGGCGTTATGGTAATGCCGCATATATATTTAGCGATGCTAAAGGGAAGGAAAGATTAAGAGAATGAGAAAGTATGACAGAAATGCCGTTTTTAATATTGCGGTGAAGGCTTTGCTGTTCATAGCCTTTTTTACAGCAGCCTTCTGCATCCTTAAATTTGCATTTAACCTTGCAACCGTCATATCTGTAATTGTTGGTTTGATCTGCGGTCTGGCTGCAGTGTTCCTGTTCTCATACCTTTTGAGATATACGGGCTTTTACTATAGCTACTATGCTTTTGTTTCCAGGTTCCTGTTCAGGGAAAAGCAGGGAAATGTTTACTGTCCTTGCTGCGGCAAGCATTTCGAACATTTTGAAGACGAGAGATTCTACGATGACTTAAAGCACTATAATCCCGAGATGTTTAAGAAGTCCAGGCAGGACGTTATCTGCGACTGCTGCCGTTCGGCTCCGAGACAGAGGATAATTGCCCAATGGGCAGAGAAGAATGTTGACCTGCTTAAGTCTTCGAAGATCCTTTATTTCGCGCCGGAGCTCTCGATGATGCTGTGGTTCAGAAAGCACGGGATAAAGGTTACGACTGCTGATCTGTTCGACAAGAGGACAGATCTGAAGCTGGATCTGACAGCAATCGATCTGCCTGACGGTTCGGAGGATATCGTGTTCTGCAACCATGTCCTTGAGCACGTGTCTGATTACAAGGTAGCTTTATCTGAGCTTCACAGGGTCTTAAAAGAGGGTGGAAGGCTCATTATCAGTTTCCCCATAAACTATGATTTCGAAGAGGTGCATGAGGAGAAGACGGGTTCCGGTGAAGAGCGGATAAGGCTCTTCGGGCAGGACGACCATCTCCGCGTATTCGGTAAAGACAGCAGAAAGATATTGGAAGATGCAGGCTTTGCCGTCGAATCGATCGACCTGTCAGGCTTCCCGCAGGAGATCGTTCCGGTAACTGGACCTGCAGATTACGATACCAACGAGATCTTCTGTTGTGTGAGAAAGTAAGCGTTTTGATATACTTTGAAAAGAAGAATGAATTAGAGGTTCCATATGGGTCTGATCGATAAAACCGGAAAGAAAGTCCTGAGCAAGCTCCCTGATCTGAAGATCATTAGTCTTGCACGTGATGTTATGCCTTATATCAGTGTTGAAGCTGAGGGCCTCACGTTCTTTTTTAAGAATACGGATCATTCCATTCTGGACTATATGGTCGAGAGCAGGAAAATATGGGCCTGTGACGATATGGATTTCATTCTGGGCTACTACGACAGTATTTCATCACGTCCCGGAACGGTAATCGATATCGGCGCAAATGTCGGAACATCGGTCATCTATTTCAGGAATAAGCTTGGCTCAGACACTAAGTTCTATGCTGTTGAGCCCGTTACTGACAACTTCAATCTTCTTAAGGCTAACTGCGCGATAAACGGCTTTTCAGATATTAATGCTTTCAGGTACGGAATATCTGATTCAATTGGCGAAGCTAATCTGGAGATCAATCCTGCCAATATGGCGACATGCAAGATTGCAGGGTCAGATAAGGATAACCTTGTTTTCGAAAAGGACGAATCATCTTATGTAGGCGATACTGTCCCGCTTGTAACCCTTGATGCTTTTGTCTCGGAGAACAAGATCCCCATGGATTCTCCCGTGCTCTTCTGGATCGATGTCGAAGGCCACGAGCCTGAAGCGTTCAAATGCGGCAAGGAGACCTTTAAGAATACTGATTCTGTCGTATTCTGCGAGTTTAATCCCAAGCTCTATAAGCATGACGGCAGCTACGAAGGGTTCCTCAATGATATAAAGTCATGCTTTGGCAAGTTCCTCTGCTACGAACAGTCCGAGAAGGGGAACTATGAGTTCAGGGACATTAGCGAGATAGATAAGGTCGCTGCTGAGAATAACGATGAGCAGTGCAACCTTCTTTTGATCAAGTAAAGGATCTGACCTACAAATGAGCGGCGGTTCTAAAAAGAAAATCCTGTCTAATTCCGTCTGGATGATAATTCAGCATCTCTATTCGATGCTGACATCTCTTACGGTTGTCGCTCTTATCGCAAGATATCTCGGGCCTTCTGACTATGGCCTTATCAACTACTGCGCATCGGTCATCTCGATATTTACGACGCTTGCGGGTCTTGGTCTGGATAATCTCATCGTCTCAGAGATAATCAGAAATCCGGAAAAAGAGGGCGGATACCTTGGAACAGCTCTCGTAATGAGGCTTATTACGTCGTTTGTATCTTATCCGTTGTTCCTTGGGGTTATCGCCTTGCTCCACCCGGGAGACAAGGTTCTGTTTATCGTTGCAGTGCTTCAGGGCCTCGGAATGATATTCCAGACCTATGACGTGCTCGTTTACTGGTTCCGCATAAAGCTCAAGATGAAGTTCATCTCAATTGCAATGGTATGCGCGATAACCGTCACGAGCATTATCAGGATCGTTATGCTGTACCTTAAGGTCTCAGTTGAGTGGTTCGCTCTTGCAATAAGCATTCAGGCGCTTGTGGCGGCTGTGATCATAACGGCAGTGTTTATCAAGAAGTCTGACGTAAAGCTCAAGGTCAGCATGGCTGATGCCAGGGCGCTCCTCAGGATAAGCTATAACTGCATAATCTCCAGCATGTCCATAATCATATACATGCAGGCGGATAAGATAATCCTGGAGAAGATGACCGATTCTGCCCATGTAGGCATCTATTCGGCGGCTGTCATGCTCGCCACATGCTGGCAGTTCGTGCCTTCATCGCTCATAGATTCGGCAAGACCGGTCGTTCTGGAGAAGAGAAAGGTGTCAGCAGGGGAGTATCTTGACCGCTTTAAGCTCGTTATGGCAGGTGCAAATCTCGTATCTTTTGTTTTCGCGCTCCTTATGTCGGCTCTAGGATGGGCTTTTATCTATATTGTCTACGGCAATGAGTATATGGATGCGGTAATTCCTCTGATAATCCTGTCCTGGGCTACCTTCTTTGCGATGTCAGGCTATGTCAGGTCGATCTGGATCACGGGAGAGGGCTTTTACAGGTTCGATAAGATCTTTACGGTGACCGCGGCGCTCCTCGATATCGTCCTTGACATCCTGTTTATATGGCAATTCGGCATTATCGGTGCGGCTCTGGCCACTTTAGTGACATATATCTATGAAGTGCTGATAATTCCGCTGTTTTTCAAGGAAACCCGCATTTTCACGAAGCTGTACTTCCAGTCTTTTAAGCTGATACCGAGATTTTCCCAAGAAACCCTTAGGGGAATCTTCAGAAATTCGGCTAAGTGACAACGAAATAATACTGTTGCAACAGCCCCCTTTAATGTTTATAATACTTTGAATATTTTCTGCGTATTTTTACGCGTGTACAGAGGAGGTTCATCGTGGCAAAAGGTAAAGTGACTTTTAACGAGAATCTGTGCAAGGGCTGCGGACTCTGCGTTGCAGCATGCCCTAAGAAAATCCTCGAGCTTGACAAGACAAGGCTTAACGCAAAGGGTTATCACCCGGCAACAAGTGTAAATCCGGAAGAGTGCATCGGATGTGCTTTCTGTGCTACACAGTGTCCGGACGTTGTAATCACTGTTGAGCGTTTCTGATCGGAGGGAGTTTTATGGCACAGAAAAGAGTATTAATGAAAGGCAATGAAGTAATTGCCGAAGCAGCTATCAGAGCTGGCTGCCGCAATTATTTCGGTTACCCGATCACACCTCAGACTGAAGTCATGCATTATATGGCTAAGAAGATGGTTCAGATCGGCGGTAACTTCGTTCAGGCTGAGTCTGAGCTAGCAGCCATTAACATGGTTTACGGCGCTGCAGCAGCAGGCTTCAGAGTTATGACATCATCTTCCTCTCCGGGAATCTCCCTCAAGCAGGAAGGTATCTCCTACATCGCAGGTGCTGAGCTTCCTGCAGTTGTAGTTAATATCGTTAGAGCAGGCCCGGGTCTTGGCGGCATTCAGCCTGCACAGGGCGACTATTTCCAGGCTACAAAGGGCGGCGGACACGGTGACTACAGAAATATCGTTATCGCACCTGCTTCCGTTCAGGAGCTCTATGAGCTCGTAGTTGAGGCTTTCAACCTTGCTGATAAGTACAGAATGACCTGCATGATCGTAGGCGACGGTACTCTCGGCCAGATGATGGAGCCTGTAGCTTTCCGTGATGAAGAGCCTGTTGAGAAGATCGAGAAGCCTTGGGCTGCTAACGGCAGAAAGGGCGAGGGCTTCCATCACACAGTAACTTCCATCTACATCGATCCCGATGTCCTTGAGAAGAAGAACCTTGAGCTTCAGGAGAAGTACAGGATCGTTGAGGCTAACGAAGTCCGTTATGAGTCCATCTGCATGGATGATGATCCGGAGATCGTTATCACAGCATTCTCCACATGCTCCAGAATCTCCAGAAACGTTATCCGTCAGGCTCGTGAGCTTGGTATCAAGGTCGGCATGATCAGACCTATCACTCTCTGGCCTTTCCCTTACAAGGCAATCGCTGAAGCAGCAGATATGCCCAGCGTAAAGGCTTTCCTCGACGTTGAGCTCAATGCAGGCCAGATGATCGAAGATGTAAGACTTGGCGCTAACGGCAAGAAGCCCGTTTATTTCCACGGCAGACTCGGAGGAAATCTCCCGATGCAGAAGGAAATCCTCGACAAGATCGTTGCGATCCACGAGGGAAAGATCACAGAAGGAGGTAATTTCTGATGGCTGTAGTTTTCGAACCCACAAAAGGCCTTACAGATAAGCCTTTCCACTATTGCCCCGGCTGCTGCCACGGCATCAGACTCGTAGCTGAGACTCTTGTCGCAAATGATGCTCTCGAGACAGCTGTAGGCGTTGCATCCGTTGGATGTACATACAATTCTTATGAATACATTGCATGCGACATGGTTCAGGCAGCTCACGGAAGAGCACCTGCTGTTGCTACAGGTATCAAGAGAAACTTAAAGGACAGCTTCGTCTTCACATATCAGGGTGACGGCGACCTCGCTTCCATCGGTACAGCTGAGATCGTTCACGCTGCTGCAAGAAGCGAGAATATCACGGTAATCTTCGTAAACAATGCAGTTTACGGCATGACATCAGGTCAGATGGCTCCTACAACACTCGTAGGCCAGGTTACTACAACATCACCTTGGGGACGTGATCCTTCATATCAGGGTTATCCTATCAACGTTTCCGAGTTCTTATCCAACCTCGCAGGCGCTGCTTACATTGAGCGTGTTTGTGTTACAGACTTCAAGAACATCCAGAACGCTAAGAGAGCAATCCAGAAGGCATTCAACGTTCAGAAGAACAAGCTCGGCTTTTCTCTCGTAGAAGTTCTCTCCACATGCCCTACTAACTGGGGTAAGGAGCCTCTCGCAGCTATGGAGTGGCTTAAGGAGAACATGGAAAAGCAGTATCCTCTTGGATGCTACAAGGGCGCTGATATCACATTCGATGCAGACGGAAAGTATGTTTCCGGCGCTATTCCTGCAACTGCTAACAACTGCGTTAATGTTGGGGAGGTGAAGAAATGATTGATTTCTCTGTAATTTTTGCCGGCTTCGGCGGTCAGGGAATCCTCTCCGCAGGCAAGATGGCAGCAGAAGCTGCTCTTTATGAAGGTAAGGAAGTATCCTGGTTCCCGTCATACGGACCTGAGATGCGTGGCGGTACTGCTAACTGCTCCGTTGTATTCTCAGATGAGCCTATCGGTTCTCCCGTTGTTAATGACGCAGATGTTGTAATCTGCCTCAACCAGCCTTCCATGGAGAAGTTCGAGAAGCAGTTGAAGCCCGGCGCTTTGATGATCCTCGATTCTTCACTCATCAAGACAAGACCTACAAGAACAGACATCAAGGTTATTGCTATGGAAGCTTCCGATATCGCTTCCGAGCTTGGCAAGATGATGTTCGCTCCTATCACAATGCTCGGCTGTATGGCTACAGCTACAGGTTGTTTCACAAGAGATTCCTTCGAGAAGTCACTTTATGAGATCCTTCCCGAGAGAAAGCACAACCTCATTCCTATCAACATGGAAGCATTCGACAGGGGAGCAGCGTTCGCTAAGTAATAACCCTGTTCTAAAGAATCAAAGTGTTATAATGTTCCTGCCTGAGAAATCGGGCAGGAATTTTTATTTGGGATATGGTTATGAAAAAAGCTCTTAAGACGATAGGGATTATCATCCTTGCTCTCCTTGCATTATTTGTTATCGCTGTGGCAGGCATTTTTATCTGGCACCGGATAATGCTCGAAAAGGAAAAACCTCTGCTCGAACACCCGATCGGTCAGCTTATTGAGGTCGACGGCCACAATATGTGTGTTTATACGGAAGGTGAAGGCAAGCATACATTGCTGTTCCTGTCAGGATCCGGAACACCTGCGCCAATTATTGATTTCAAGCCTTTGTATTCACTTCTGAATGACGATTACAGGATCGTCGTTATCGAGAAATACGGGTATGGTTTCAGTGATGTGGTTGATACCGAGAGGTCATTTACCACGATCTTAAGACAGGACAGGGAAGCGCTCGAAAAGGCCGGCATTGATGGCCCGTTTATCCTTTGCCCTCATTCAATGTCTGGTCTGGAAGCTATCCTGTGGGCACAGGATTATCCTGATGAGGTTGAAGCAATTGTCGGTCTTGATAATGTGCTCCCGAGAACATATGACAATTACGATGTTGAAGGCACATTAAAACTCGAGGGCCTTTTTACCGCTGCAAGGGAACTGGGCCTTGCAAGACTCTACTATTCTGACAGCTTTCTGCCCGACAGTCTTTCCAAAGAAGAGAAGGATCTCTACCGCGCCATTGCGTCAAGAAATCTGGTTAATGTAGATGTCATGAATGAGGGTAAGGCGATTTTCGATGCCGTCAGATTAATAGACAGCAAGCCCAAGCCTGATGTTCCTATGATAATGTTTGTTTCAGATGGCAAAGAGACCAATGGCAGCGACTGGATCGGCAATCACTATGCTTATGCGGCTGACCTTTCAAATGCAAAGGTAATAGAACTTGGCTGCGGACATTATGTGCATTATTTTAAGGCTGATGAGATCGCATCGGATATGAGATCTTTCATCCGTAATGAACTGGATTAAGTATATTCAGAAATCGAAGACATTTTCTTAAACCGGTTTTGCAACATTTCCTCTAAGTACGCTGTATTTATAGTATCAAGCTTATTAGGGGAAAACATATGAAGCATAGAAAGAGCATTGTATTAATAGCTGTCCTGATGACAGCAGTCAGCCTGATCGCAGGCTTCAGGCTGTTTGGCGATAAGTACGTTACAAAGTGCTATGCAAAGAACCATCCTGATTTTGGCAAAACTGATCTGGGCGGCATAGTTATGGAAGGCGAGTTTACAAGATGTAATTCCGATAACCTTCTGAAGTTTGAGGGCTACTATAAGACGCTTGATACTATTACCCTTGTTTTCGAAGCTTCATCACCTATAAACGGAAAGATGCTCAAAAGATATGCAGATACGCACTATAACGCAACTTTACAGGGAGTTATATATGAGAGATCTTTTACGCATAAGTATGTGACGTACCAGTTTGAACCGTTTGTTTATGAAAAGGACGGTGAAGAGATACATGTGGACAGAGCAAAAGTGCGTGCGTTCAATTTCCCGTTAAGCGACGATGAGCCGCAGTCGTACTATTATCTCAATATCAAAGGTTACAGAACGTATAAAGGTATCAAAGACGAACTTAAAGAAGTTGATATGGTCGTAAGCAAGGATACCCAGATAAAAGAACTGGACCGGGGCTATTACACCGATTATATGTATGATGAGATCCTCCAGTACTACAATGCCGAAACAGGCAAGTGGACTGAAAAGGTGATGAAGGATCAGGTAACAAACAATATGCCTTTGGAATAATGCCTTTTATTCGAAAGGAATCAGTGTGGCTTTGCCGTTCTCGATGATGATGTAAGACGGCTTTGTGTCTTCCTTCGGAATGGAAGGGGAGCCGGGATTCATATAACGGAAAGTCTTGCCGTCTTCTGCTTTGAACATAATGTCTTTGGCAACATGTGTATGTCCCATGAGGAGCGTGCCGCCGTCAGGCATTGCTTCCGGTTTGTCGTAAGGGTTATAGATATGACCATGTGTTACCAGAAAAACCTGTCCTTCGTCGACAAGATAGATGTAATCTGCCATGATGGGGAATTTTAAGACCATCTGGTCGACTTCTGTATCACAGTTGCCTCTTACGGCAATGATCTTATCAGCTATGTTGTTAAGTATTTCGATGACTTTCTTAGGTTCGTAATGGGCAGGGAGGTCGTTCCTTGGTCCGTGGTAGAGAATGTCTCCCAATAAAACGAGCTTTTCAGCTTTGCTCTCTGTAAATGCGTCGATGACGCGCTTAGCCCAATATGAATCTCCGTGAATATCTGATGCTACAAAAAACTTCATTGAAATAGCCTCTTTCTAATTATCTGC
>CACZML010000046.1 GCA_902782235.1 Oscillospiraceae bacterium
AAGACCCATTTAAAGTATCAATCCATCCCAAAAGTATTAATCAGATAAGTTATTTTAGGTATTTTTCTTTTAGTTTTCAATTATAAGGTGCGGTAAATTACCGCTTTAGGCTCGGTTGTCTCACAAAAGTCACATCACGGTAAAAGTGCGCATTACGGGCCTTCGAAAACATCCCGCATCCGTTCCATTCCCTCAAACTTCGCTCAAAACAGCCGTTTCTATCGTATATAATGTCTCCTGAGCGAAAAAATATGGAGAAAGAATATGAAAAGATTACTGGCAACATTACTTGCTGCAGGCATGGTCTTGTCCCTTGCGGCATGCGGCAAAGAGCCTGAGCAGGGCGTGCAAAACGACGTCAGCGGCAGCATCCTGACGGAACAGTCCGGCGAGTCCCAGCCCTCACAGCAGCTTGGCCCGGAAGGCGAATATAAGTCAAATGACACAGAAGAGCATTTCAAGATCTATAACCTGACAGACACGGGATTTATGGTCGAGTTTTATCATTTCGAAGAAGGGCTCCTTGAGAAATTCGATTATGAGATGGAGTTTGACAACGCTGATAAAACAGTGGCTTCAGAGAAAGGCTCGGTCGACGATAACGGCGGCTGGGAGTATACATTCTATTTAGGCGGTGACACGATCACGGTAACCTGGCAGCAGAGCACCCAGGTCTACACCAGAGTGATCACATAATGATTCAAAATCGCCACTTCAACTTCAAGTACATTTCAGGTTGTGGGTCCATACTGTGCTCATAAGAGTTAATGAACTCCTTAGTACACATAAGTACGACCCTCCCCCGAATAAAAAAGTCCGGACAGTGTCCGGACTTTTTGTATTTATGTTCCGAAAGAGCCATTTTATACGGCGGAATGTACGGCGCCGCCGCATGTTTTGCCGTATTTTGGGGCTAAAAGGCCATTTTATACGGCGGAATGAACGGCGCTGCCGCATGTTTTGCCGTATTTTCGGGGCTAAAAGGCCATTTTATACGGCGGAATGTACGGCGCTGCCGCATGTTTTGCCGTATTTTCGGGGCTAAAAGGCCGTTTTATACGGCGGAATGAACGGCGCTGCCGCATGTTTTGCCGTATTTTTGGGGCTAAAAGGCCATTTTATACGGCGGAATGTACGGCGCCGCCGCATATTTTGCCGTATTTTTGGGGCTAAAAGGCCATTTTATACGGCGGAATGTACGGCTCTGCCGCATGTTTTGCCGTTTTTAATCCAGTTCTATCTCGATAACGCTGCCGATCTTATCCTTTGGCAGGACATTGGTGCCTTCGCTGACCAGCGCGCCGTCGACAGTGATCGACTTGACGGCTGAAGCGTTAGTAACCATAGAATAGCTTACCGTTACCGGCTTGCCGTTGAACTCGAATTCGACCGATGCCTTGCCTTCAGCGTCGAACTGCGAAGGCAGGAGCTTGGGCTCGAAAACCATATCTCCATAAGAACCCTTTATACCAAACATCTCTGTAAGGACAGTGAGCATGAGCCAGCTTGCTGCGCCCGTGAGGTAGTGGTAAACGCCTCTGCCCTTGGGATCGAAATATTCAGGGACGCCGGGATAGATCTTACTCTTCTCAAAGTCCGTGGCATGGCGGTACAAAGTGCCAAGAACTTTCCAGCCTTCTTCCTTGAAGCCTCTGGAATAAAGGGCGTTGCCGAACATAACAGTCATGTGGGAGAACACAGCGCCGTTTTCCTTCTGGCCGTAGGAGAAGCCGAACATACGGCCCATGTCAGTCTTTATCTCATGGAAGTCCGTATTGAGCTTGTAGCCGCCGATGGAGGCGTCGTAGATGTATTTGTCAGCTGATTTAACGATCTCAGGAATCTGTTCCTCGGTGGCGACGCCTGACATGACCGTGAAGACTTCGCCTGTGAGCATCATGGCGGGCTTACCGTGCTTGTCACCGTTCTTTTCGAGAGCGTTGCCGCTGTTATCGTAATAACCGTTGTAGCGGGAATATCCCTCGCTGTCGGTGAACCATTCGGTCTGTCTGATGTGGGTAATTATCCAGTCAGCCTTCTTCTCGAGGTCGTCTGCGAGCAGGTCGATGTCAAAGACCTTCTTAACGCCCGAGAAACCATTTTTAACATTGTTACAATAGCTCAGCAGTACGCTCTGGAGCTTATCCGCATCGTATACGCCAAGGAGGCCTTCTAACTCTTCACAGGCCTCGATAGAGGATGCCCCGGAGACTTTTTTATATTCGCGAAGGATCGATGCGAGCTTTTTATAGTTGCCGGCGTAAGCTGCCGTGAAGGCGACGCTCTCGCCCTTGTCCTTGCCCATGTCGAGTGCGTCATTCCAGTCAGCACCACGAAGCTTCATGTGTCCGTGCTCGCCGACATCGAAGAAAGCTGCAAAGTTCTGAAGCAGGAGGTGCTCCATTACGGTTCCCTCCGAATGAGCGCTGCTCAAGTCGATATCCTTATCCAGAAGCTCCTCGCCGCGCATTACCTGGCGGTCGATGAAGTAGGGAGCCGTCTCGTCCAAGATCTTGAGGTCGCCTGTCTGCTTGATATAAAGGTCCATGGTCATGAAAGGCCACATTGCGTGATCCATCCAGACTCTTGTGATGCCGTTTCTGTCGGCGATGAATTCGCCGCTTTTGCTGCCGATGATGGTGGCATTCGTGCCGTCGCATCTTACGCCGCCGAAGTTATCGACGAGCATGCCTCTGACGTCCGACGGGTCCATGATTATGAGCGCGAGACAGTCCTGCCAGAGGTCTCTCCAGCCTCTGCCGCCCTTGCCGTAGTCGTGGTGGGGGAGGAATGAGCAGCCGTAGATCCTTCGAAGCATTGGCTGGACGCCTACCCAGTACATCCAGTTGTCGAAAGCTTCATCGCCGGTGTGGAACCTGACGTTGTTCTTTTCGACCCAGTAGTTCATGTTTTTCGCGAATTCGGAATCGAAAGCTTCAGGATTCAGGTATTTAACGGCCATTGCCTGAAGGGTGTCAGATACTGCGAGGATCTCTTCCTCAGTATCGGAAGGCTTATCTATGTCATCGATCGCGAGCGCGAAAAAGTAATCCTCAGATTCGCCGGGAGCCAGAGTCTTGTTGCAGAACATGGCCGCACCCATTGCTTCAAAGCCGTCAACTCTGTCGCCGGGATGGTATGCGTCATTAGAGGGCTCAGGGAATCTAGGATTATCAAAGGCTCCGCCTTCGCCGATGAAATCTTCGGCAACAGGGCAGAAGACGGAAGGCTTTTTGCCGTTTCCTTCTGCGGCGAAGAAACCGTAAACCACCTTATTTCTTCTGTGGCCTCTCTCGTCGAATGTGAGAGTCGGATTGTTGGTTACGCCGTATTCCGTGACGGTCATGCGGTTTAGCATTGACGTAACGTTTCTGTGGTCTCTGATGTTATCTGCAGAACGTCCGTAGATGGGCGTTGCGGCAGTAGGAGTGAAGGTAACGGGAGCTGTTCCGTTGTTGGTGACTCTTACACGGGTAATCTCGATCTTGTCGGATGTCTCAACGGGTACAAAGGTTGTGATCTCAGTCTCGATATCCGTTCCTGATATCTTGCGGTTTACCTGGTGCCATAAAAGACCGCCGTAAAGGGTGACCTTGTCCTTATCGGGAGTGAATTTTCGCGCATGGGCAGAAGCGGAAGCGCCCGTAGCGGAGATAAGAGTGCCATCATCCATCCTGAGCCAGAAGTTTCTGGTCGAGCGGTTGTTGTGAAGATTATCGGATGATACAGGCTCTAAGATAAAAGTGTTCTGGGAAGTCTTGAGGTCGCCTCCGAGCTCCGGGGTGACGCATCCCATCATGCCGCTGGCAGCGCCAACGGGAAAATACAGATAGCTGTAAAGATCGGGATCCTGAATTATAAACGTGCCGTTCTCATCAAAGAATTTATAACCTTCCATAGTTATAGTCTCCTTAATCGTATTAGCCACCTTCTGACAGTATAAATGATTTCCCTCACTTTTTCCTCACGCATTTCAGGTTCGATTCAGGTAAGGGGGTAATAATGTAGTCATCAAAGCAATAAAGTTTTTCATAATCTTCTTAACAGCCCCCAAGGAAAAGCCCCCTTCGCAATGAAGGGGGCTTTTATCTCGACTTATTTACATGCCGGAATTGCCTGGCAGCTCATCGCCACCGTCACCACCGCCGCCTGGAACAGTTTCGCTTGTAACTATCACGTCTTCGGCATCAAATCTTACGATCTCAAGATCGACTTCTTCGTACTCTTTTCTATTCATACGCTTATCCTCCATCAGTTCGTATAAGATTTTGCTGCCGAGTAGTAAAGATACAAAGCTTTACAAACGTTCTGGAGTGCAGGATCCTGATCAGGATCGTTTACTACCAGATAGCAGTACTTCAAAGGACAATAAGACATGCTGCCGGTTCCGGTCGAAGCAGAAACAGTAACGGTGAATTCATTTTCGAGTTCGCCCGCCATGATGTTCCTGATACGGATTACCTGTAAATTGCCGGAAGCTTCTGTATCGTATGTTTTGTTGCCGATGCTGAGTGTAAACGCTCCAACGCTGCTTTCAAAGTACAGTGACAGGGTCGTACCAGACTTAAGCGACAGGGAAGCATACTTGAAGCTGATTCCTTCAGGCAGGTTATAGCTTGCATTATTGAAGCCTGAGAGAACGCTGCCGGTAACGCCTGTAAGCTTGCTCTCATCAGCAACCAGCGTGCCGTTGACCTTGAAGTAATTCTGAGCGAAAGCGCCGTAGTTGAGCATAGCGCTTACGAGAGGTGCGGCATTAGGGAAATCGCTCTCATGATCAAGGAGATATTCAGCATACTGCTTTACAGAGAAGGTATAAACGATGCCTTCTGTCGTGCCGTCTACCATCTGCGCTTTGATATTTTGTGAGATATCCTTTGCAGCAACGCCGACCTTGAACTTGTAGTATGTAACGCCGTCTGCAACAACCTTGTTGTTATTGTCGGATACAACATCCTTTACGTTCAATGTCTCAGTAATCGTGGTGTTGCCTGAAGGAACCTTAAATACCATTTTCGCGGTCTCGCTGGCAATCAAAGTATCGCTGAGCTCCATGTAGAAGTTAACGCCGATATCACCTGCAAGGCTCAAGGAATAACCATAGAGGTGTGTGCCGAGGACCATGTCAACGTTCTGCGCACCGCCGACGATCTCGATGTAAGACGGAAGCTTGCTGTCAAATTTCTCGTGGTATGCACTTAAGAATTCAGTAGGAACATGGATCTTTGCATTTTCCTCCGTTCTTGGAACTATTCGATTACCATTGAAAACATAACCATTGCTGAAATCCCATTCAACATTAGCGGGGTCTGCATAGCAATAAACATCAGTTACTCTAGGGCAGTAGTTGAACGCACTGAATTTTATATCTATATTCTTGCTCAAAATGGTTATCGTCTTAAGAACAAGGCAGTTATCGAAAGCATCCATTCCAATAGTTGTAACACTTTCAGGTATGATCAGTGATTCCATTTTCTGGCAATTGGTGAAAGCATGCTCACCGATCGTTTTTACCTTGTTTGGAATAACTATAGATTTAAGATTAATGCAATTGTAGAAGGTGTAATCGCTAATGGCCGTAATACCGCTTGGCAGAGTAATCGTTGTAGCGTTGATACACATATTAAATGCTGTTCTATCAATAAAAGTAACACTGTCAGGGATCGTTATGGACGTAAGTGACTGGCAGGTTGAGAATGCAGTCTCTCCGATCTTCTCGACACCATATGCAATAGTGAGATCCTTCATATGAGAGCAGCCCATGAATGCAGAATCACCAATAGTTTTTACGCTGCCGGGAATATTGGCAGATGATAATGCACTACAGCCGTTAAAGGCATCTTCGCCTATAGAAGTAACTCCGTCAGGAATATTGACTGAGTAGAGTTTATGGCAGGAATTAAATGTGCCTTCTTCAATAGATTCCAGATTTTTAGACAGTTTAGCTGATTTGAGTTCTGAACAACAGTAAAATGCACCGTCTCCTAAATATGTTACGCTGTCCGGAACAGTTACGGATCTGAGTTTTGTGTATGCAAAAGCATCGGTTCCGATGCTTTCAACGCCGTTGCAGATAGTTACTGAAGTGAATTCACAGCTCTGAAATGCATATTTATCAATAATCTTAACACTGCCGGGAATGGTTACATTCTCAAGAGCAAAGCAATTCATGAATGCGCCGTAACCGATCCTGGTGACACTGTCAGGAATGGTGACAGACTTTATACCTCTGCACTCGTAGAAAGAGAGCTTACCAATGCCTGTTATCTGATCGCCGATAACGACGCGTGTTATTCTGTCACCATCACCGAACGATGACCACGGAGCTTGCTTGTAATCAAAATCAGGCATATCTCCGGAACCGCTGATAGTCAGAATACCATCACCATCAAGCCTCCAAGTCAAACCATTTCCAAATGGATAGCCTTGGGGAGGACAATATTGATATTCCATGAATTCGACATTTACTTTACCGCTGAATTTGCCTATAAAAGCCTGCAAACGGCTTGGACCAACCATTAATACAGCTTTAGAATCGCCTTGAATGAAATCGTCACAATTGTTTTCATCCCATTCGATATTGGCTGCGGTCAAGTTGTTGTTTTCAATATAGATGGTATAACATCCCGTGCAGCCATAGAATGCATCTTTTCCAATGCTGATCCGGTCGCAATATAAATATACCGCCAGCAAAGAAGTGCAGTTCTTGAAGGCTTCACTGCCTATGCTGTTAATGCTTTTTGTAATAGTCAGCCATTGTATACCGCTGTTATAGAAAGCTCTTGAACCGATGCTTGTCAGATTTGACGGGAAATTGGCTTCCATTAAAGATTTGCATCCTTCAAATGCGCTGGCACCGATACTTGTTATTCCTGAATAGTTAAGGTTTGTGATGGAAAGGTTAACACATCCATTAAATGCATTCTTACCAATAGTTATTTCATCGGAACCATATATAAAAAGATTGGTGATCGAAGTCTTTACTGAACTCCACGGAACAGAAGCAGCGTCCGCATAATCGAACATCTTGCCGGATCCGCTAAGTTTAAGTTCTCCGCTATCTTCATCAAATGACCATGTCATAGACGGTCCGCAAAGATCGCCTTGGAAGATAACATTTACATTGTTGAAAGAACCGCCGTTATATCCGCTTAAGTATTCACTGCGTACATGGCAGACTGTTTTGGGAGCTTTTGATCTGAAATCATCGCCGTCTTCTTTCCAGGTAAGATTTGCAGGGTTAGCAGCTAAATAAATGTCATCAAGATGTTTGCATCCGCAGAAAGCGTCGAATTGCCATGCTTCAGGATCGGAGTCAACACCGATCGCTGTGACACCTGCAGGAATTACAATTGATTCAAGAGAGTTACAATCGGAGAAAGCACTGTTCTTGATGGTCGTTAATGAATCAGGAAGCGTAACGTAGTACAAGCTGTAGCACTCATAAAACGCATATTCACCAATAACCGTAATGCCTTCAGATATGACGAGGCGCTGGATATCTTCCCTGATGGAATACCAGGGGGTATCGGTACCGTTATAATCATACATAGCACCTGTTCCGGTTAAGGTCAGGGTGCCGGTGTTCATATTGAATTTCCATGTGATGTTATCGCCGGCTTTGGAGTTGTCAGTGTTGATCTTTGACCACTGAGCAGTTGCAACCATATCCTCTTGGATATCAATGATGATAGTGTTTTTAAAGCCGTTTGCTATATCCCATCCGGCAAATTCATATCCATCCGGAGCAGTGAAAGGACAACTGTCGCTAAGATAGAATGACCAGTGTCCATCGCTGTAATAGAACTTATTGCTTCCTTCACCGGGTTCGCTGGCAACACAGTCCGGATCATTTGTCGAGTAAACGATATCAGCCGCGTTCCAGTTTCCTTCGCGGAGAGTGAATGTGTAGTAAATAGAAGGATCCGGAGTGTCTCCGCCTTCTCCCGGAATGGGAGCGCCTCTCTTAGGAGCAGCCTCAGGTTCAGCAGCTGCTTCCGGTTCGGAGGAATCATTGTCTGCAGGAACACTCTTGGGCTCTGCATCAGCAGGCTCCTGGGCATTATCTTTGCTCTTCTTAGCCGGTTCTTCTGCTGCCGGAGGATCTCCTGCCTTCGGTTCTTCGCTCTTAGGCTTCTCTTCTTTTTTCTCCTGATCTTCAGGTTCTTCATCGGGAGTGCCGGCTACTTCTTTCTCACCGGATTCCTTGTCATCCTGCGGTGCTGCGGGATCTTCCTTCTTCTCCTGATCTTCAGGCTTCTTTTCGTCCTGCTTGTCCTCAGGTTCCTTGTTTTCCTGCTGCTCTGTTACTTCAGTGCCGGACTCGCCATCGACAGGGTCTGCCATTACGTTGGCGCCCATGGCGAAAATCATTGCCACTGCAACGAGACATGAGAGCAGCTTGCTCCAAATCTTCTTCTTCATAGTGAATACCCCAATTGAATCTTGAAAAAGCCCCAAATCCTCTCGCGAGGAACCACAGCCTACATATTAATATAGAGCGCGCGCAAAAAACAAGAAAAAAATAAATAAATGTAATATTTTTACTATTGCTGTTTTTCGGGAACGGACAGCAATACTAACCAATAAAAAACCCGGGACAATGCCCGGGCGTTTGGTCTTACAGCTTTAACGCGTCGTAGAAGTTATCGGCTTTGCCGCTTTCGATCAGCCTACGCACATTATCCATACGCACCTTGGTCCTTTGAGATGCAGGAACTATGGCATCGTACTCCGCAAGAGATCTTTTCTTTACCGAATAGCTGGTCTTGAGCTCAGAGGTTCTCTTCTTCATCTCGTCTATCTTTACGCGGAGGGCATGCACCCTCAGTGCTTCCTGGTTATTCAGTGTATCACGCTTGTTCCTGGCAACGCTGCCTCCGATCGCAAGTGTAGCACCCAAAGCAATAAAAGCTACGATGGGGGCAAGAGCAGAGCCGACAGACTCTGATCCTCCTGCCAAAAAAACTACTCCGACAATGAGGTAAATGACAACATATATGATTAAGCCGGTGACTATGAACGGCCAGAAAAACTTAAAAGCCGAATGACGGGGTGCCTCAGGCAGAGGTCTCTTGATGATGGCTTCGGCCTCGCTGATCTCCTGTATGAGCTTTTCCAAAGCGCCATATTCAGCAGAGAGTTTTTCAGCAAGAGCGATACTCTCTTCTTTAGTCATGGAAGGAAGTTCAGGTTCTTTATCCTCTTCAAAAATCGCCGTGTCGATCTTATTTCCGCAATTAGGGCAGAAGAGATCTTCACCTGTCAGTCCGGCACCACACTTGTTGCAAAAAGCCATAATCTAACCCTCCCCGAAATTGATCTACGCTAATTGTATCATGAACAATCGACAGAAAAGAAGCTTGCAGGCGGGTCTTGGGTTTATGTATTAAGCACATTATGCACGCGTGTTTTTGGTGTGAATAGATAGAAAACAATCGGTTCCTGTATGCCGTATAATTATATTTGTCCGCGGTTTGGGCGCGGGCTAAAAATCACTCTCAAGGAGAAAAAGGAATATGAAGATCGGATGCGTAAAAGAGATCAAGAACAATGAGTTCCGTGTAGGCCTCACGCCTGACAACGTCAGAGCCTATGTTGCCGCCGGCCACCATGTTTACATGGAAAAGGGCGCAGGCGTAGGTTCCGGCTTTACGGACAACGAGTACATCGATGCCGGTGCGTCTTTAATCGACAACGCCGCAGACATCTGGGCTCTTGTTGACATGATGGTCAAGGTAAAAGAACCCCTTCCGGAAGAATATCCGCTCTTCAGAGAAGGCCTTATCCTCTATACATATCTTCACCTCGCAGCAGACAGGGAGCAGACAGACGCTCTCCTCGCAGGCAAGGTAAAAGCAGTTGCTTATGAGACTATCCAGGAAGCAGACGGATCGTTGCCGTGCCTCGCTCCTATGTCCCAGATTGCAGGCCGTCTCTCCATTCAGGAAGGCGCCAAGTATCTCGAAAAGAAGTTCGGCGGCGAGGGCATCCTCCTTGCAGGCGTACCCGGTACACCCAAGGCAAATGTAGTTATCTTAGGCGGCGGCACAGTAGGTATGAATGCCTGCAAGATCGCTGTCGGCATGGGCGCTAACGTTACCATTCTTGACGTTAACCTCAAGAGACTGGAAGAGCTCGACAACAGATTCGGCTCACATATCCAGACACTCGTTTCGAACGATTCCAATGTTGAGAGAGCAGTGAAGGATGCTGACCTCGTTATCGGTTCAGTACTCATTCCTGGCGGCTCGACACCTAAGCTCTTCAAGCGCAAGTATCTTCCTGAGATGAAGAACGGTGCAGTATTCGTAGACGTTGCGATCGACCAGGGCGGCTGCGGTGAATCTTCAAGAGTCACAACACATGACGATCCGATCTTCGTTGAAGACGGCGTCGTTCATTACTGTGTAGGCAATATGCCCGGCTCAGTTCCGAGAACATCAACTATCGCTCTCACAAATGCTACACTGCGCTATGGTCTCCAGATCGCTGCTTCAGGTCTCGAGGAGGCTGCCAAGGCTAACAAGGCAATCGCTTTAGGCGTTAACTGCTACGACGGAAAGATCGTAAATAAGAACGTTTCCAAGGCTTTGGATATCGAGTACGTTGATCTCGCAGAGCTGATCTGAACCAGTCATCTTAAATAACGGACGCATGCGGCAGGCTTGAGGGCCTGCCGCTTTTTCGTATTATCAGACAACGAAAAGTCAAAATGAATTTATTTTTCAAAACAGGGTAGTATAATCGGAATATGACACCGATCATCAACATCTACGCAGTAACGGTTGCTGATTTTATCGGCATCGCGATCCTTCTGGTCATCTTGGTTTCAAGGGGCTGGAGTTTACCCGGCCGTAAAGAGGAGAGCCATATCCTTCTGCGTATGCTCATAATGTCTGTTATAAACTGCATCGTTGACCAGCTCGTAGCTTTTTATGACGGCAAGCTGGGAGCGGGTTACCAGTTCTATCATGTGATGCTCCTGATAGGTAATACGTATCTTTATCTCTACAATACATTCGTAGGAATCTTCCTTGTTCACATGATCGTCAAGCATATCGACAGGAAGACTTCGCACCGCAAGTTCATCGTGTTCTGGGCCGTCTGTATTATCCAGGTCGTACTTCTCATAGTTAATCTGTTTACGCCGATCGTATTCAAGATCGACATGAATAATGAGTACAGAAGAGGCGAGCTTTTCTACTTCTTCATTGCGGCCGGAATAATACTTAACCTCTATGGTTTTGGCTATTATCTTGTCTCGAAAATCAGGAATCCCGGACTCAGATATTTCCCGGTCATCGAGTTCCTTATGCCGATCCTTCTGGGCATAATAGCCCAGACCTTTATGTACGGTATCTCATTCCTGCCGGCGTGCTTCGCAGTCTCTCTGGCAGGCATCGTCATCGCATTCCAGAACGAGTGTATCTACATCGATAAGCTCACCGGTGTTTACAACAGATTCGAACTCGACAGGGAACTCAAGAGGCTCCAGAAGAGGCGCAAGGAAACGATCGTTGCCTACATGCTCGACCTTAACGGATTCAAGAGGATTAACGACGATTATTCACATGAAGAGGGCGACCAGGCGCTTATCGCTTTTGCGAATATCCTTAATGATGTTTTCGGCTCCGTCGGAACGGTAATAAGATTTGCCGGCGACGAATTCGTTGTTCTGATGCACAAGGCAAAAGAGTCCGATATAGAGATATACAAAAAGAAGACTGCCGATGCCGTCGATAAATATAATGAGACATCAGGCAAGCCTTATAAACTTTCTGCCGCAGTAGGCGGAAAGGTTTTCGACTTCCGCAAGGAAGACACACAGGATCTTGTAGTCGTCATCGACACCCTTATGTATAAGGACAAGGACGACTACTATAAGGATCACAAGAAAGAGAGATAATCTCTCGTATTTTTCCGACACTATTGGTACAATCTGCTCTAAAGGGATTTAGGGCCTTTTAATTTTGTAGATCCAAAGGAGAGAGAAACCATGCTGGAAGTATTAGCTATTATCGGACTTTGCAAACTCAATAAAAGAAATGCTATCGCCAGAGGCCAGAGACCCGGCGGCTTTATCGCTCTTACGATCGTTTTGTGGATCGTAATGGAGATTATCGGCATGATCGTCGGAGTCATTGTACAGTACGCTACTGTTGGCAATATCGACTCTGAATACAGCTTTAGACTTCTCGTTTTTTTATTTGCATACGGATTTGCGGGAATCGGTGCACTCATCTCATTCCTTTGCGCGAAATTCGGCCCCAAGGGCGATTATGTTGACCCGAGCATCGCTGTGAACCCCCAGTATAGCGCTCCGGTCTATGTTCCCGGAAACACACCTGCATACATGGCTCCCACCCAGCCCGCGCAGCCTCAGGAATACGTACATGTTGATAATCCTTACCAGGCACCTGCAACACCCGCTCAGAGCACACAGTACTGCGAATTCTGCGGCGAGCCTCTCAAGCCCGGTGCCAAGTTCTGTGCTTCATGCGGAACAAAGATAAATTTCCCGGTAGGTGAGTAAGCTGAGAAAAACGATGATAAGAGTCCGGCAGTTGCCGGGCTCTTTTACTTTAATGGTTCCTGCGGTTCAACAGATATTCACTCACATAGCACGGGATGATGCCGATGCAGTAGCATGCGATATCGATCCAGGAAAAGCCGGTTCCGATAATGATCCTTAAGAATTCATTTGTGATGCCGAAGCGGTCGCAGAAACCCCATAACTGAAGGAACTCAACGATAAAAGAAAACACCAGAATGATTGTCGGAATGACGAACCATTTTCCTTTCCTGAGGACGATGGTCCTGACGATCGTATAGAGAAGGATGACGACCAGAACGTCGCCCAGATAACTTCTTACCCAGCCGTGCGCGAAAAGTCCTATCAGCACCTCAATGCCGAGAAGAATAACTGATAAGATTCCGAATATAAGCCGTCTCATTTTCGCGCCCTTCAAAAAGAATTCCTGTACATTATACAACCAATGCTGCCGGCATCGCGAAGACGCATGTATGCCGCAAGGAAAATGATACAATTGCTGTAAGTCATACCTGATGGAAGGAAAACATGAAGAACTTTAAAGCCGTTGCCGCAGTAGATTCATTCAAGGGAAGCCTCACTTCGTTGGAAGCGGGGGAGGCTGTAAAACGCGGCATATTGCGCGCATGTCCTGATGCGGAAGTTACGGTGCTTCCGTTAGCTGATGGCGGCGAAGGAACGATAGATTCGATCGCTCCTTTTATTGGTGGAATATCAAAAACAATCCCTGTCTCNNNTGCGGAAGTTACGGTGCTTCCGTTAGCTGATGGCGGCGAAGGAACGATAGATTCGATCGCTCCTTTTATTGGTGGAATATCAAAAACAATCCCTGTCTCAGATCCCCTCGGAAGAAAGATCGAAGCGTCTTATATTTTTGATACTGAAAGCAGGACCGCATATATTGAGATGGCAAAAGCAGCAGGTCTTACACTCCTCAAAGAAGACGAACGAGATCCATATCTGACTACCACTTTCGGCGTTGGCGAACTCATGAGAGACGCTATTGCAAACGGTGCGGAAAAACTCGTTATCTGCATCGGAGGGAGCGCGACAAATGATGGCGGAGCAGGCATGCTCCAGGCACTTGGTGCAAAGCTCCTGGATAAGGACGGGAATGATATAAAACTGGGTGCGGCGGGGCTTAAAGACCTTGATAATGTTGATCTTACGGGTCTTATCGGCCGTGACATAGAGATACTTGCAGCAAGCGATGTTACCAATCCTCTGTGCGGACCTGACGGTGCAAGTTTTGTATACGGACCGCAGAAGGGTGCATCTTCAAAAGCGTGTGAAGAGATGGATATTCTGCTTAAGAACTATGCTATGCTCTTAGGCTTTGATCCTTATGAGAAGGGCACCGGCGCAGCAGGCGGAATGAGTTTTGCGTTAAAGAATATTCTCGGTGCAGAATTAAGGTCAGGTGCAAAGATCGTAATGGAGATAACAGGAGCAGAAGACCTTATCCGTGAAAGCGACATCGTAATAACCGGCGAGGGCAGGATAGACAGCCAGACGCTTAACGGGAAAGCTCCTTTTATGGTCATGGAG
>CACZML010000047.1 GCA_902782235.1 Oscillospiraceae bacterium
GGTGTGATAAGGCTTACGAGAGGTACGATAACGAGACCTGCAACCATTGTGACCGCACCTGCGTTGATAGGAGATGCGATGAACTTCAGGAACATGTTAGCAACTGTGAAGCCGACACCGAAGATGAAGCATACCCAAACGGAGAGTTTGGTTGTCTTCTTCCAGTAGAGACCCCAGAGGAACGGTGCAAGGAATGCTCCTGCGAGTGCGCCCCATGAATAACCCATGAGCTGAGCGATGAACGTCGGAGGGTTAAGTGAGAGGAGTACTGATACTGCGATGAAGAATACGAGGAGCAGACGCATTGTAACGAGCTGTGTCTTTTCTCTCTTCTTCTTGTCTTCGTTCTTCTTGGGCTTGATCTGCTCAATGAGGTCCAGCGTAACTGTTGAGCTCGATGTAAGAACGAGGGAAGACAGTGTGGACATTGAAGCGGAAAGGACAAGTACGATGACTACGCCTACGAGGATCGTAGGGAGGTTTTCGAGCATTGTGGGGATGATGGAGTCGTACATAACGGAACCGTCGTCCTTATAGATAGCCGGATTGTCCTTGTAAAGTCTTGCAAAGCCGCCAAGGAAGTAGCAGCCGCCTGCAACGATGAATGCGAAGATAGTGGAGATGATGGTTCCTGCCTTAACGGACTTCTCGTCCTTGATGGCGTAGAACTTGCCGACCATCTGGGGAAGACCCCATGTACCGAGGGATGTAAGGATGATTACACCGAAGAGGTTGACAGGGTCAGGTCCGAAGAATGATGTGAACGCACCCTGCATACCTGCTGTGACGGGAAGGTCGGATTCTGTCTGTGAAAGTGTTGTAAGAGCGCCAAGGAAACCGCCGTTATTGTTGAGAACAGTAACGATGACTGCTGTGATGCCGAAGAGCATGATGATGCCCTGTACGAGGTCGTTTACGACAGTTGCCATGTAGCCGCCTTATAGTCGATGTTGAATGCCATGTTAAAGAGTCTGGAAAGACCATTATATACAGAAGATGTATAAGGGATAAGGAAGATGAAGGAGATAAGTGCAGCAGCGATACGGAGTGACTTGCTGTCGAATCTCTTGCCGAAGAAGTCAGGCATTGTCTTGGAGTTCAAGTGCTTTGTCATGACTCTTGTTCTTCTGCCCAGGATGATCCATGCGAGAAGTGAACCGATAACTGCGTTGCCGATACCGATCCAGGTAGATGCGACGCCGTATTTCCAGCCGAACTGTCCTGCATATCCGATGAATACTACAGCGGAGAAATAGGATGTTCCGTAACCGAATGCCGTAAGCCAGGGTCCTGCATTTCTGCCGCCCAATACGAAGCCTTCGACACTGTTTGCCTTTTTACGCGTGATAAGACCGATTCCGATCATGACAGCGAAAAAGACGACCAGGAAGATGATCTTGATTGCCAAATCCATGTTTTTGTTCCTCACTTTTTACTTCTTCCACCCTCAAAATGAGAAGAAGCGTTTTTATTCAAAAAAGAAGCCTTGTGCCTAAAAACGACGCAAGGCTTTCATTTTAAGACTGATTTTCCTGTTCGACAAGTCTTTCTGCGCCATATCTCTTACGGAGAACGGGTTTTTCGATCTTGCCGGTAGCGTTTCTCGGTACGTCTGCCAAGATGATCTGCTTCGGTCTCTTGTAACGGGGAAGCTGCATGCAGAACTTCTCGAGCTCTTCAACGGTGCAGTTGCTGCCGGGTTCGATCTCGACGATGGCGCCTGTGATCTCGCCAAGTCTCTTGTCGGGAAGGCCGATAACTGCAACGTCCTTTACCTTCGGATATTCCTGGAGGAAGTTCTCAATCTCGACAGGGTAGATGTTCTCGCCGCCTGATACGATAACGTCCTTCTTACGGTCAACGAGGAAATAGAAACCGTCTTCGTCCTGGCGTGCCATGTCGCCTGTGAAGAGCCAGCCGTCTCTTAATGTTTCCTTTGTTGCTTCAGGATTTCTATAGTATTCGAGCATTACGCCGGGGCCCTTAACGCAGAGCTCACCGACCTCGCCCTGAGGTACTGTGTTGCCGTTCTCGTCAACGATCTTGCACTCCCAGCGGTAACCGGGAACGCCGATAGCGCCTACCTTGTGAGTATTAGCAAGTCCGAGGTGAACGCAGCCTGGGCCGGTGGATTCGGAAAGACCGTAATTTGTATCGTACTGGTGATTCGGGAAGTAATCCTTCCAGTGACGGATGAGTGACGGAGGTACGGGCTGTGCGCCGATGTGCATAAGACGCCACTGATCGAGCTTGTAATCTGAGAGCTTTAACTCACCGCGGTCAAGTGCATCGAGGATGTCCTGAGCCCACGGTACGAGGAGCCATACGATAGTGCACTGCTCGTCGGAAGCTGCCTTGAGGATTACTTCAGGCTTTGTGCCCTTAAGAAGAACAGCTCTGCTGCATGTCCATAAAGAACCCATCCAGTGGAACTTGGCGCCTGTGTGATAGAGAGGCGGGATGCAGAGGAAGCAGTCGTTCTTGCCTGTCTCATGGTGTACGGCTTCCATCTCAGCTGCCTGTGTAAGGCTTCTGTGAGGGTGAAGGATTGCCTTGGGGAATCCTGTCGTACCGGATGAGAAGTAGATAGCCGCATAATCTTCTTCCGTAAGTTCGATCATGGGATCTCTTGAGGAGTAGTCAGCTACCTGCTGCCAGTAATTCTCTGCGAACTCGGGGGCCTGACCGTCGCCTACATAGAGGAGAAGTCTGTCCTTTGCGAGCTCTTCTGCATTGATATTAAGTCTGTCTACGAATTCAGGGCCGAAGAACATTACGGAGATCTCAGCCAGATCCGCACAGTAGGAAATCTCGTTTGCTGTATATCTGAAGTTAAAAGGAACTGCGATAGCGCCGGTCTTTAAGATACCGAAATAGATCGGAAGCCATTCAAGGCAGTTGAACATAAGGATAGCTACTTTGTCGCCCTTCTTGATTCCGCGTCCCAAGAGCATGTTTGCTACTCTGTTGGACTTCTCATCGAAGATCTGCCATGTGATCTCATGACGGTAAGGTGTGGACTTTGTCTGCTGTACAAGGTCGAATTCCTTAAAGGAGATCTTTCTTGTTTCTTCCATTGCGGGATTGAGCTCGATAAGAGCTACTTCATCGCCATGCTCTCTGGCATTGCGTCTCAATAAATCTGTTACAGGCATTTTATTCCTCCCTTGAACTTTATTTATTTAAATAAAGCCAAAGACAATAATATCATCGGAGCTGATGTTCGTCAAAATAATAATAAATAATAAATACAAAAATCTTTTCCATGTTTTATAATATAGTGTCTTTTATAATCGGGAGGAATTTCCGTTGATACCTAAATTATTGAAATCTTTGCGCCAGTATAAAAAGGATACGATCCTGGCACTCGTATTCATTATCGGCGAAGTTATTCTTGAAGTGCTCATTCCGGCTATAACGGCACCTATGGTCAACAGTATCAAGGCAGGTGCTAATATGGATGAGATCCTTAAATCGGGCGGACTTATTGCGGTTGCAGCAATTATCTCGCTCGCATGCGGCGCTCTTGCGGGCACTTTTTCGGCCAGAGCTTCTGCAGGTTTTGCAGGCAATTTGAGAGCTGACATATTTTCGAGAGTACAGAAATTCTCTTTCGGAAATATCGATAAGTTCTCCACATCCTCTCTTGTTACGAGAATGACGACCGATATCACGACCGTCCAGAATGCTTTCATGATGGCGATCAGGATCGCTGTAAGAGCGCCCCTGATGTTTGCTTTCGCGATCGTTATGGCATTTGTCTCCGGCGGGTCACTCGCAACATCCTTTTTAATCGCAGTTCCCGTAATGGGCGTCGGACTTATAATAATCGGTAAGCTTGCAATGCCTGCTTTCCGTGCGGTGTTCAAGAAATACGACAAACTCAACGAATCTATCGAAGAGAACGTCCGCGGAATGCGCGTCGTAAAGGGATTTGCCAGAGAAGAATACGAAAAAGAAAAGTTCGGCAACGCTTCTTCTAATATCAGATTCGATTTTACAAAGGCTGAGAAGATCGTCGGTCTTAACTCGCCTCTCATGGAAATGTGCATGTTCTTCAACACCGCATTTGTCCTTTATATCGGTTCCAAACTGGTAATCGGAGGAAAAGGTGAGATCATCGACATCGGCCAGATGTCCGCATTGATGACATACGGTTTCCAGGTCCTCATGTCACTTATGATGATCTCAATGATCTACGTTATGCTCACGATGTCACTCGAAGCTATCAGACGTATCGTTGAGGTTTTGGATGAGAAACCTTCTATCAGTAATCCCGAAAATCCTGTTATGGAAGTCAAGGACGGCTCGATCGATTTCACGGATGTTGCATTTAAGTATTCTGAGAATGCTGCAAGGAACGCACTCTTTGATATTGATCTTCATATCGACAGCGGAATGTCCGTCGGTATCTTAGGCGGTACGGGTTCATCGAAGACCACATTGATCCAGCTCATTCCGAGGCTTTATGACGTAACTGAAGGCGAGGTCAAGGTCGGAGGTGTTCCTGTTAAGGATTACGACATCAAGACCTTGAGAGATGCCGTTTCCGTAGTATTGCAGAAGAACGAACTGTTCTCCGGTACAATTGCCGAGAACTTAAGATGGGGTAACGAGAACGCTACTGATGAAGAACTCGTTGCTGCATGCAAGATCGCTCAGGCAGATGAATTCGTATCATCTTTCCCTGACGGCTATAACACATATATCGAGCAGGGCGGAACCAACGTCTCCGGCGGACAGAAGCAGAGACTCTGTATTGCCAGAGCCCTTGTCAAGCGCCCGAAGATCCTGATCTTAGACGACTCTACATCTGCAGTCGATACCAGGACCGATGCTTTGATCAGAAAGGGATTCAAGGAATATATCCCTTCAACAACAAAGATCATTATCGCCCAGAGAGTTGCTTCCGTTCAGGACTGTGACATGATCATCATCATGGACGGCGGCAAGATCATGGGCACCGGTACTCACGAAGAGCTCCTCAAGTCGAGCGATATCTACCGTGAGATCTACGAAGAACAGACGAAGGGAGGATCAGACAATGAGTGAAAAGACTAATGCTCCCAAGAAGCCTGTAGAAGCAGCACCTGCACCCGGCGGAAGACGCAGAGGCCCCGCATCGATGTCCCAGGTTGTCGGATCCATGGATAACCTCAAGAGAGCAATGAAGTATTACATCAAGTGCTCTCCGGTACTCTTCGGAGTTATCGTTTTCTGTGCGCTTTTCGGTGCCGTTACGGCAGCAGCTCCGGGTATCTTCCTCCAGAAAGTAACCGAAGTTATCCAGGATACATTCCAGTCGGGTGACTGGATCGCAGCAAGACCCAGAATACTCGCTCTGGTAATACCGCTTGTCTGCATCTATATAGTTGCTGTATCTTTAAGCGTCCTCCAGTCACAGCTCCAGGCGCATCTGACACAGAACTTCATGCACAGGTTAAGAACTGACCTGTTCAACAAGATGCAGTCCCTGCCGCTCAGATATTTCGATACGCACAAGCACGGCGATATCATGAGCCACTATACGAACGACATCGATACCTTAAGACAGATGGTATCAATGGCTCTGCCTACGATCATAAGAGCAGGCGTCGTTGTTATTGCGGTATTCCTCATCATGATCTCTTACAGCATCTGGATGACGCTTATCGTTATCGTCGGAATCATCGCAATGATGGTTATCACCGGCAAGGTTGGCGCAGGTTCTGCCAAGTACTTCATAAGACAGCAGAAAGCTATCGCCGCTACAGAAGGTTTTGTCCAGGAGATCATGAACGGACAGAAAGTCGTTAAGGTATTTAACCACGAGGAGAAAGTCACATCTGAATTCAACAAGGTCAACAACGGCCTTATCGAAGACAGTGCGAAAGCAAATACCTATGCGAACATTCTGGCTCCTATCATCAACAATATCGGCAACATCGTTTACGTTCTTCTCGCAGTAGGCGGCGGTCTCATGATAGCGTTCGGCACGCCGAACCTGTCTCTGTCAGGAAAGGCTTTTGATATCACGATCCTGGTTTCTTTCCTTAACATGAGCAAGCAGTTCATGGGCAACATCAACCAGCTCACGATGCAGATGAATGCCATTGTTATGGCAGGCGCCGGCGCCCAGAGAATCTTCGATCTTCTCGATCAGGAACCTGAAGCTGACAACGGCTACGTAACTCTCGTTAATGCCAATATCGCAGCTGACGGAACGATCACAGAATCCGAGCACAAGACCGGCCACTGGGCATGGAAGCATCCTCACCAGGCAGACGGAACGATCACATATACTGAACTTAAGGGTGATGTATTGCTTGATTCTGTTGACTTCGGTTACAATCCCGAGAAGCAGGTTCTTTTCGACGTTTCCGTATTTGCAAAGCCCGGCCAGAAGGTTGCTTTTGTTGGTGCCACAGGTGCAGGAAAGACCACGATCACGAACCTCATCAACCGCTTCTACGATATTGCTGACGGTAAGATCCGTTACGACGGAATCAACGTAAACAAGATCAAGAAGAAGGATTTAAGAAGATCATTGGGTCTCGTTCTGCAGGAGACAAACCTCTTTACGGGAACCGTTATGGAGAACATCCGTTACGGTAAGCTCGATGCTACTGATGAAGAGTGTAAGGAAGCTGCAAAGCTCGCAGGCGCTGCAGACTTTATCGAGCGTCTCCCTGAAGGCTACAACACAATGCTTACGAACAACGGTTCCAACTTCTCACAGGGCCAGAGACAGCTCCTCGCGATTGCCAGAGCCGCAGTTGCTGATCCTCCGGTAATGATCCTCGACGAAGCTACGTCTTCAATCGATACACGTACCGAAGCTATCGTTCAGCGCGGCATGGATAAGCTCATGGAAGGCAGAACGGTATTCGTTATCGCTCACAGACTCTCGACCGTCATGAACTCCGATGTCATCATGGTATTGGATCACGGTAAGATCATTGAGCGCGGTTCACACGAGCAGCTCATCGCAGAGAAGGGAACATACTACCAGCTCTACACAGGAGCCTTTGAACTCGAGTGATCTGTTTTGCTCACTAGGTCCTCCGCACTTCGCTTGTGCGGAATCGTTCGCAAAATAACTCACACTCGTGCAGAAGAGAGGATTTAGAGGTTGTCATTTTTGTGGCAACCTCTTTTGTATTATCGCGAAAAGCAGATGCCTGATGATATAATTCTTTTAAGGAAGAAACAGGGATAATAGTTTCTAAAGGGATAAGATCATGAAAAAGCGCTTAGCGGCAATATCTACAATATTAGTTTTATCGATGCTTCTGTCATCGTGCGGCCAGCCCGGCAACAGCAAAAAGAAGAAGCCTTTTGATGACGATACATCGTCTTCAGTGCCGATTCCGACACCGGTCATTCCTATGGGCAAGCCCAGCCATGACCTTTCAAAGGTTGATGTTAAAGCCACCTACGATGATTTCTATGTAGAGGATTTCAGCAAGCCCTGGGGCTCCGATAAGAATCTCCGCCTGGTCAATTCCGATGTCGATAATTACTTCGTATATGTATCTCTTGATGCCGGAAATAACATGGTCAACGAGAACCTGAACTATATGTCTACGGTAACCAAGCCAACCATTCAGGTCTACCGCAATGAAGACTATCCGGGCTGTCTGATCTACGAAGTCAATTACGAGCAGATCTTCCCGATCTATTCGAGACAGCCGTCATCATATTATTACTCCTCGTTCTTCTCGTATCATAACGTTGAATTTATTGATTTTTACACAGGCACGGTAATCCCGTCCGTTTTTCTCTCAACGTCGATAAACAGCTTTGGCGTTACGGGAAACTTTGTCTATAAGGGCGAAAAGTACAGGCTTGATTACTATGAATTCCGCCATTCTGAAGTCGAAAAATCAGAAAGGAAGACCGAAAGTTCAGGAACAGAATTATTATCCGAGACGGTAAAGATCTCGTCGACGTCTTATTTCATCGTTCCGGAGTTCTACGACGGACTTCTGATGTGCGTTTATGTTGCCAATGACACGGGAAGATCCGTTCAGGAACTTCTCGAAGAGAACAGCCCTGATTTCTGCCCGCCTGAACCTTTCGGCGATGACGAGAATCCTGACGATTACGTATTCTTCGCAATAACAGCGCCGAAGTAAAAGGAGCATTACAGATGGTGCTGGCTGTGATATGGTTTTTATAGAAGGCAGCTGTGTTCGTCAATGTTATAATAAAAACCGTCTGAGACATATGTCCCGGACGGTTTTATCATCTGTATATCAGAATGAGGTGCATTAAAATGTGCCATGAAGATATCGGACAAAAATATGAATCGGAGGAATACCGGCGGCGATGAACTATCCATTGGTCAAAACTTTGAAGACCGTGAATTTCATGGCCGGAAAGGCATCTTCACTTGCTGAGATCAAGCGCCACAGGAAACAGTCGGAGTGGGCACACGGCCTTGCGACACCCAAAGAAGATGTGGAGCGGAGAAAATTCCGCACCGGAAAGATCCCCTGCGAGGAGATCAGGCCGGTCAAGTCATACGATCCCGGTTACGTAATACTCTACTGCCACGGCGGCGGCTATATCTGCGGAGGACTCGGTTATGCGGGAAATCTCGCTGCAAAGCTTGCATTGGCAACGGGCTTTAGAGTCTATTCTTTTGCATACAGGCTGGCGCCCGAGCACCCTTACCCGGCCGCTTCAGAGGACGCAGCTGCCATGTGGAAATATATAACGGAAAATGTTGCGGATGCAGAACATGTGCTCCTGGCTGGTGATTCGGCAGGCGGCAACATGGCGCTCTGCCTGACTCAGAAACTGATATCGGAAGGGAGCCTCACGCCGCGGGAACTCCTTTTGTTCAGCCCGTGGACTGATATGACCTGTACTTCGGAGTCCTATGAGGCCAACCGGGACATCGATCCTATACTTACGAAGGAGTTTGTTATGAACTCCGCCAAGGCATACATAGGGGAAAATAATCCGGCAGATCCTGCGTTCAGCCCGCTTTTCGGGGATTTCAAGAATTTCCCGCCCGTTTATATCATGGCCGGAAGAAACGGTATCCTGATAGATGACAGCATTAAACTTAAGGAACGTATAGAGAGGGCCGGCGGTACGGCAGAACTCGATATTGAAGAGAAAGGATGGCATGTGTATCAGCATATGCCCGGCGCATTGACACGCAGGGCGATGAAGAGGCTTGCATCACATGTGTCGCAGGAAATACATGGGAAGCGATAATTGGTACAGGATCGACAATGTGGCCAAGGTCTTTCTGGCCACTGCAGGCAAGCGTGACACCAGATCGTTCCGCCTCAGCTGCACATTGAAAGAGGAGGTTGATCCGGAGATCCTGCAGGAGGCGGTTATCTCGGCGATCGAAGACCGCCCGCAGGTACAGGTGAGGATAAGGCGCGGCCTTTTCTGGCATTATATGGAAGATACCGACCTTCTGCCTGTTGTCAGGCAGGAGGACGACCGCATCTGCCCTGTCCTTTATGTGCCTTCGAAAACCATGCTTCACTACCAGGTGACATATTTCGGAAAACGCATCAATCTGGATATCTCTCATGTCCTGGCTGACGGCACGGGTGCGATGGAATTTCTGAATATAATCGTGCTCGAATATTTAAAAAGGAAATATCCCGGCGAGCTTGAAGACATTACGGTCCATTCCGGTGCTTCTGAAGGGGACTTAAGCCAGGACAGCTACCGCCAGTTTTTCGGAGGCAAGAACCTTCCGCATGCATCTGACCGGAAAAAGGCTTATCACTTAAGCGGACTTAAACTTCCATACGATCAGCTGCAGTTTTCCGAGATCAGCATGCCGTCCTCGCAGATACTTCCGAGGGCAAAAGAATTGAAGGTCTCGCTGACGAGCTATCTGGGAGCACTTTGGATGCTTGCGGTCCGCGATGAGATGCCGCCCAGAAAACGCAATCTTCCGGTGACGATATCCCTCCCGGTAAACTTGCGTAACTATTACCCTTCGAAGACCGCACGCAACTTTTTCAACAGCGTGAACGTGACGCATGTCTTTGACGGTGATATCACTCTTGAAGACCTTGCTGTGGAATTTGACATGGCCCTCAAGAGCCAGCTGACCGAGGAAAACGTCAAGAAACAGATGGATACCTTTGAGACCATGGAATATGTTGCACCGGTAAGAGTGGTGCCGTTGTTTATCAAGCAGCTTGTGGTGCGCCATTTTACCCTGAAATCAGGCAAGAAGGTAACCATGACCTTCTCTAATATGGGAGTGCAGAAGCCCCCGAAGGCACTTGGTGAGAGAATAGCGAATTACAGCGGATTCTGCAGCACAAACAGCATCTTCTCTACCATGTTCGGCTATGGCGAAAATCTGACTTTAGGAGTCTCTTCCGCATATGCGAATACCGCTGTCGTGAAGAATTTTGTCCGGTACCTGTCCGAGTCCGGAGTAGACATCACCGTAAGTGCGACGGAGGTGATCAAATGAGACGTTGTCTATATTGCAAAGTGAATATCGCAGGAGATCTTACCAAATGCCCGTTGTGTCAGAGCAAGCTGGGCGGAAGCGCAGAAGAACCCTGTTATCCGAAGTTCGAGGCGCAGAAGAAGAGATCTTTCTTTTACAAGATGCAGCTTCTTGCCGTATGGAGTGTCCTGATCATCGGAGTCTGCCTGGATTTTATGGTGAAGCTCCGTTTGCCGGGATATCCTGATCTGCACTGGAGCCTGCTTCTGGCGATGTGGCTCATAGGTTTTGAATTCGGGATCATGCGTCAGTTCAGACCAGGTACCGGTTCGGCTGCCAAGGTGACCATGATGGTCATTATCACGATCGCGATGTGGTGTGTCACAGCATACTTCTTCGGCCTTTTGAAGATTACGGTCGATCTGGTTGTGCCGATAGTGCTTGCGGCAACGATCACGGCGAATTTCGTGCTTGCACTGTTAGACAAGAACGGCAATACGATGCTTTATCTTCTTACAGGACTCTTTATGGGACTCGTGCCGAGTATCATATACTTTTTTGTGAGCGCTAAGATGCCTCTTGCCTGGGTCATCTGCCTGATGGTCAGCGTCATTCTTTTCGCAGGTTCAGTCATATTCCGCGGAAGGGCAGTAGCAGCCGAGTTCCAAAGAAGGTTCCATTTGTAACGATATCCGGGATCAACTTAACCAAAAACGAAAAAAGGGTGCTTTGAAGCACCCTTTGTTTTATTTCTTTTCGCCGGGCTGTTCCAGACCCGAAGTTAAGAGCTTGACTGCAATTGCGCATTCGATCCTCTTGCGGAAGATATCGCAGCCCATCTCGTAGATGCCGTTGATATCGCCGGAAGCGTGGTAGGAGTTTGCAGCGCAGCCGCCGGAGCAGTAGAGCTTTGCCCAGCAGTCTTTGCATTCAGGGCGGCTGTAGGCGTTGCAGCATGCGAACCTGTCCTGAAGCTCAAGATTCTTAACGCCTTCGTAGATCGAACCCATCTTATATGCATCGTCACCGACGAACTGGTGGCAGGGATAGAGGTCACCCCAGGGAGTGACAGCAAGATACTCTGTGCCGGAGCCGCAGCCTGCGATCCTCTTGTAGATGCAGGGACCGCATGTGAGATCCAGCATGTAGTGATAGAAAGTAAAGGGCCTGCCTTCCTTGTAGCGCTGTACCATGAGTCTTGCGAGCTCTTCGTACTGCTCGAAAACAATGGGCAGGTCTTCCTTTGTAATTGCTGAAGGGCTGGAAGGCTCGCAAACAACAGGCTCCATAGAGAGCTCTGTAAAGCCCAGATCCAGCATCTGCTTTATATCGTTTACAAAATCTGTATTGAAATGCGTGAATGTGCCGCGCATGTAGTAGCTTAAGTTACCGCGCTTTGCGACGAACTTCTGGAAGTTCGGAACGATCTTGTCGTAGGATCCGTGTCCTGCATAGTCGACTCTGAAACGGTCGTTTACTTCCTTGCGGCCGTCCAAAGAGAGGACGACATTATGCATTTCCTTATTGCAGAATTCAGTGACCTCATCGTCCAGGAGCATACCGTTTGTCGTAAGAGTGAAACGGATATTCTTGTTGTGGAGCTTCTCCTGCTCACGGCCGTAAGCAACGAGCTGCTTTACGACGTCCCAGTTCATGAGGGGCTCGCCGCCGAAGAAGTCGATATCAAGGTTCTTGTGGAAGCCTGAATTCTCGATGAGAAAATCGATTGCCTTCTTGCCTACCTCATAGCTCATGATGGCGCGCTCGCCGTGGTACTTGCCCTGGCTTGCGAAGCAGTAGGAGCAGTTGAGGTTGCATGTGTGGGCAACGTGGAGGCACAAAGCCTTGATCTTGAAATTCTTTTTTCTGAAGTCCTTGGCTAAGTGCTCGTATTTGTCTGGAGCGTAGAGTTTGCCTGCTGTCTTAAGGTCATCGATGTCGGCGATGCATTCCTCGGCATCTTCTCTTGTGATGCCGTGCTTTTCGATTGCTTTGGCGATAACATCTTCTGCTGGCTCATTTTCGTACCATTGGATCATGTCATAGGCGACTTCGTCGACCATGTGAATAGAACCCGAATAGCAGTCGAGCACGATGTTAAGACCTTCAAATTGATAGCAGTGGATCATGTAAACTCCCGATTTCATAAAAAAAGGTCCCACGTAAAATGAGACCTCTTAGTCTTCAAGATAAACTCAGATTATTTCTTGAGCTGCTCGCAAGGCTGGTTAGCAACACCGCAGGATGTCTTGCATGCAGACTGGCAAGATGTCTGGCACTCGCCGCATCCGCCTTCCTTAGCTGACTTCTCGAGATCTCTTGTCTCAATAGTAACGATTCTTGTCATAATGATTAATCTCCCTTGTTTTTAATAGATGAATTATACTTTGATGAATTATAACAGTCAAGGCAAAACGGGTATCAGTCCGTTGTAGGTGCGGCCTCCACCCATGAGCAGGTGTATATCGCCTCTCGAAATGAGCCTTATGGTATCTTCCGTGATAGTTCAACGCAGCGGAGCCTTGACTGGGCAGCCTCACGGAGCGTCATAGCAAATCTCGGGTAGGGCCTGGAGATAAACTGTGATTCGGTGTAGGGCTCATCAACGGCATCGTCTATTGCTTTGACCGCGTCGCAGAAGCGCTTTACGGAATTTACGGTGTCACCTATGCCTGTCATGGCGATCATGTGGGAAGGGAAGCTCGCTTCGCATTCGATGTTGAATGTTCCTCTTAACTGGTCGAAAACAAAATCCCCATAGCCCATGATTACGAACTTGGAGCGCTCCCTGACAGGGGCTTCCCAGAGCCTGAAATTCTTAAGTCCCCTTAAGTTCTCTTCGGCATAAACGATGGCTTCCTCCCACGGCTTTAAGATCGCGGGGCCTTTTGAATAAAGGCTCGAAAGGCACTTGGATACGCCGCTTAGGAGTATGTACGAAGGGCTTGAAGTCTCAAAGATATCAAGGCCTCTTCTGATAAGCGACTCTTCAATGGGGCACCCTTCGTGGAGGAGCATTACCGCTGTCTGGGTGGGCGAAGATAAAGTCTTGTGAAGGCTCTTAATGACGATATCACCCTTGGAATCAGGTCCGAAGAACGTGTTGTCGATTCCTAAGTGAGCGCCGTGGGCACTGTCTGTTATGAGCAGGGCATCGTATTTTCTGGTGATGCGGAAGATCTCTTCAGTATCGGACTGGACGCCCTCGTAAGTGGGTGAAGTGATTACGACTATCTTGATCGAAGGGTCTCTTGCAAGGACTCTCTCGATATCGGAGGGTGCGACGGGACCTGCGAAAGGAAGTCCAATGTCGAATGCGGGCATCAGCGGAACGATAGAAGAACCGGTGAGCTCTAACGCATTCCAGACCGACAGGTGGCAGTTCATCGCGGTCAGGATCTTTGTGTTCGGATAAAGGATCGAAGCGCTCCAGATGGCTGCAAGGATCAGGGCAGTGGAGCCGTTTACCGATATGAAAGCATTTCGCGCATTCCAAATGGTAGCTGCGCAGTCTTCCATGTCCTTAAGGATGCCTGTAGGGGAGTGGAGGTTATCGAATCCGCCGATCTCAGTGATATCACGCATGAATGCCTGTGACACGAAGTCCGGGTTGCGCTTGCCTCCCGGCATATGCATCGGCAGAGGATCGGTTCCCAGATAGAGCTTCAATGCCGCTCCGAGCCTGTCGTTGTCATATTTCATGCGCAATTACCTCCTTAAATGTAAGGTAACACAAAAAAGAAGTATAAAGAAGTTGACATCTTAATTCTACACTTGTAGAATGTTGAAAAATATATAAGGGGAAATATGCATATGAAAGAAAATTCTATTGGTGACAGCGAATATAAGCTGATGGAGATCATTTGGGATTATTCGCCGATAGCTTCCGGTGAGTTATCAACTATGTGCGAGATGATCCACGGCTGGAAGAAGACCACGGTCTATACTATGCTCAAAAGACTGCAGGATAAGGGATTTATCCAGAGTGATAAGTCCACTATTACATATCTGATAGGCCGTGATGAGCTTCAGAAGCAGCAGAGCGAGGAACTTGTCGAGAAGAACTTCAAGGGATCTTTGCCGATGTTCGTCAATGCCTTTTTGGGCGGCGGCAAGAAGATGAGCAAGGAAGATGCCCAGAGTCTTATCGACATGATCGAACAGCATACTGAGGAATAATAACTTTTATAAGGAATAAGGGTTTAGGGGTATGGTTTTCTTATGAGCGAGGTATTCTACAAAGTCCTGGAGATGAGCTTATACGGCAGTATAGCCATTCTCGCGGTTTTGCTGTTCAGACTTGTTTTCACGAAATGTCCGAAGCGCGTGCTGATCCTGTTCTGGATCATCGTCGGCTTAAGGCTCATCATTCCTTTTAACTTCAATTCGCCCACGAGCGCGCTTAATATCGGAAAGTTTTTCGCACCGAAAACAGCATCGCAGGAGACAACGGCTTACGATCCGGAGGCAAGACTCCGTGAGATGACGGCTGTTGATACAGTAAGCATTACGGAGACAAATTCAGAACAAGCCCCTGCTTTTGGCAGCGTTGATGAAGCCGTCAGTTACATTCAGGAGAATGAGCAGAAGGCAGCGGAAAACACGGCTAAGACAATTATCGCCTATATCTGGTTCATTGTCATGGCTGGTCTTCTCGTCTTCTCGGTGATAAGGTATGCGGTCTTCTATTCGAAGGCCAGATGGTCCTCGCGCTCCTTTGACGGAAGATACTATATGGCCAACGATATCGATTCCCCGTTCGTCGTAGGAATTATCAAGCCGAAGATCTTTTTCCCGATCAACATGGATGACGATGAGCGTGAATACGTCCTTAACCATGAGTGGACACACATCAAGAATAAGGACGGCCTCACAAAGCTTATCAGCTACATCATCCTCTGCATCCACTGGTTTAATCCCTTTGTATGGCTCGCATTCTTCATGCTCTGCGCAGATATCGAAATGCGTGTCGATGAAGAGACCACGAGCAATTTCAGCTTGTCCATGGTCAAGGAATACTGCCTGTCTCTCGTAAGGCATGCGGCTGACGATAACAAAGGCGCATTCATGCAGAGTACAGCCTTCAGCGGATTAAGCTTCGGAGGCATGGAGACCAAGATGAGGATCAAGAATCTTCTCGATAAGAAGATCAATTCCCAGGCAGTCCAGATAGCGGCGATCGCCGTAACCATGGTTTTCGCGGTTTTGGTATCCGCAGCATCAGTTGACCACCGGCACCCTGTTAAGGTAAAGCCTGCTGAGACGGTTCCGTCTGAGAGCGGGGCTATATCAGATCCTACAGAAGAATCTGATCCGGGAGCTATCCTGCCCACAGACGAGACAGGTGAAAAGGGCGGTTCTGAGAGCGTTTCTGATACTTCAGAACCTGAGACCTCAGAATCTGATCCTTCAGAAACAACGGAATCAGGCGAGACATCTGAAACGACAGAAGTCACACCTAGCATAACTGTTACGGTTACACCGACTTCATCACCCACGCCTCCGCCTGTGAATACTCCTACGAATACTCCTGTACCGACAGAGCCTGTTGTAACAGCCTGTTGTAACTCAAAAGCGCGGGTCGGTTAATAATCTGAAAGACGGAAGTGCAGCAGCTCTTACTTGGAGCAATGATGGATGTACTCTCGAAGGAGATTACGGAGATATCGTAATTGCCCGTAATCAGGACGCTAAAAAGATAAATATCACTTATAATGAACGCCTTTATACATTAAGTATCAACAATGACAGTTCCAGGGTCGTTTTCGCCGGAGCATCATTCCTGGTCAAGAGCGGCGGAAAGGCATATATTTATCTGACCACGATACTGAATGCGGGAACATATGATGTAAATGTATATGAGATAAGCGACAGCAATGTTCAGTACAAGGGCCACAAAAAAGGCGTAATGCTGCCGGGCACGATATCTGATACAAGGAGCTTTAAATGCGGTATAGACGGCGGTGATAACGATATGTACATCACCAGAAACTACAGGATAGCACCCGCAACAGGCCTTCCGGTCAACGACGGTTATATGTGCAGCATAAAGGTATATAAGCAGCATAAAGCCTCGAAAGATATTACCGGTTATGTCGTCAAAAACGGCAAGGCCACCTCAGAGCAGATGACTATAAAAGAAGGCGAAATCTGTACTCCGGTAGAATTAAATGACGTTGAATATATCGACATCAAAGACGCGGACGGAAATATCATAAGAGCAGATTTCGTGCCGCTCCTGGAAGAATATTACGATGTAGTGGATGAGACCTGGGTCTATAAGGCAGTAAGGAGCCTCGTAAAGCCGGCATAACGGAAAACCCAATAAAGCAAAGCGTTTCAAAAAGGGGGGAAGGGACCTCCCTTTTTTTAGGCAATAAAAAAACACCAATAAATAAAGCTGTTTCAGACAGCTTTTTAAAATTCTGCGTAATTGATAACAAGAATGAAATTTAGGGCCGATTAATTGTTATCCAGTAACCGAACGGTAATAAATCTCGGGCAAATCAGGATTCTATAATCAAAATATCATATTCAGGAAGACTGTCCGGGAAGAGTGAAATGAAAAAAGAAAACCTGAAGAACTTAAGCCGGAAAGAGCTGGTGGATGTTGTTTATAACATGATGAATGAACAAGAACCTGCCCGCAAGAGACTCGATCCGAAAGAAGTTACCGAAGAGAGAAAAAGACTGAGAAAGCGCGCAAGGATCAGGCGTGCAACTTTTACTGCAGTCGGATTGCTGGCTGTGGTTGCTGCTGTTGCCGTTTTGCTGTCCACATATCTTCTTCCCGTAATTCAGGTGTCAGGAAACAGCATGGAGCCGACGCTTTCTGACGGTGATGTCCTGGTCCTTCTTCATTCCGGGGATTACAGGACAGGCCAGCTCTGTTGTGTCGCCTGGCAGAATAAACTGCTTATCAAGCGTGTTATAGCCCTTTCCGGCGATTCCGTCGACATTGACGAAAAAGGAAACGTATACATTAACGGCGAACTCATAGATGAGCCTTATGTAAGCGAGAAGAGCCTGGGCGAATGTGATATCGATTTTCCGTATATAGTTCCCGAAGGAAGATTTTTCGTGATGGGAGATCAGAGAGATACTTCCATAGACAGCAGGAACTCAGTGATCGGATGCGTGGAAAAAGACCAGATCGTAGGGAAGGTCTTAGGCAAGGTATGGCCATTGGGATGAATCTGCCATGAAGAAGAAAAGCATTGAAGGATATATAAACTGGCTTAACAGGAGACACCAGGCGAGAAAGCGCTCGGCGGCTTTGTTCCTTGCAGTGTCCTTTGTGCTTTCAGGTAATGTCTTCTGGACACTCAGAAATACCGGTGTGGCTCTTGCAGATGAATATACATGTGGCCTGACAGAGCATACTCATTCTGACGAATGCTATGAGGATCAGCTTATATGCTCAGAAACAGATCCTGAGCACGTTCATGATGAGAATTGCTATAAACGCGTATTGAAATGCGGTCTTGATGAACATACCCATACTGACAGCTGCAGGCCTGCTGAAGTCTCTAAAAAGGAAAGTCAGTCAGAGTGGGAGTCAAAGCTCCCCAAACCTGTTGCAAAGAAGGCTCAAAGCCTCGTGAACACTGCTTCTTCACAGCTTGATTACAAAGAAGATCCGGACGGATATACAAGATACGGTGCATGGTACGGAAATCCCACGGGCGACTGGAATGTAATGTTCGTATCATTCTGCATGCACTATTCAAAGATCTCCGAAAAGGATATCCCTTACGGTTCCGGCTGCTGGGCATGGCAGGTAAAACTTGACGAAGCAGGACTTCTTATTAAGGACTTTACCGTAATGCCCAAGCTGGGAGATCTTATCCTTATTGATAATGACAGGGACGGCAAGTGCGACTTAACAGGCATCATAATAAACATTAATGACAACGACATAAGTGTTATGGAAGGCGATATAGACGGCGTTGTAGCCGTTAAGTCTTACCGGATCTCCGATGCGGTTCTTTATGGTTATGTTTCCGTAAACAGGCTTGATTCAGATGAGAGTGAACCTGCAGAAGAAACAGCGGAAACAACTGAGCCGGCTGACACTGCTGAGACCACTGACGAGACGGAGCCCGCCGTATCTGAAGATGCCGGAGAGAATACGGAAAGCACGGAAAATACGGATGATGTACAGGACGGAGCGGATGCACCGGAAGATCCTGTTAAGAATCCTTTGGAATTTGAAGCGGTTACCGGTTCAGGAATAACCGTAAATGCGTCAGCACCTTATGGTGCGTTCCCGGAAGGAACGACAATGAACGCATCTGATATTGCAAACAGCAAGGTAAAGGCCCTTGCAGAGCAGACTGTCAGAGACGGCAAAGAGATCAAGGGCATGGTTGCCGTTGATATCTCGTTTTTTGATGCTGAAGGCAATAAAGTGGAGCCCGCAGAAGGCACAACAGTTGATATAAGCATAAAGATCCCTGAATCCAGACAGCCAGAAGGTCAGACCTATGATCTTCTTCATATCGATGGCCAGAATGTTTCCGTAGTGGAAGGAGCTGAGGTCTCATCTTCGGAAGCTGCATTTACCACTGACGGATTCTCCATCTATGTTGTTACCGCAACCGGTGAAAAAGACAAAGACAAAGTTCACGCATATCTTGATAATGCCGTCAACGTAAATCCCGAAACGGATCTTGCAGGTGACACTATTAAGAATTCCCCGAATTTCCCTTATGTATTGATGGAAGGGGATACGTTAGAACTTATAGGCAGGATAGATCCGGCAGATGCCAATGGCGAGAACCTTCATATCAGGTTCTATGAAAATTTAAACTGGATGGGCGAAGTCGTAAGTATCAATGAGACAAGCTCCACTCCTACCGAAGTACGTGCCACTATAACCGGTATTTCCTCACAGCCCAACGGCGGAAGCTGTGCGGTATCTTTATACCGTGGCAACACGGATCTCGATCAGGATTTCTCGATCCGTGTAATCAGAAGAGATAGCGAGACAGATGTTATTGATTTTGATCAGCATAATGACGGTGACACCGTTTATGTCAATTACGGTGACACGATAGTCTTTAAAGGAACTCCCAACAGATACGGCGAAGACTATGACTGGCCTTATATCGAAGGCGGTCAGGACAGAGGTTTACTCTCGGCTTTCGAAAATGCGAGCGAAGACGCATACGGTGTAAGGAGCGTTACCTGCCGTGCTGAAAATTACACCAGCGGGAATAATACCCAGCAGGTCAGTTTTTGGACGCAAAACGGGGTAATGAAGAGGATAAACGTAGTCGTAAATTACGATTATCACAATGAGAATACTGATTACTATGAGATATTGGATCATGCGGATATCGAGATCGCAGACGGCGGTGTTTATACTTCCGTAAGTTTTGAACTTGGCGATGATACAGGAATGATAAAGACGGTTACCGAGTATCAGTCATATGTTTCGGGCGTTAACAGCTGCAGGATATATGATGAAAACGGCAATCCCACGCCGTTCTTCGAGACCCAGTCTGATCAAAACTGGCAGATCACAAATGCCACGCCTCTTCCGGACAACGGCTTTGATTCCGATGATTACTGGTCTGATCCGAGATTCGGCCCGGGAGATTCCCAGTACGAACTTACTTCCAAGTATCATGATGACTATATCACGAACAACAAACATTTCCGTTATAAGGATACTGATCATGTTGTTTTCGATGTCAGTCTTCAGATAGCTCCGACAAAGATCGAAAAGTATAAATACAACAGTACAACAGGCGAGTGGGAAATCATGGCTGAGGAGACTGTTGTATATACGCCTGATTATCCGAACCGCAAATATACGAAGACCGTAAACGGTGTTGTAACGGTTACGGACGGAGAGCTTGATGATATCGTCGAAAGGATTGACAGCCAGGTTTTCGAACTTGATAAGAGATATGTAATCGATGCATATAACAAGTGTCCTAACCATTCCGGCCTCGACTTTACAGTTCATGCCAATACTGCAACGGTGCAGTTTGGTGCTACGAAGGAACTTACAAACGGTGTCCTCCGTGGCGGGGATTTCACTTTCGAGCTCGTGGACAGGAATACTGATAAGGTGGTCACTGAAGTAAATAACGCAGAGGGAAAGGTACTTTTCGAGAGGCTCCAGTTCAATCATCCCGGAATATATAGATTCTATATCAGAGAAAAAGATGATCACCAGGCGGGAATCAGATACGACAACTCCGTATACGATGTCACGGTGGAAGTAACGGAGATCCCCAACACCGGCGGCATGCTCATGGCTGATGTTAAGGAGTTTAACAACAACTACACATTTAAGTTTACAAACAGTGTTATCTTCAGCCTGCCAAATACAGGCGGGCCGGGCATAGCTCCGTTCATAGCCGCAGGAACGCTCATGATCGGAGGCGCACTTATCCTGCTGATTAAAAGGCGGTGCGAAGGAGGCGGATATGCGAAATGAATTATGAAATCAAAAAAAGAAAAAATATAAATGAAAGGAACAACAAAATGATGAAACTGATGAAAAAAATGATATCAGCGATCGTAGCAACAGTCATGGTAATGATGATCGGAACCATGGCGCTTGCCGCTGAGAATCCCAAAGTAACGATCAAAAAGAGTGACAGCAATGATAAGTCTGCCCATAGTTATGAGTTCTATCAGATCTTCTCCGTAAAAGTTGATGATAATGATGATCTCTATGACATTGAATGGGGCGAAGGCGTAACTGAGCCAGATGCGGCTTTCTATACAGCTCTTAAGGCTGTTGACGGATTTGACAGCTGCGATGATCTTAACGCTCTTCTTGAAGTATTGGAGGAAGCTAACGCCAATAACGACACAGAACTCGTTGACAGATTCGCGACATTCATTGCAGGAAAGACGGTCGCATCATCTGATCCAAGTGTTACGACAGCAGAGCTTGGTGCATCCGATACACAGAAAGATGTAACTCTTGCTTCCGGGTTCGGATACTACCTCGTAAAAGACGAGATAACATCCTCGCCCGTAGTTGACGGTGCAGAGTCCAAATTTATGCTCATGGTCGTAAACAAGGCAACAAACCTTACGATCAACACCAAGGAAGTAGTACCTTCTTTGGATAAGAATATCGTAGTCGAAGGCAATGAGCAGAAGTACAACGAGGCAAGCGTAGGCGATGAGATCACATTTAAGCTCTCTTCTACGGTTCCTGACCTGACTGATAAGGGTTATAACAAGTATTGCTTCGTAATGAACGATACTTTGAGCGAAGGTTTTGATTACATCGGAACAAGTGCAACAGACAACAAGCCTGTTATCACGGTTGGCTCTAAGACATTAACTGCCGGTGATTATGATTTCACATTCGATTCGGCAACCAATTCCATTGAGATCGTATTTAAGGATTTCCTTGATTATGGTACGGATACAGATTATATCGGTGAGGATATAACTGTTACATATAAGGCAAAGTTAAATGAGAAGGCTGTAACAACTGATGCAGGCAACCCCAATACTGCCGGCCTTACTTATTCAAATGACCCTTCACACACATATACCAGCGACAAACCCGGCAACGGCGATGTTACGGGTAAGTCTCCTGACATTCAGACAGTAACTTACACTACAGGTGCCAAGGTTAAGAAGATCGATAAGGATGGAAATCCCCTTGTCGGAGCAGAATTCCATGTTGAAGGAACTCAGAGCAAGCAGGTCATCGTAACCAAGACAGAGTATGAAGTAAGCGCAACAGGTACTTTCTACAAGTTAAAGGATGGCACATATACCGATACGGCACCTACGGCTCAGACGCAGAATAAGTATGATTCGACAGATACAAAATATGTTCCCGTCGAAAGGGACAGCGTTATTGTCGAGAATATCGATGCTACGGATACAACTATCGAAGTAGATGATAACGGTGTGCTTGTTCTTACAGGACTTGGAGCCGGAACTTATACCATCAAGGAGACTAAGGCACCTGACGGTTATACATTAGACAAGACACCTCACAGTCTTGAGATCACATTTGCTTATGACAGCACGAACAAGAAGCCTGTATGGACATACAAGATCGACGGCACTGACACAACAGTAGCCCAGGGAGATCAGTACGTAGTCCTTGAAGTCGTAAACAAGAAGACCTCATCTCTTCCTGAGACGGGCGGCATCGGTACAGTTGGTTTCTATGCCGCAGGTGCTGCTCTTCTCGCAGCAGGTGCAGCTCTGGTCGTAATAAAGAAGAAGACCGGATCTGATAACGCATAATAAACTTGGAATATGAATAAGCTGCTTAATGTTTTGATAGTTGTACTGATCGCGGGAGGTCTTGGACTGCTCCTTTATCCTACCGTCAGCGATTTTATCAACTCAAAGCATTCTGCGGCCGAAATATCCAGGTACAACGAGGTCTATGTCAACACAGACATAGAAAGGCGCGAGCAGATGATAGTCTCTGCCGAACAGTACAATGAATATTTAAGGGAAGGCAGGGCTTCGTTTTTCAATCCGTCAGGAGTAACGGGATATAACGATACACTCAATATAACCGGCACCGGAATAATGGGCTATATCGACATAGATAAGATCGGAGTCGAACTCCCGGTCTATCACGGAGTCGATGACGGAGTACTTCAGATAGGCGTAGGCCATATCGAAGGCTCTTCGCTTCCGGTCGGAGGCCCGGGAACACACTGTGTCCTGTCCGGTCACAGAGGTCTTCCGTCGGCAAGGCTCTTTACGGATCTGGATAAGATGGAAGTGGGAGACAGGTTCAGGATCACCGTGCTTGACAGGGTATTGACTTACGAAGTCGATCAGATCAGGACGGTGCTTCCGGAGGATGTATCTAATCTGACCATTGATGACGGCAAGGATTACTGCACACTTGTCACCTGCACACCTTACGGTATCAATACCCACCGTCTGCTTGTAAGAGGCGTCAGAGTGGGAAGCGCGAAAAGCTCACCCGGCATATTCGTGTCAGGCGAGGCATTTAAGGTAAACAGTATTACTGTGGCGACTGTTATGGCCGTGCCGGCATTTATTGCGATAGTGGTGATCACGTTCATCGCAGAAAGGAGGAAAGAACATGGCAAGAAAAAATAAAACTGCCTGGGCAGCTCTATTATTGACTGCGATTCTTTTCTTTTTCCCTGCAAGAGTACTCGCTGCTGAAAAGCCTGATCCCGGCAGAAACTTAAGCCTTTCAATGACTCTTAAGACACCCGGTGAGAACGGCAGGACCGCTGCAGGTGCCGAAGTAACGGCTTATCTTATTGCAAAAGCCACATTTACATCCAGAGGGATCGATTATGTGCTCGACGATGATTTTGCCGAGACAAGACTGGATCTTGATGACAACATTACCCAGTCGATGGTGGACGATCTCGTCAAATATGCCGGAAACAATAACATCACCGGTATCTCTGAAAGATCCGGTGAAGATGGCGGTGTTGTTTTCGACGGGCTTACGGCAGGAGTGTATCTGATAACGGCTAAAAGCCTTCCGGAAGGATTTACATCTTTTGTTCCTTTCCTTTATTTCCTTCCGCACTATGATTACGATTCACTGGTCTGGATATATGACGGCGTTGCCGAGCCCAAGATCGAATACCTGCCACCTGTTGATGTCTCTGTTAAAAAAATCTGGAACGATAACGGCCTGAACCGGCCTGACTATGTAAGTGTAAGGCTTATTAATGAAGACGGCATCTATGATACGGTAAGGCTCAGCGGACAAAACTCATGGAAGCATACATGGGAAAAGCTTGATGCAAGCAAAAAGTGGTTTGTCGAAGAGACAGATATTCCAAAGAACTATACGGCAACATATTCTTCCGAAGGATACGAATTTACGGTGACAAATACAGAGAAACTCATCCAGACGGGACAGATCGACTGGCCTGTTCCGGTACTCCTGTTTTCCGGTTCGTTCCTGGTGAGTGCAGGAATAGTGATCAGGCTGACCGGCAGAAAAGCAGATGAAAAATAAGCACCGTACAATCGGAAACATATTTCTTATAACCGGCTCTGTCCTTATAGGCGGAGCTGTTATTCTTATTGTTACAAACATGGTGCTCAGCAACAATCTGAAGAAAGAAACGGGGATGATCGTAGGAGATATTAAGGCTGAGATCTCGCAAAGGACCGCAGATGATCCCGTAAACGACACGGACGGCAGCAGGTCTCCTGCTCTTTATGATTCTGAACTGGAAGTTGCAGTGATCGATGACTGCCCTTATGACGGATATCTTACCGTCCCCGCAATCGAACTTGAAATGGCGGTCTTTGATACATGGAATGATGACTATCTCAGAAAGTCGGCATGCCGTTACTACGGATCTCCATATACTGATGATCTGGTGATTGCAGGACACAATTACAAAAGCGGGTTCGGGAAACTGAAGAAGCTGTCTCCCGGAGACGAGGTGTTCTTTACCGACATGAACGGAAGGGTAACGAGATATATCGTGGAAGTAATAGAAGTGCTGGACGGCACGGCTGTTGAAGAGATGATAACGGGTGACTGGGATCTCTCGCTTTATACCTGTACCTATGGCGGTAAAAGCCGTCTTACAGTCAGATGCAGAAAAGCCTGATACCGACAGGTTATATAGACTCAGTTAGGCGTTGCTCCAAAAGGCGGCGCCTTTTTGATTCCCGGGATTTAAAATAAATTCTACAAATGTAGAAAAAAGTCTTGACATGTGTTTTCTACAATTGTAGAATGACGCTCGTAAGGTTGTTCTACGTTTGTAGAATCTACGCATGTAGAACAGCCGATAATATACGGAGGAAATTAAAATGAAGTTTATAGCAAAACCTATTAAGAGAGGCAGAATTACTGAATCAGCACTTGCAGCGGTTATCCTTTCAGGAGCCATTGCGGTCACAGCTTCCGGATGCACGGCAGAGATCAAGCTGGCAGACGGAACGCCCATCGGAAGTGTAGTTATCAATGACGAGGCGCTCGCTTCAGGCATTACGGTAAATCAGCAGGGAGCAAATGCAGATGTTATTACTGATCCTTCAGTCGTTTTACCGGATGATAACTTCGATGAGAACACAGATACAAAAGAGAGCGATATCCCGGAGACAACACCGGCAGCTAACGAGACAGAGCCGGCAAAGACAACCGAGGCTCCAGAAGAGACAACACCCAAGGCTACTGAAACCCAGAAAACCGATGCGCTCGATTCTGTGAAGGATGGTTCTGTCTTGAAGTTAAGAGACGGTAACGATGGTGTTAAGTTTACAGACAATGAGGGATGGGGTTATGTATTCCACCACCCGTCTACAACAGGCAGGGTGTGGGTCCAGGTTGAGGATAAAGGTTTTGTACTCCCTATTAAAAACTCTGAACTCGGAGTAAGCGAATCATTCCTTTTAAAGAAAAACGGCCAGGTATATCTCTACATCAGCGCTATGCACGGCGGAGATAATTGTGAGATCAATGTATATTCTCTTGAATATGGTTCCATTAATTATGTCGGATGCTATGAAGGCCTTTATGCCAGCGAGATCAATTCGGTCGATTCATTCTCCTGCTACGAGCATTACGGACGCAATTATATGTTCAGGCTTCATGGATTTTTCAAAGTAGGAAATGACGGAATGCCGGTGCTTGCAAATAACATCCGCAGTGTCTATAACACATCTCCTTCAAGGATTAAGTTTGATTACAGAGGTCAGATCATTAGAGACGGAAAACTGACTAATGAATCTAAGATCATCAATAAGGGTGACGTTGTAGAACTTATCAAAACGGACTTGGAGAGCTTTATTGATGTAAAAATGCAAGACGGCACTGTTCTCAGACTTGGCTGCACGAAATATTTCAGTGAAGCAGATAAGAATAACAAGGCAAATGCAATCTTCAGCTTATTTGAGATCGCTAAGGATTTTGACGAAGAAAAGGCCGGAACAGTTAACGCGATGGGTAACGGACGCGTAATGGTCTTCCAGGCAAACGACAAGAAGCGCACACTCGATTCTGCATACGGATCATTCGTTGTTGAGAATAATATTGACAGTCAGAAGATCCAGATCACTTACAACAGACATGCTTATGTTCTTCCCGTACATACTGATAATTCCGGACTCAGGATCGGCAGCACATTCCTCATTAAGACAAACGGCAAGGCATTTATCTATGTAACATCCTGCATGGACGGAGATCTTTGTGACATCAATGTTTATGAAGTAAATGACAGCTCGATCAGGTTTGTGGGACACCACGAAGGAATGTATATCCATTGTAATATGACAAGTACCGACAAGTTCCTCTGCTATGAGAATGACGGAATGAACGGCGTGATGAGTATCACAAGATACTATAAGGCATCAGCTAACGGTATGCCGGTGATCGCAGATACAACCTGCTACGTGAAGTTAAGCGTAAAAGTAAAGGCTTCCAAGGATATTACAGGTTATGTTGTAAAGGGCGGAAAAGCCACAAACGAGAAATATACGATCAAGGCCGGAGACCAGATCAGCTTTACTGAGTTTAACGAAGTAACTTATTTCGATATTACAGACAGCAAGACAGGCACCATCGTCAGAGTAAGCTCCGAGCCTTTGCTCAACGAGTACTACGACGATAAGGATAATCATTGGGTTTATAAGGCATTATTAAGCCTCGTCGAAATGTTATAAAAGATCACTCCTCTTATATACAGCACACAAAAGAAAACGGACTGTCAGATGACAGTCCGTTTTCGGTTAAACGCTTATTAATTCAATTAAGGATTGATTACTGTGAAGCTGTAGCCTGATACAACATCGGAATCCTCATAGATCGTCTTCTGCATCTGAAGAGCTGTGGAGAGGAGGAGTGTATAAGGTGAGAGCTTGCCGCCAAGAAGTTCAACATCTGAACCATAGCTGATAGCCTGAGCTTCGTCGTCAGAGAGCAGCATGTACTGGGAAACGAGGAAGAGGGATCTTACGCCAACGTTCATGTGAACGAGCTTGTTGTTGATGGAGTAAGTAGGATTGGAGCTTGTGGATGAACCTGTAAGTCTGCTGCTGAAAGAGAGACCTAATGTTGAAGTAGCACCCAGAGAGCTTGTCTCTTCCTGGATGAAGAGAGGCTTGCCTTCGATACCAACCTTACCAACTTCGTGGAAGAGAGCGATGATGATAGCAGACTCTTCGTCGAGCTGAGGCATGATCGTATCCTTGATTCTGAGGAGCTGCTTAGCAACTGCAACGCTTCTGATGAGGAGACCCTTCTCGCAAGCGAGGGGACCCTTAACCTCTGCAGGAGCTGTGAGCCAGGATGTTCTGTTCTCGAGGAAATCGATGAAGTGATCGAATTCTGTCTTTCTCTTAACGATAGCTGCCTTGAGCTGCTCATAAAGAGTATCAACGTTGTCCTTATTGACCTCGATCATCGGCATAATACCGGCAACCTTATCGGACTTGCCTGTAGCTGCTGCTGAAACTGCTGCTGCCTGAGGAGTAACTGCTGCAGCGTCACTTCCGCCTGAACCCTCGTCTGCTGATGTGAATGTATACTTACACTTAGGGCATCTGATAGCCTGATTGGCAATGACCATACCGCAATCGGGACATTTCTTCATGATTGTGACCTCCTGTTTTGCGGCCCAAAACGAAGCCGCAAATATAATTTAAACCCATTTTACAACCTTATTTTTACATAATCAATAAGAAAACATTTTTAAACACTAGGTTTTATTGTTATTTTTACTAGCAAATTTTATTTATTTTTGCACAAATAAAAGACACTGACGAGGGGGTGTCAGTGTCTTAAGGAGGGTGTTATGAAGTAAGGAACAATTACTTTGAACAACCATATCTTACCACCCTCAATATTTACTTTAAGATTCAAAAAAGGCAAAATAGTGGCAAAGAATTAAGCAAACAGGGAGGATTACGGGTTTGACACTTGAAGGAAGACTCTTCGTCGCAAACAGGATGACAGAGATAAAAGAGGTCACCACGGAGGATACGGATGCCTCTTATTCAAAGTGTCTGGAGAAGGCTCTGATAGAGCTTTGCAAGCAAATGGACATCCCGGTCCCCATGTGGATGAAGAAGAATACCAAGGAATTTGCGGCTTTCGGGCAGACGATCTTCTTCCGCGAACAGTACACGGAGAACGTCAGATTCGACAGATTCCAGATAAGAGTCATTGAGGCCTGATGAATAAGCGCATAGGCATAATCGGAGGCGGTGCAGCAGGCCTTTTTGCAGCCTGCCAGTTAAAAAGGCTCTCCAATAGTCCCATTGACGTTACGGTTCTTGAGAAGAATTCAGAACCCGGCAAAAAGCTGACTCTGACAGGTCACGGACGCTGCAACATCACCAACAGGAAAGACATATCAAAGCTTAAGGAAGGCTATCACGAAGCTGAGAAGTTCTTATATCCGGCATTAAAGGAATTCGGACCCGATGACACTGTCAGCTTTTTCGAGAACGAGTTGGGACTAAAGACGAAGGAAGAAGACAATAACAGGATCTTCCCCGTATGCGACAGTGCCGTAAAGGTAAGGGATGCGCTGGTTTCCTTTATTTCGGGCAATACGAAAATAATCTGTGATGCCGATGTTAAAAGCATAAAGAAGACGTCTGGGTTTGAAGTGGAGACTTCGAAAGGCAAGTTTGTCTTCGATTATCTGATCCTTTCCTGCGGCGGCAGTTCTTTCCCTAAGACCGGATCAGTGGGTGATTCATACAGGTTCGCAAAGGCTCTGGGACA
>CACZML010000048.1:0-13328 GCA_902782235.1 Oscillospiraceae bacterium
GACGGCAACTTCCAAAGACTCAATCTCAATGCGGTTTATAAACTTAAGGATCAGAAGGAAGGATAATATATGAAGACTGCAATCGTTTATTATTCAATGCACGGCAATGTGCGTTATGTATCAGAGAAGGTGGCAAAGGAACTTGGAGCTGATCTCATTGAGCTCGTTCCCGTAAAGGCATATCCCGATAAGGGCGCAATGCAATTCATCTGGGGCGGTTCGGCCGTTACATTCAAGAAGAAGCCGGAGCTTGAACCCTATACATTCAATGCTTCCGATTACGATCTCGTCATCATCGGAACACCTGTCTGGGCAAGTAATTTCACGCCTCCGCTCCGCACATTCTTCGAAAATAACGATCTTACAGGAAAGAAGATCGCTGTTATCGCCACGAGTGCAGGCGGTGATTCCGCTAAATGCGTAGAAGCGGTAAAGGCAGCTGCCAAGGCTGATTCTCTTGCTGCGGTTTTAAGGCTGATTCTCTTGCTGCAGTTTTAAGTCTTACCGATCCCAAAGATAAGCCTTCCGATGAGAACGAAAAGCAGATTGCCGCATTTATCGAGACCTGCAAAGGATTGTAATTTACAGGTTTTACTTTAATATAAACATAGTCTGATACTATGTTTTAGAAAGGTTTCTGATGAGAAAAATATTAGTCTCCAATGATGACGGCATAGATTCCGAGGGTCTTAAAAGGCTCGTTGAGGTCGCCGTAAAATTCGGCGAGGTATGGGTCGTTGCACCTGTAAAGCAGTTCAGCGCGAAGTCGCATTCTGCAACATTCTGGGAACCTGTTGATGTATGGCCTGTGGATTATCCGGTTGAGGGAGTGCATGCTTATGTAACTTCCGGAACGCCTTCTGACTGCGTCAGCATAGGACTTACGGCAATCGTTCCGGGCGGTCCTGACGTGGCCTTCTGCGGTATCAACTGCGGATTTAATATCGCATCAGACATCCAGTATTCAGCTACTGTCGGAGCAGCTTTGGAAGCTGCCAACCATCACATACATACGATCGCTTTCTCTGAATCACATGAGGGTGGTCATGAGGTTACTGACAAATATATTGAACAGCTCGCGGCTGAGCTTATTGATAAGCCTCTTGGAAGAAATGAGATATGGAATGTCAATTTCCCTAACTGCTCCGTGGAAGAGTGCAGGGGCATCAAGTATGACACTGTCGTATCCCAGGATGACTTCTATGCAGGCGGTTATGACGTCGTTGCAAAAGACGGCGACAAGGTCTCATACATAGTCAATTTTGACAGGAACTGGGACGGTACTGAAGGTACAGATCTAAAGGCGATAATCGATAATTACGTATCTGTAGGCAAGGTTAAGAACTACAGCTGATAAGATGGATCTGATCAAGGAAAGCAAGACTTTAAGCATTCTCTTAATTGCAAGCATTTACATAATGGCTGCAGCGTTAGGTCTTGGAGTTTATATGCTGATGCCGTTTGCGTTCTGGGCGAAACTTCTGATCGCTGATATCGCCTGTACGGTATTTGTATTTATCTTCAGCATGATCTTCAAGAATGCCTCGGTATACGATCCTTACTGGAGTGTACAGCCGATAGTTATCGTAGTATTTTTCGCATGTGGACACATGATTACTCTGCCTTTGCTCCTGCTTCTCATCTCGATAATCTACTGGGGCATAAGGCTTACAGGAAACTGGGCTTATACCTTCGGAGGTCTCAAGCATCAGGACTGGCGCTATACAAAGTTCGAAAATGAGAGCGGCAAAATATATCCTCTCATAAATCTTGCAGGCATCCATCTGATGCCGACGCTGATCGTTTATCTTTGCACGCTTCCTGCGGTCTTTGTGATAAGGAACGAGCTCAGTGCTAATGCCGGAAGCGTGATCGGCATGGCAGTTTGTATCGGTGCTGCGACACTTCAGCTTTTCTCTGATGTGCAGATGCAAAGATACAGGAAGAGCGGCGAGCACGGACTTATCCGTACTGGTCTTTGGAAATACGCAAGACACCCGAATTATCTGGGTGAGATCCTGATGTGGTGGGGTGTAGGGATCCAGGCTGTTTCGGTCATGCCGGACCACTGGTATCTTCTTGCAGGAGCCCTTGCGAACACGATAATGTTCTTTGCCGTAAGCATTCCGCTCGCTGATAAAAGGCAGTCACAAAAGCCCGGTTATGCGGAGTATAAAGCAGCTACAAGGAGCCTTCTGCCGATCCCCAAAAAGGCCTGATCAGGGAAGCTGGACGCCTTTATTGCTTGTTCTGAACTTCTCAAAAGTTTCCCTGTACTTGGAACTGTCGTCAGCGCTGCTCGTAAATGTCCAGATGCCGTAAGCGATAATGAGCGCGTCATCCTTGGAACATACGCAGCGGTCATCAACGTAGTAATCGATCTTCTTATAGTGCTTCTTAAAGCAGAGTTCAACTTTCTTGTGGGCATTGTTGGTTGAGCTGTCATCGAAATACGGCATTGCAAAATCGTTCTTCTGATATTCAAAAGAAATCCATGAGACCTGACAGGAATTATAGGCCTTAAGATTTTCAATATATTCGCTTATCGTAAATACAGACCTGTGATCGCCGTGTCTATATTCAAACCAGTTGGAGTGACCGATCTTGGTCTGTTTGGGGTCAGCTTCTACTGCGGCAACATAATCGTCGTAGGAGTACTGTCCTTTTTCGCGCCATCCGAGATCAGATAAAAGGCGGTAAAGCTCGAAAATCTGCTTGTCGCCATCTGTCTTGATATATTCATCGATGTCGATGTTCATTGAGATGAGCATCGAATTGCTGTTGTCATTAAAGATCCTGTATGTATGCTCTACGGAAAAATCGGGTCCTGTTACTTCGGGTTCTGTTTCTGTGGTTGTTGCTTCAGTGGTTGTAGTAGTTGTCGCCTCAGTGGTCTCTGTTGTCGTCGCAGAGGTCTCTGTCTCAGTGGAAGGGACAGTCTCCGTAGGATTTATCCCGCATGAGGCCAGAGATGCGCACATGGACAAAATCAGCAAAGCGCTGACGGCCTTTGCTGCGGCTCCGGAGAGTTTAAGATCAGATTTCCTGTTCAGGTTAATTCTTTTCATAGCAGCAATAATATCACGATTTCTTTAGCTTGTTCATACCTTTATGGAAGGACCTGTCAGGAGGAGGGCGTCTTTATAATATGGTAAAATATCAAATATATCGGCTGATGCTTATAGAGGCATTGGCTGGAAGGGGAGGACAAATATGGATACTGTTGAGAATAAATCCGTAAACGGAAAGCGGTTATTTGCTTTCATTGCCATAGCGTATGGCATTTCTTTTATCATGATGATCCCGATGTATGTCGGAAAACTTAAAGGTCTGGATCTTACACAGATCGTAAATGCCCAGATGTGTTCACCTGCGGCAGGCGTCGCCATCGGCTATCTCCTGTTCATGCGTGGCGAGAAGCGCGTGCCGAAGTTCTTCATGATGGTTATCGTTATTAATTACGTGATCCAGCTTATATTGGGAATCGCAAGCATTTACTTTATGCCTTTTAGCAGTTCTGATGTTATAGATCTTGCCCAGCTTTTAGGCACGTCCGGTACAAGTTCTGATATCACGGGAGCTTCAACAACGCTCCAGATGAGCCAGATATATAACCTGATCGGCCAGTCTATCCTTATTGAATTCTCCATCCTGCTGTGGATTGCTTATTTTGTTGCAGGCAGGGAGAGACGCAAGTTTGTAGGTCTTTCACGCAATAACGAGGGCGTCGGCATCCTTATGGTGCTGCTGTTTGTCGGCCTTTATCTGGTAAGGACACTGGCTCCGGGCTTTGTTGAAGCGGCTATCACGAAGACAATGCCGCAGTTACTGGCATCCTACGGTGATCTTGTTAAGAACCGTATGTTTGCATTGTCCATCATCAGCCTGCCTTTCAACTACATCCTGACGATCACCGCCTTCCTGGGTGAGGAATACGGCTGGAGAGTCTATCTGCAGCCTATCATGCAGAAGAAGTTCGGAATGAAGCTCGGAATCATCCTCCTGGGCATCGTCTGGGGTCTCTGGCATACACCTGTGGATCTGTTCTTCTATACTGAGGATTCAGCTCCCCAGATGCTCATAGGACAGATAATCACATGCGTATTCCTTGGAATCTTCTTCGGATTCGTATATCTTAAGACGAATAATATCTGGATCTGCGTATGCATGCATTTCCTTAACAACAACCTGATACCGATCATAACAGGCACATTCTCTGCTGATGTTCTTACAAACCAGCATGTGCCGTGGTTATACCTTATCGAGATACTGCTGCTCGACTTCGTCATCTTCGGCCTCTTTATCTTCGCTAAGGAATATAGAAAGAAGAAAGAAGTAACAACAGCCGATGCGTGATTTTACAGTTACCAAATCCCAGGACGGCCTTCATGTCGTAAAGGCATCGCAGGAAGCCTATCCGCAGCTTAAATCAAGCGATCTTTTCCACGCGCTCAAAAGGCGCGACATAAGGATCGACGGCAAGAAGATCAACAAGGACATCGCCGTAAAGGCAGGAAACGTGGTTGAGATCTGGCTTCCGGACGAGCTTTTCGACGCCTCTAAGAAGACCCCCGCAAAGGCTCCTGAGAAGATGTATGAGATCGTTGCTGAGACCAAGGGCCTCCTTATCGTCAATAAATTCCAGGGCATTGCGGTGCACTCTGGTAAGAGTGACATCGAAGATACCCTGATCGATCAGATCAGGAACAATACAAAGTTCAAGGATGCCGAGCTCTGCCACAGGATCGATATGAATACCGGCGGTCTCGTGCTTATCGCTAAGAATAAGGCTGCTCTGGCTGACTGCGTCGAGCTGTTTAAGAACGATCTCGTCACCAAGAGATACAGGGCGCTCGTCTTAGGTGAGCCATATGTCGGCGAGCCTGCAGTAGGCGAGGACGGAACTCTTTATAAAGAAGTTAAGGGTTTCCTCGAAAAGACAAAGGCCGGCAAGGTCTATATCCATGATGAGAAGCAGCCCGGCGACCTTGATATCGCCACAAAGTACAGGATATTAAAGGTTTTCGAAGACGTGGGACCTGACGGTGAGAGCGTATCAGACTTAGAGCTCGAGCTCGTAACGGGCAGAACACACCAGATCAGGGCGCAGTTCGCTCACCTTGGACATCCGGTTATTGGTGACGGCAATTACGGCAGGAACAAGGTTAACATGCATTTCGAGACTTCTGACGGAAAGAAGGTCAGATACCAGCAGCTCTTCTCATGCCAGATACTCTTCGGAAGGATCCCGAAGAACAACATGCACGTTGACGTGTCGGGTAAAACCTTTAAAATAGGACCAGATTATAATGTTCGCCTTAATAAGGGGAAGAAGGATATAAATGACTGATAACAGACCGGTCGGAGTTTTCGATTCAGGTATCGGAGGACTTACGGTCCTTCGTGAGATCTGGAAGACGGTGCCTGATGAGAGCACCATCTATTTTGGTGACAACTCCAGATCGCCTTACGGTACAAAATCAAGAAGCACCATCATCCGCTATTCTCTTCAGAACATGAAGTTCCTGGAGAGCAAGGACGTTAAGATGATCGTCGTTGCCTGCAATACGGCAAGTGCTTATGCATATGAAGAGCTCAAGAAAAGGGCAAACGTCCCTGTTGTTGAAGTGGTAACGCCCGGCGCTGATGTCGCATGCAGAGCCACAAAGAACGGCAGGATCGGCATTATCGCCACAAAAGGTACGATCTCCACAGGCGTATATAAGAAGGCCGTAGAGGACAGGGCCGAAGAGCTCGGAATGAAGAATATCGAGATCTATCAGCAGGCTTGCCCTCTCTTCGTATCCCTCGCAGAAGAAGGCTGGTGGGATAAGGAAGTAACAAGGCTTACGGCTGAAGAATACTTGAAGCCGTTGAAGGACGCAGGCGTGGATACCCTTGTAATGGCCTGCACGCACTATCCTCTGCTTTCCAAGGTAATCCAGGAGGTAATGGGTGACAACGTCGTCCTCGTCAATACAGGCGAAGCTACGGCTAAGGTCGTAAAAGAGCTCCTGGACAAAGAGGGAACCGCTTCTGAGGGCAATAATAATCCTGTAAGGGAGTTTTATACGAGCGACGAGCCGGAGCTTTTCGAGCAGGTCGCAACACCTTTCCTGGGCGAAGGACTGCCTTCAGGAACAAAACATTTTACGACTGACAGATATGAGGTAACCGTCTGATGGAAAATAAAACAGAAGAAAAGTGTCTGTTCGAGATCAGGTCCGGAATGTACGGCGAGCCCCTTAAGACCCTTGGCACAAAATCCGTGGAAGGAACCAGGACGGTCTACAACTGGACTGAAAAACATAATGAGCAGGAAAAAGAAACTTATTTTGTTATGACTCTTATTAAAGAAGAATCAAAAGCCATTGTTGTAAGAAACGGCGACGTTACTTCAAGAATGGTCTTTGAGGCAGGAAATAAGACAAAAAGCACTATGAATACGGCTTTCGGGCCTATAGAAGTCGTTATTGACACTGATTATATCAACTTCCCGGGAGGCTTAATTGACGGGGCTGAGATCAGTTATACGCTCGATCCGGACAGCGGAGAACCGATAAGGAATATCTTTTCCATAAAAAGGCTCTTGCAAAACGAAGAAATATAAGGTATTATCTTCAAGCATTTGTGAAAAGAAAGAGGTGAAGATGAATGGCACATCCGAAGCGTAAATGGTCGAAGGCAAGGACAGCTCGTCACAGAAGCGCATGGAAACTTAACATGCCGGGTCTCGTTGAATGTCCCCAGTGTCATGCTAAGATGCTTCGCCGCACGGTCTGCAAGAACTGCGGTTACCTGGATGGAAAACAGGTTATCAAAGTCGACGAAGACATTTGATCTATTTAACGAAGTATTTTTAACGAGGCAGTGTTATGGAATTAAGGCACTGCCTCTTATTTTTGCAAAAGGAAGGAGCGAAATGGCATGAGCAAACCGGTCGTGGCAATAGTAGGAAGACCTAATGTCGGCAAATCCTCACTGTTCAACACCATTTATGGAGAGCGCATCTCCATAGTTCATGACACCCCCGGTGTCACACGTGACCGTATTTATGCCGAGACTTCCTGGAGCGGAAGAGATTTCATTATGATAGATACGGGCGGTATTGAGCCCGACACGGGAGATGACATTATCCTGCAGCAGATGCGCGTCCAGGCTGAGATCGCGATCGAGACAGCTGATGTCATCCTTTTTATGTGCGACCTGAAGAGCGGACTTACGGCAGCTGATGAAGAGATTGCCGTTATGCTCAGGAAAGCAGGCCGTCCCGTTGTTGTCTGCGTCAACAAATCAGACTATGTAGGCGAACAGCCCCCGGAATTCTATGAATTCTACAATCTGGGACTTGAGGACGTCTGCGCCATCTCAGCTGCTCATAAGCTGGGTCTTGGCGAGATGTTAGACCTCATCATTTCCAAGTTCCCGCCGGCTGACGAGAGCGAAGGGCAGGATGAGACGATCAGAGTTGCGATCATCGGCAGACCTAATGCCGGGAAGTCTTCTCTGTCCAACAGGCTTGCAGGAGCCGAGAGAAGCATCGTTTCCAATATCGCAGGCACCACCCGCGATACGATCGACTCGCACATTGAGAATGAATATGGTTCATTCACTATCGTAGACACGGCCGGTATGCGCAAGAAGGGCAAGATCGAAGACGTTATCGAGCGTTATTCGATGGTAAGAGCCCTTGCCGCAGTAGACAGGGCTGATGTCTGCGTCATCCTTGTTGACGCCGAAGCAGGCGTAACAGAGCAGGATGCAAGGATCGCAGGCCTTGCTCACGATAACGGCAAGGCGTCTGTTATCGTCATCAACAAGTGGGACCTTATCGAGAAGCAGACAGGCACTTTGGAGACCATGGAGAAGATCGTAAAAGACCGTCTTCCTTTCATGGATTATGCGCCCGTCTTATTTATTTCAGCCAAGACCGGACAGCGTGTGGACAAGCTTTTCGGGCTCATTAAGACTGTATATGAGAATTCCAAGAAGCGCCTTACCACAAGCGTTCTTAATAAGATGATCTCGGAAGCTGTTACTCAGGTTCCGACACCTCAGGACAAGGGCAGACATCTTCGCATCTATTACGGAACACAGGTTTCCGTCCAGCCGCCCACGTTCGCACTTTTCGTAAACGACAAGGAATTGTCGCATTTTTCCTATGAGCGTTATCTCGAAAACCAGCTTCGAAGGAACTTTGGCTTCGAAGGCGTTCCTATCCGTCTCCTTTTGCGTAATAAGAATGGCGAAGAAGACTGATATTTTGTGAAATATCACAGTCACAAATAACGCGGTTTCAGTAGCAAAATATTACTCGGTTTAAATTAATAATTATTAGAAGTATCGGCTTTGGGCCAGTGCCCATCTATTAACTTGGGAGAAATCATTTATGGCAGTCACAACTATTGAGAACTTAAGAAACATCGCAATCATCGCTCACGTTGACCACGGTAAGACAACGATCGTCGATTCCATGCTCAAGCAGGCAGGCGTTTACCGTGAGAATGAGACAGTAGTAGAGCAGGTAATGGACTCTAACGACTTAGAGCGTGAGAGAGGCATCACGATCCTCGCAAAGAATACGGCTATCGACTACAAGGGTATCCGCATCAATGTCGTAGATACTCCCGGCCACGCTGACTTCGGCGGTGAGGTTGAGCGTGTACTTAAGATGGTTGACTCCGTTCTCCTCGTTGTAGATGCTTTTGACGGACCGATGCCCCAGACAAGATTCGTTCTCCATAAGGCACTTGAGTTAGGTCTTAAGCCTATCGTCTGCATCAACAAGATCGACCGTCCTGATGCAAGAGCTCTCGAAGTTGTTGACATGGTATTGGATCTCTTCATTGAACTCGGCGCTGATGACGAACAGCTCGAATTCCCCGTTGTTTATACATCCGGTAAGACATGCATCGCTACACTTGACCTCAAGGAATATGAGGAAGGCAAGGAACTCGATTTCACACCTCTCCTTGATACAGTAGTTAAGTACACACCCTGCCCTGTAGGCGATCCTGAAGGTCCCATGCAGCTTCTCGTATCCAACATCGACTCTGACCCTTATATCGGCAGAATCGGCGTAGGAAGAGTCGAGAGAGGCACTATCAAGCAGGGTGAGAACGTTGCACTCGTTACATACGGTGAAGACGGCAAGCGTAATGCAAGAGTCGTTAAGCTCATGAGATTCCACAATCTGGGCCGTGAGGAAGTATCAGAAGCTTCCATCGGTGAGATCGTATGCGTTGCAGGTATCGCTGACATCAACATCGGTGATACTCTCTGCGATGCTCTTAATCCCGAGCCGCTCCCTTTCGTTAAGATCGACGAGCCTACTATCGCTATGACATTCTCCGTTAACGACAGTCCCTTCGCAGGACAGGAAGGCAAGTTCGTTACATCTCGTCACTTAAGAGACAGACTTTTCAAGGAGATCGAGACAAACGTTTCCATGAGAGTCGAAGAGACAGATACAACAGAAGCATTCATCGTAAAGGGAAGAGGAGAGCTCCATCTCTCAGTCCTCATCGAGACAATGCGCCGTGAAGGATATGAGTTCCAGGTAAGCAAGCCGAAGGTCATCATGAAGGAGATCGACGGCGTCCTTTCTGAACCTGTTGAAGAGCTCGTTATCGACGTTCCTGAGGACTATGTAGGACCTGTCATGGAGAAGATCGGTAAGCGTAAGGGCGAGCTCGTAAACATGCTTCCTCCTACAAAGGGATATACACGTCTTGAGTTCAAGATCCCTTCCAGAGGCCTTCTCGGATACCGTACCGAGTTTTTGACCGACACTAAGGGCAATGGTATAATGAACTCCATTATCTCGGGCTTTATACCCTTCGCAGGTGAAATCGAGACCAGAGGCCAGGGCGTTCTCGTTGCTTTCGAGACCGGAACGGCAGTAACCTACGGATTGTACAATGCTCAGGATAGAGGTGCACTCTTCATCGGAGCAGGCACACCGGTATACGAAGGCATGATCGTTGGTATCAACCCTAAGCCTGATGACATTACCGTTAATGTCTGCAAAAAGAAGCATGTAACCAACATGCGTTCAGCAGGTGCTGACGATGCTATGCGTCTTACACCTCCGCTGGTTTACTCCCTTGAACAGTGCCTGGAATTTGTCGAAGATGATGAGCTTTGCGAGGTAACTCCCCAGAGCATCAGACTTCGCAAGAAGATATTGAATAATGACCTGCGTGCCAAGACACTTGCAAAGGCAAAGAGGGACGCATAAAACTTAGAAATTAACGGGGGTAGTCTTTAACTTATGTTATCTAACAAAGTCAGAGTCGCTCTCAGAGTATTGATCGTTTTAGTACTTTTATTCGGATTTGCAGTAGCCGGCGTTTACGTCGGCTATAACTATGTCATCTCTCAGGATAAGAGATTCAACAGTTTAAAGGATGATATCAAAGAGGGAAAATATGACATAAAAGCCGATACCGAGGGCGCCGTTACTATCGTTATCAAGAGTGGTGATTCCACATCCGATATCGCAGACAAGCTGTACGAGAAGGGACTTATCACGAATAAGACTCTCTTCTCCATCATAAGCAAGCTCAATGGTTTTGACGGTGCATACGTTGCCGGTACGCACTATCTCCTCAAGGGCTTTACTTATGACGAGCTCATGTATTTCCTTACACTTGCACCTGATTCCGTTAAGGTAACCATTCCTGAAGGTTCGACATATTACGAGATAAAGAAGATCCTGCATGAGGCAGGCCTTAATTTCGATGATGCCGAATTCGATAAGTGCATGAATTCTCCGAACCTTTTCGTAGACTATGAATTCGTATCACAGATCGAGATCAAGGATGGCAGAGACTTCATCCTCTCCGGCTATCTCTATCCCGATACTTATTATTTCGACATCAACGCGAGCCCGGAATCCATCATCAGAAGATTCCTTAACAACATGCAGAACAGACTCTACGACGAGTATTACACAAGAGCCAAGAAGCTCGGCATGTCCATGGATGAGGTCATTACTCTTGCTTCCGTAATCCAGATGGAGACAGGTAAGGTCCATGACATGATGCTCGTATCTGCTGTTTTCCATAACAGACTTAAGCATAAGGATGAATCCATGAGATACCTCGGTTCTTCCGCTACTATCAACTATCTCGTTGAAATGCGCGGCGGAAAGGCTTCGATCCTTCATAATGACGACGAGCTCGGTATCGACAGTCCTTATAACACATATACGCATCCAGGACTTCCGCCGGGACCTATCTGTATGCCGGGAAGCGATGCTATCGCTGCTGCTCTTTATCCTGAGCCGAACTGCAATTATCTGTACTTCTGCGCTACAGGTATCGACGGCGGCACTGCATTTGCAACGACATACAAGGCACATCAGAAGAACGTCGACAAGTACAAGGATAACTGGACAAAGGTTGACGAGCCTGAGGAAACATCTGAGACAACAGAGCCTACACAGAGCTCCGGCCTTGTTATCGTCGATAACTAGCGGACTTTCATAATCAGAGGGATCAGTATGGGTTACGACCGTTCACGTTTTGAGATCTTAAGCCCTGCAGGCAATCCGGATAAGCTCCGTGCCGCAGTGGCATATGGTGCTGATGCGGTCTACCTTTCCGGTCAGAGCTATGGTCTGCGTGCTTTCTCGGACAACTTCAACGAAGAAGAGATGAAGGCAGGGATTGCCTATGCCCACGAGCACGGCGTCAAGTGCTATGTGACTTTGAATGTCATGCCCACCGAAGAGGATTTGGGCGGCCTTGAGCACGCCATAAAGTTCGTAGGGTGCGAGAGCGGCGCTGACGCTGTCCTTATTTCCGATCCCGGTGTATTTACAATGGCGCGCACACTGTGCCCTGATCTTGAGATACATATCTCGACACAGGCAAGTGTCACGAACAGTGCTGCATGCAATTTCTGGGCTAAGCAGGGCGCGAAAAGAATAGTCCTCGCACGCGAAGTTTCTTTGGACCAGATAAAGAAGATCCGTGCGGCCATCCCTTCGGATGTCGAACTCGAGTGCTTCGTTCACGGCGCCATGTGCGTCTCATATTCAGGCAGATGCCTTCTGTCCAACTATTTCACAGGCAGGAGATCCAACGGCGGCGCATGCGCACAGCCTTGCAGATGGGGTTATTACGTCGTTGAGGAAAAGCGTCCGGACATCCCTCTCCCGGTTGAAGAGGATGCCAGAGGAACATATATCTTCGGAAGCCGTGACATCTGCATGATCGACCACATTCCTGAGCTTCTGGATGCAGGCATCAACTCATTTAAGATCGAAGGCAGGATCAAGGGCGCATACTATGCCGCAGCAGTTACCAAGGTCTACAGGGAAGCTGTGGATCTCTGCTGCAAAGATCCTGACAACTATAAAGTCGACCCAAGGTGGAAGGTCATCCTCGACAAGGTCGTCCACAGGGATTATGACACGGGATTCTTTTTCGACAGTCCTGCTGACGATGCCAAGATCGATCCCGACAAGTCTTATAACAAGCCTGCCTTTGTTGTTGGCGTTACTGAGTCTTTGGATGCTGAATCCGGACTTATCAAGGTTACCCAGAAGAATAAGCTCTACAAGGGTGACACGCTTAATGTGCTCATGCCTGAAGGCTATGTTGCGCCCGTTGTCGTAGCTGAGCTTTACGACGGCAAGATGAATCCCGTCGATTCCTGCCCGCACCCTGAGATGACATTCTTTATGAAGGCCGTATCTTCTGAAGACGGCTCTGTTGTTGAATTGCCGCCTATGACATTCCTGTCCCGTGACGGCGACAAGGACTTCGGTATTCCTGCTCCGAATTGAATTTGGTCTGAATAGATACTGGCTGCTATGGCTGTTTTGGTCCGTATGTGCGGCAAAACATGCGGCAGCGCCGTTCATTCTGCCGTTCAAAAGCCCGTTTTTGTGCCAAACATGCGGCAAAACATGCGGCAGCGCCGTTCGTTCTGCCGTTCAAAAGACCGTTTATGTGCCAAACATGCGGCAAAACATGCGGCAGCGCCGTTCATTCTGCCGTTCATACCCAAACTCCAGGCTAAAATTCAGGCGCCGCCGGGAATTCCGCCTGAAGAATGGGTCAAGAACAGTCTGATGAGGGCCTTTTTTCGAGCCGTTCCCAACGCGAAAAAACAGTTTCAGACATACTTTCAGGACTGTGTCCAAATGTCAGAAAACGTTAACTTTTTTGTAACATATTTTGACAATGACTGTGCTATAGTGAAGCCATCAAGGAAATGGAACGAATTAGTTCTAAGGAGGTGAGACCAATGGGAAGTGAAACACAAACAAGCAGACGATTGGTCTTGCTTGATTCAGTAGTTTCCTCCAAGTAAGT
>CACZML010000048.1:13388-33305 GCA_902782235.1 Oscillospiraceae bacterium
TTTTAAACACAATAATTAAAGTTTTCTTAATTACTTTTAAAGTGATTTCTAATAAACAGGCTGATATAATAAACGCATGGTCAATTATAAAGAGCGTTTCAACAAGACAGAGAAGAACAGATGGTCAGGACTTACGATATCCCTTTGTATCGTGGTCGTTTTCTATATGATCCTTTCCCATATCGGAAGTCTCAGGGGATTCTTCAATTCTTTCCTTGCTATCACATCTACTGTAATCATCGGTGCGGTCATCGCCTATACGGTCAATCCGCTTGCGGTATTTATCTACAAGCGCCTTAAGAAGGTCATCAAGAGCAGTGAGAATGCAGCGTGGATCTTATCTGCGAATATCTCGCTTATCTCTGTGCTTGCTCTTGTCGTGGCTCTGCTTGTGGTTACGGTCCCTATGCTCGTTGAGAACATTACGACTTTTGCGATGGGCCTCTCGGGTTATATGAACAGCCTTAAGAGCCTTGTTCTCTCGACTGAGCTTGATGAGGACGTCAAGAATGCGATCGTGGACTTCATCAGGGATCAGTCCAGCCTTACAGCCGTCATAAGACAGTTTGTGCTCGGCAAGGATATTACTGCTTCAGGCGTTATCCAGTTCTCCGCAAGTCTTACTTCATCCGCGTTTAACTTCCTTATCGGGATCATACTTGCATTCTATTTCCTCATCGGAAAGAAGAAGCTTGTTGAGCTCTTATCCGAATTCTTCGTTCTGGTTATTCCTTCAAAGCATTACGATAACTGCAAAAACGTATGGAACAGATTTAATGCGATCTTCTCCAGATTCATCGTATGCGAGATCGTTGATTCACTCATAGTCGGTGTCGTAAACGCACTCTTCATGCTCGGCATGCAGATGCCTTATGCGGTCTTCTGCTCCGTAGTCGTTGCCCTTACGAATCTCGCACCGACATTCGGACCGTTTGTAGGCGCTTTTATCTGTGCCATTATCCTGTTGCTCGCACAGCCGGAATTCGTTATTCCGTTCCTTATATTTACACTCGCACTGCAGCTTATCGACGGATATGTCATCAAGCCCAGGCTCTTCGGTTCAGCGCTCAAAGTACCGGCATTCCTCGTTCTCGTTTTCCTCGTTGTAGGCGGAAAGATCTGGGGCGTACCGGGTGTCCTCCTTGCTATCCCTCTTGCAGCAATTCTTTCTTATATCTATAGAGAGATCGCAGTGCCCTGGCTTGCTTTGAGGAAGAAGACCAAGGATGAGCAGGAAGCCAGAGAGCAGGCGAAAATAAAGGCTAAGGCCAAAGCAAAAGAAGAACATAAAACTGACAGCGAATAAGACGATCCGCCTTAAGGCGGGTCGTTTGGAATATATGAATAAGGAGATTAAGAAGTATGGCAGTATGTCCTAATTGCGGAGCCAATAACAGTGGCTCGAAATTCTGTACCAGTTGTGGAAGTCCACTTCCTGCACCGGAGCCTGCACCTCAGCAGCCTGCATCCCAGCCTGCGCAGTCAGTTCCGGTAGAGTCTGCTCAGAGTCAGTATTGGCAGCAGCCGGCACAGACACAGTCTGTACCTGTGGAGCCGCAGCAGGCAATCCCGATCGTGCCTTCACAGCCTGTCTATGCAACGCCTATAACACAGCCTGTACAGGGCAGGGGCAACAGGCCCAAGAGCAACGGGTGGTGCAATGCAGGTCTTGCATTGTCCATAATCGGCTGGGGAACTTTTGGCCTTACAGCACCTTTGGGTTTGCTTTTCTCGATCATCGGCCTGATCTCTGCAAATAAAAAGAATGAACCCGGCAGGGGCAAAGCTATTGCCGGACTGATCGTTTCCGGAGTGCTTATTTTCGGACTCGCCATATCACTGCCGACAGTCTGGGCTGATGTTCAGGATGCTATAGATAACGGTCAGGTGAATAACCCTTACGAACTATTAAATGCTATCGATGATGCAAATGACAGACAGACGAATGTCAACGATAAGTATGTCAAGAAGATCCTCAAGAGCAACTGGGTCGCAATGGAAGACGGATCCTATCTTGAATTCGGAAAGAAAAAGACATTTAAGTATTACAAGAGTTATGAGGATACTTCCGATAACTATTTCACCGGTACATACAGGATCTATTCAGGTTCCGATGCCGTTAAGCAGCTGACCACAACATATAAAGATTACGGAATAAACAAAGATGAGATTCAGCGCCTGATCCGCAACAATGAAGCGTTCAGGGAAGATAATTTTGTCATCGTTGTTCTCGAGAATGACGGCATGTGGATGGACGGAGAAAATGTTAAGGATGAAGAGTGGGATTCTGTTTATTACGGTTTCCTTGTTACAAGTCCAAACAACAGCCTGCTCCTGATCAATGCGGTAACAGATACAAGCTTCTCATTCGTGACTGAAGAGGATTACGATAAGATCCATTAAGTTTTCCGCTACGACAAATTGAACTAACACCAAGTTGAAATTTTAGTGAATCACACCCCCGGGTACCGATAGTCCCGGGGGTTGTTTTTTTCTATAATCACAATAAGTACATCAATATGGGGATTGTACTTATTGGGGAAATAAAAGAATAATAGGAGTAGAGTTTTATGATTCCGGCTAAGAGATTATCAGCCGCTGTTTTGGCAGCGCTCCTTTTTGCTACCTCCATTGCTATGTGCGGATGCGACGCCGGCGGTGGTGACAAAAAGGGTAAGAACGGGAAAGTTCCCGGTGATGGTAAATGGTATTCAGTCCACAAGGCAACTGTAGGAGGTCAGTACGCTGACGCGCCTGATGTTGAGTATTTCAGCACGAAATATGTCGGTATTGCTGACGGACTTGCCATATTCCATGTGGAAGTCCAGAAAAGTGTTCCTAAGGGTCAGGATCCGATGACGGCAGATTACAATGAACTGCAGAAAAGTTTCTTTGAATTCTACGGCAAAGACGGATCGATGGTTGATTCGATCGATCTAAGACAAAAGATCGATGAGTCAGGAATATTCGAACTTGATCCAAAGGATTATTCAGAGCTTATCAAGACGATAAGAACAGATGCGGACAAGAATAAGACCGATGAACAGGTATTGAAGGACAATGGTGTTGCGGTATCCTGGATGGCTAATGAGGATTTCAGGATCAGGGACAATGCTTTGTGTTTCTCTCTCCAGGTGATCACTCCTGCAAAGAACGGAGCCAGCTGGGAACAGAAAACAATGAATGTTTCCTATGATGTCAAAGCCGGTGAATTTAGAAACCTCGGTGAAGCAAAGAGCAGGGAACAGGTTTATGTGCAGAACGCGTATGATTTTGAAGACTACAGTGTCACTATCTGCCAGTCCTACATCTCGTCGAACCAGTATATCTTCGAAGTAAAGCTTCCTGACGGCAAAGAGGCCAGATATAAGCTTGATTCCATAGCGCCTAATGCAAATATCGACTATATAGAAGGCGTGTTCTATTTAGGTGACGGAAAGATCCTTTTCCCGGGCTCTGATTACTCGTCCGGCTGGGACACCAGGTTCTATGAGCTGGATCTTAATACAGGCAAGGGTTCTGAATATTTGGATGACGTCTCATGGTTCAGGAATAATATGTCTCAGGCCAGATATATTTCCGGTGTGGGAAATGTCGTGATCGACCAGGAAGGCATCAGAAGGTTCAATTTTGAGAAGAAATGCAGGGAAGAATATTTCTCTTTCTCATCCTGCAATATCAACCGTAATGATACATACAACATGTCGGTTCTGGACATTAAGGATGACCGCATCTATCTGGCCTCCTCACCGACGCTCACGGACGAATTGTTTGATGCAAACACAGCAATCACTTATCTGTATATTCTGACGCTCGAAAATGAGAACCCTCATGCAGGCAAGACCATAATAAGAGTGACCTCGCTGAATTATTACAGTTATGCTCTTTGCGAGGCTGTCTGCAAATTCAATGATACAAACCGCGATTATTTCATTGAGTTTGATGACGATTATTCAATACAGGAAAAGATCAGCAGCGGAGAGATCAGTTATTGGGATGAGGATTACGATGAGAAGGCAGGCAAAGCCAAAGCCGAGCTCTCATATAAGCTGGCGTTAGATCTCATGAACGGTGATGGTCCTGATATCGTATTCGGATCAAATGAGTATTCCAACCTCAATAACAGCAAGTATCTTCTTGATCTTAAGAATGAGATCAAGGTAAATGGTGTTTTCGATAATGTCATCAAGGCTTGTGAGACAGACGGCAAGCTGTATCAGTATCCGATTACATTCACTGTAACCGGAATAGTCGTTCCGTCATCTGCCGTAGGTGACAAGCAGTATGGTTTTACTTACGACCAGTATAAAGAACTGGTCAAAGGACCATGCAACGGAACCGACCCTATCAGGATATATAGAAATCAGACAGGTTATCTCAATACCTGCTTAAGCGTAATGCCCGACGCCTATCTTAAAGGTGATGGTGTGGATTTTGATAATAAGACATTCCGCGAACTGTCAGAATATATTAAGGACAATTCAGGTGAGATCATAAATACAGAAGCTGATCCGTTCACTCCCGTCGAAAAGAACAGCCGCGGATGTGTTTACGATGTCGGCATTACACTGCCTCACCTAATTAGATTCTATGGCGACAGCTTAAAGGATATCAGGGTAATGGGACTTCCTTCAGGTGACGGAAGAGGACCGGCAATAGCTGTTTCTTCATCGATCGGAATCTCCGCGCAGACGAATGCGAAAAAGGTATGCGTTGAATTCATTAAGACATTGTTCTCGGAAGAGATACAGGAAAAGTTCGCAGAATATGATACGAGCACTCCTGTAAATGTTAAGGCATTCAAAAAGGCCGGTCTCAAGTCGATTGATAAATATAATGCGAATTACAACAGGAATAAATCGCGGTATTCAAGACAGGAACTTATGTCGTCCGGATTGGCGTGGTGCGAAGTCGACAAGAGTGCTGTGGATGTGTATGAGAAAGTGATCCGCTCATGCTCATGCAGTATTTCGGAGGATCCGTCGATCTCTGTGATCGTAAAGGAAGAAATGCCTGCATATCTGACAGGCCAGAAGTCTTTAGATGATGTCATCAAGATCATCAATGACCGTTCAAAGACCGTTGTCAGTGAAAGAGGATAAAGAACAGGAAACAATATGGGGAAAATTAAAACAATAGGAGGTATTTATGGGCACGTTAAAGAAAATCTCAGCCGTATTGATGGCGGCTGCCTTACTTGCATCTTCGGTAATGATAACCGGATGCGGTAAGAAAAAAGGAAACGAAGAAAAGATCCAGGAAGATGAAGTCTGGTATTCATTTAAGAAGGCACAGGTCGGAACCCAGTTCCTGGCTGATAAGTATGTCAGTTCTTCTTTTGTGCGTTTTATCGGTACTGCCGACGGCAAAGCAGTATTCATGGCTGACATACAAAGGATCGTTCCTGATACCAAATCAGCGAGTTACTTCGATAATGTAGAGCAACTGACGTATTTTGAGATCTATGGTAAAGACGGAAATCTCGAAAAGACAATCGATGTAAAAAAGAAGATCGAAGATTCTGATATGTTCAAACTCGATCCTGATGATTATCCAAAGCTTATTGAGAGGCTGAGAAAAAACGAAAAGAAGGATGAATCAGGATCTGAAAAAACCGATAAGCAGATCTTTACCGAAAACAATATCAAGGTCAACTGGCATTGTACCGAGAATTATTCTGTCAAAGGAAGTTTTATTTCCATATCGGTACAGGCTTTTTATCCGTATGAAGAATTAGGCAAGGCGGACACCAGAATGGTTGAGGTCGTTTTCGATGCCAACAGCGGAGAGATCACTCATTACACAGAACAGAAAGAAAACTCGGTTACTAATTCAGAGATCAGATTTGAATTTGACGGATATGAGATAGTCTATACAAATAAAAATGAGGTAGGCACAGGCGCCAAGACATTGACGATCACATCTGAAAATGGTGATTTTGTAAAAATGAAATCACAGGATCTGTTCACAGGTGATGACGATGCGATGATCTCATCCATGATCTATCTGGGTGATGCCAAAGCATTGATGGCTATTGAAAACGGTGGATTTGGAAAGCAAAAGTATTATGAACTGGATCTTAAGACAGGCAATTCAAAGGAATCTGTGACAGACTATTCCTGGATAGAAGGTGACCTTTATAATGCCACATATGTTGATGGCACAGGATATGTGATCTGCAATGAGGAAGGGCTCAAAAAGATCGACTTCCGGAATAAAAAGAAAACTGAAGTGTTCTCGTTTGATGCCTGCAATATTAACCGCAGCGAGGCATTGAACATGAAGCTTCTTGCAATGACAGATGATTGTATATACCTGTCTGCATGGACGACTTTCCCGTTGTCGAGAATTAATTCGCCTGCTGACAATGGACAGACCATGTATGTCCTTACAAAGGAAAGCAAAAATCCGAATGCAGGAAAAACAGTGCTTCACGCTACAGTACTGTCCTTCTTTGATTATACTTTATGTGAAGCCGTGTCAGTCTTTAATGAAACTAATCCGGATTACTTCATAAAACTTGATAACAACTATACACCTTTGCAGAAGGTGAATAACGGTGAGTTAAGCTTTTACGATGATGATTTTTCTGAAAAATACGACAAACTGGCATCAGAGCTTATCTATCAGCTTTGTATAGATCTGATGAATGGTGACGGTCCGGATATTGTCCTGGATGGTGCAAAGGTAACTAACCTTAATGACAGCCGTTATCTTCTTGATCTTAAAAAGGAGATCAAGACTGACGGGTTATTCGAAAATATCATCCGTGCGGGCGAGACTGACGGCAAGTTATATCAATGTCCGCTGAGTGTAACAATAACAGGCTTCATCGCAGCTAAAAAGGATGTTGCATCCGACCAGTACGGATTTACCTTTGACCAGTACAAGGATTTTGTAAAAGGTCCCTGCAATGGTACGGATTATATAAGCGTGTATGCCGATCAGACGGATTATTTCAGAAGATGTCTTCTCGCAATGAATGACTCATATTACAAAAACGGAAAGTGTGATTTTGACACTCCGGAATTCAGGGCACTTGCTGAATTTGTAAAGGATAATGTCCCGGTTAAGAAGACGGGAGAATCAAACACATATTCATTGATGCCTGTGGAGAAGAATAAGAGGGGTGTCAGGTATGAGTCCGGAATGACATTCCCTTTTCTTGTTAATTACTATCCTGACAGCATATCGGATATGAGAATGCTGGGCCTTCCTTCTAATGATGGCAGAGGTCCTCTGCTTTATGATTCAGCATCAGTCGGAATATCAGCAACGACGAATGAGAAAAAAGCCTGTGTAGAGTTTGTAAAAATCCTTCTTTCAGAAGATATTCAGCAATCGTTCGGACTTTATACAGACTGTATTCCTGTCAGGAAAACCGCTTATGAATCAACTGCTGAACAAGCTGTCGAGAAGTATAACTCAGTTTACAGACAATATAAGGATATGTATCCCAGAGAATCGTTGATAGATATGGGTTATCCGTTCTGTGAGATCGATAAGAAGACCATAGCGGATTTTGAGACGATGCTTAATACGTGTTCTGTTATGGCCGGAGAAGATACGGCGATATCTATCATAGTCTGTGAAGAGATACCTGCATATTTTGCGGGACAGAAGTCTTTGGATGATGTAATCAAGATCATCAATGACCGTACACAAACATATATCAACGAGCGCGGCAGGAAGTAACTGTAAAATGCCCCCTGTTTTCATAGAATTCAGGGGGTATTCCATTATCAAAATGTTTTGATATAATGCTGGTATTAGTACAGTAATATGGGGACTGTACTTTTGGGGAATAATACGATAGGAGTTAATCATGAAAATGAAGAGACTGGTCTCCGCTGCATTGGCAGCGGGTGTTTGCATTACTTCGATACTGGCAGCAGGGTGCGGCAAACAAAACAAAAGCAAGAAAACAATTTCTGCCAAGGATACATGGTATTCGCTGAAGCAGGTAAATATCGGCGAGAAGTATTCAGAAGCTCCTGATATTGATATGTCATATTCAGAGTTTGTAGGGTATTCAAATGGCAATCTGATCTTCTTTGTCAACGCGACACGTATGATGCCGAAAAATATACCTGAAGGAAAAGCCGTCGCTGATTACAATGAGTATTCACTTGAGATCCTGGATAGCAACGGCGATATCATTAATCTGATAGACCTTAAAGATACAGTCTTAAAATCAGGCATTGTAACTATACCTGATGAAGAGATGGAAAAGTTCCGTGAAGGGTGGGAAAGGGCGTATCCGAAATATAAGGATAATTTTGTTGAGCCGACTATAGATTGGGGTATTACGAACAGGTTTGATATTACGGACAAGAATATAACTGTTACTGTGGAATCTTATTACCCGGACTATGATTACCAGGGCATGGAGGCCAGAATATACAAATTTGTTTTCGACCTGACAAGCGGTGAACTGGTCTCCGTTAAGAAAAAGGAAGCCGCAGAATACTTTGAATCAGATGATGATACTTCTTATGTCGCGAAAGAATTTAACTTTGAAGGATATAACGTTAAAACTTTCTGGTCGTATGCAGAAGATGGAGAAACCCTTGCATTAACAGTTACTACACCCGACGGTAATGTAACCTCATATCCCATGTCTGAGCTGATTCCTGATGCCAAAGTAACTTATGTGCCCGGAATGCTCTATTTGGGAGAAGGCAAGGTCTTTTTTGAAGCGGGTACAGACGTTTACAGCGTCCAGAGATACTATGAGTTCGATCTTAACAACGGCGCGATCAAGCCGTACCTGCAGGATGTCTCTAACATAGAGTACGATCTTTATAATGCGGGTTATGTTGACGGCGTGGGAAACGTAGTACCGAATTCAGACGGCATTCAGAAGATCGACGTCAGGGAGAACAAGGAAACTGAAGTGTTATCTTTTGACTGCTGTAATATCAATCGCGCCATAGTCCAGAACCTTAAATTTTTGTCCATGAATGATAAAAAGATATATATGTTCTCTGAGTCTGAACAGAGGGCAAGTTTTTATCCGTCAAGCGGCAAAGAACCGAGAAAACTGTATATCCTGTCAAAAGAAGACACCAATCCGAATGCCGGAAAAAAGGTGTTGAATCTGGCTTATGTGGATTATCTCTCGTATTCCGCAAATGAAGCCATTTGTGAGTTTAATGAGACAAACAAAGATTACTTCATCCGGATCGACGACAGCTATTCGGTCGACACCAGGATCACTGAGAGCGGCATCAATTACAATGATCCGGATTTTGAGGCGAAAAAAGTAAAGCTTATGTCAGAAGCCACGTATCAGCTGTATGCTGATATTACTGTCGGCTCTGGTCCTGACATAATCATGAATGCCGCTAAATACTCGAATCTGAACAGCGGTGAATGCTTCATCGATCTGAAGAATGAGATCAGCAGTGATGATCTTTTCGCTAATGTTCTTGCTGCATCAGAAACAGACGGTAAGATCTACCAGTTCCCTCTGGCGGTAAAAGCGATTGGAATAATAGCCAGAAAGAGTGATGTCGGAGCTGATCAGTATGGCTTTACATTCAAGCAATATAAGGAATTTGTGAAGGGACCTTGTAACGGTAAGGATCCGCTTGATACGACGCAACTGATATTCCTGGAGACCTGCATGCGCAGTGTTCAATCAGGAATGACGGATGGCAAGAACGCGAATTTTGATAATGAGGATTTTCGCGATCTCGCAGAATATACCGCACAGAATATCATCGATCCTGCACCTAATAATGAAGTGATATGGGTTGAACCTATCGACAGTAAAAGCTTTGCTCCAACCTATAATGAGTTCTTCGGATTTCCTTATCTCATATATTGTTATGCGGATTACATTTCTGACTTAAGGGTATTAGGCGTTCCGACAAGGGAAGGAAAGGGACCGACACTCTCAGTCGACAGTTCTGTTGCAATCTCGGCTCATACCAAAGAGAAAGATGCCTGCATCACATTTGTAAACGTACTGCTCTCTGAAAATATCCAGTATGATTATGCCTACGGTGAAGGATATACACCTGTCCGTAAAACTGCATTTGAGAAATACGGGTATGATACTGTTGATGACGTAAATAAGACGTATGAGAGATATAAGGAGTTTTATGAGCCGGAAGAGCTGAAGGAACATGGTTATCCTAAGCATACACTTGACCGGTCAGTCGTATCAGATTATGAGACCATGATCGGATACTGCGATTCGATATTGACTTCAGATCCGGCTCTCGACATGATCGTAAAGGAAGAGATACCGGCATATTTTGCAGGTCAGAAATCATTGGACGAAGTTATTAAGATAATAAATGACCGTGCTAAAACTTATTTGAACGAGAGAGGTTAAATGCGTTCCTTGGCAAAAAACTGTTGACATTTTGGGCAACAAGTATTATTTTTGTCGTAACAATCAAACCGTTGATGCGGAGATAAAGATAGTAGCAGGCCATACAGAGAGCTTCCGTTGCTGAGAGTGAAGCTGGAACCGGATTATCAAATGGACCGCGGAGGGTGCATTAAATGTGCAACGTCAGACTCGCGTAAGTAGTCCGGGATATGTTGGTATCCTTAAGTGTGCGTCTCACAAACGCAAAGCCAGGGTGGCACCGCGGATTATTAGTATTTAATTCGTCCCCGGCAGGAACACTATAATTCCTGCTGGGGATTTTTTATTTCCGGCAGAACCAACCGGAAGGAGAAAGAAAAAATGATTAAGGCGGCAATCGAAAAGATCGTAAACAAGGAAGACCTCACATACGATGAGGCTTACGAGACAATGAACGAGATTATGAGCGGTATGTCAACATCGACACAGAACGCTGCATTCCTCGCTGCACTGTCAACAAAGAGCGCAGGATTTGAGACCATCGATGAGATCACAGGATGCGCTGCGGCAATGCGTGATCACGCAACAAAGGTAGACAAGGGCGACATGGAAGTCCTTGAGATCGTAGGAACGGGCGGAGACAGGGCACAGAGCTTCAACATCTCCACAACATCAGCATTCGTCATCGCTTCTGCAGGTGTTAAGGTTGCAAAGCACGGCAACAGAGCAGCTTCTTCTAAGTCAGGCACAGCTGACTGCCTTGAGGCTCTCGGCGCAAACATCAACTTGGAGCCTGAGAAGTGCGTAGAGCTCCTTAAGAGCGCTGGCTTCTGCTTCTTCTTTGCTCAGAAGTATCATGCATCCATGAAGTATGTAGGACCTATCCGTAAGGAACTTGGTTTCAGAACAGTATTTAATATCCTTGGACCTTTGACAAATCCCGCGCATCCGGATTTCTACCTCCTTGGTGTATACGACCAGTATCTCGCAGAGCCTGTAGCTCACGTATTGAAGTCTCTTGGCGCTAAGCGCGCACTCGTTGTTTACGGCGAAGACAAGCTCGATGAGATCTCCGGATCAGCTGAGACATTCGTAGCAGAATTAAGAGCTGACGGAACGATCACAACATATGAGATCAAGCCTGAGGACTTCGGCTTCGAGAGAGCAACAAAGGACGATATCGTAGGCGGCACTCCTGCAGAGAACGCTGAGATCACAAGAGGAATCCTCGAAGGCAAGATCACAGGCCCTAAGAGAAATGTAGTTTGCATGAACGCAGGCGTGCTCTCTATGCTGCAGGCAAGGCTAAGTCGATCGAAGAGGGCGTTGGCCAGGCTAAGCACCTGATCGATTCCGGTGCAGCTCTTGAAGCACTCAACAAGTTTGTTGAAGAATCAAACAAGTAATTCAGATAAAGGAAGACCTATGGCTGACATTCTTGAACAGATCGCAGAACATAACCGTAAGATATATCTCGACAGAAAGCTCGGGATGCCTCTTTCAAAGGTGATGGATATGGCATATGCCGCTCCTTCTAAGGACTTCGCGTTTGAGAAGAAGCTTAAAGAAGACGGCATGAGCTTTATCTGCGAATGCAAGAAAGCTTCCCCTTCAAAGGGCGTTATCGCAGAAGATTTTCCTTATCTTGATATCGCGAAAAGCTATGAGCAGGCAGGCGCTTCCTGTATTTCAGTTCTTACAGAACCCAAGTGGTTCATGGGATCTCTGGATTACCTGGAAGAGATCGCTTCAGAAGTGTCGATTCCTGTACTCCGCAAGGACTTTACGATCGACGAATACATGATCTATGAGGCAAGGGCAAGAAAGGCATCGGCAGTGCTTCTTATCTGTTCGATACTTGATTCTCACACGCTTGGCAAATATATTAAGATCTGCGATGAATTAGAGCTCACGGCTCTCGTTGAGGCTCACGATAAGAACGAATGCGATATGGCTTTAGGCGAAGGCGCAAGAGTCATAGGCGTAAATAACCGTAACTTGAGGGATTTCACTGTCGATCCCACAAACTGCCTGAGACTTCGCGACTATGTCGGAGACAAGGCTCTTTTCGTAGCTGAGAGCGGCGTTAAGGAGAGATCTGAAGTTGAAGCTCTCGAGAAGGCCGGCGTGAATGCAGTTCTCATCGGTGAATCCATGATGAGAGCGGAAGACAAGACAGCATTTTTGAAGTCTTTGAAAGGAATGGCATAATGTTTGGTACAGAGCTTAAGATCTGCGGACTCTCGAGACTCGAGGACATCATAGCGGTAAACCGCCACGGTGCCGATTATGCCGGCTTCGTCTTTTTCGAGAAGTCGAAAAGATATGTCGATCCGTACAAGGCAAACGAACTGATCTCGCTCTTAAGGGCAGACATCAAGCCCGTCGGAGTGTTCCTGGATGAACCGTTGGACAACGTCGTCCGTATAGCAAGGATCACCGGCGTTGAGCTTATCCAGCTCCATGGCCACGAGTCCGAGGAATATGTCGAATACGTAAAAAGAACTCTGGACCGCCCTGTAATCAAGGCTTATAAGGCTTCTGAAGAGGGCGCTCTCGAGAAGGCCGCACAAAGCAGCGCTGATTATGTCATGATCGACTCTGGCGCCGGCTCCGGAAAGAAGTTCGACTGGAGCATCCTGAAGGATTTCAAGAGGGACTATTTCCTCGCAGGAGGACTTGATCCCGAATCAGTCGGAGAAGCGATCAGAATGCTTGAACCATTTGCAGTTGATGTCAGCTCAGGTGTCGAGACAGACGGTATCAAGGACGAGAAGAAAATAGCAGAATTCATAAATGCAGTAAGGTACGGGAGGTAAATATGCCTGATTCAAAAGGAAGATTCGGAATACACGGTGGACAGTATATCCCCGAGACTCTGATGAATGCGGTAATCGAGCTTGAAGAGGCTTACAACCATTATAAGAACGATCCTGAGTTCAATAAGGAACTCACTGAGTTATTGAATGAATACGCAGGACGTCCGTCAAATCTCTACTATGCTGAGAAGATGACAAAAGACCTTGGCGGCGCAAAGATCTACCTTAAGAGGGAAGATCTTAACCACACAGGTTCCCACAAGATCAACAACGTGTTGGGACAGGCCCTTCTTGCAAAGAAAATGGGCAAGACCAGACTCATCGCTGAGACCGGCGCAGGCCAGCACGGCGTTGCTACAGCTACGGCTGCTGCGCTCTTCGGAATGGAATGCGTTGTCTTCATGGGCAAGGTCGACTGCGAGAGACAGGCCCTTAACGTTTACAGAATGAAGCTCCTCGGAGCTGACGTTGTTCCGGTAACATCAGGAACAGCTACATTGAAGGATGCTGTATCCGAGTGCATGCGTGAATGGACAACAAGGATCGACGATACACACTACTGCTTAGGTTCAGTCATGGGTCCTCATCCGTTCCCGACTATCGTAAGGGATTTCCAGGCTGTCATCTCACGTGAGTCCAGATCCCAGGTCCTCGAAAAGGAAGGCCGCCTTCCTGATTACGTCCTCGCTTGTTGCGGCGGCGGTTCAAACGCCATCGGTTCTTTCTACCACTACATTGGTGATGAGGGCGTAAATCTCATCGGCTGCGAAGCTGCAGGAAGAGGCATCGATACCTTTGAGACGGCTGCAACGATCAACACGGGCAAGCTCGGAATCTTCCACGGCATGAAGTCCTACTTCTGCCAGGATGAGTACGGTCAGATTGCTCCTGTTTATTCGATCTCCGCAGGCCTTGATTATCCGGGCATCGGCCCTGAACACGCTATGCTCCATGACACAGGCAGGGCACAGTATGTTGCGGTCACTGACGATGAGGCAGTAAATGCCTTTGAGTATCTGTCAAGAATGGAAGGCATCATCCCGGCTATCGAATCAGCACATGCGGTAGCTCATGCGATCAAGCTCGCACCTACACTCCCGAAGGATAAGATCATGGTTATCACGATCTCCGGCAGAGGCGACAAGGACTGCGCTGCAATCGCACGTTACAGAGGGGAGAACATCAATGAGTAATATAGCTAAAGCATTTGAGAACGGCAAAGCGTTCATTCCTTTTATCACATGCGGCGATCCTGATCTTGATACGACTGCAAAGTGCGTAGTCGAGATGGTCAAGGCAGGCGCATCACTTATCGAGCTCGGCATCCCTTTTTCTGACCCTACCGCTGAAGGTCCTGTCATTATGGAAGCAAGCCTCAGAGCATTGGAAGGCGGCTGCACCACGGATAAGGTTTTCGAGATGGTGGCAAAATTAAGAGGCGAGATGGGCGTAACGATCCCCATGGTCTTCATGACATATGCCAACGTCGTATTCTCATATGGCATCGAGAGATTCTGTCAGAAGGCTTCGGAGGTCGGCATCGACGGCTTCATCCTTCCTGACGTGCCTTATGAGGAGAAGGAGGAGTTCGATTCTGTATGCAAGAAATACGACATCGACCTTATATCTCTTATCGCTCCCACATCCGACGAGCGTATCTCCATGATCGCCAAGGAGGCTTCAGGCTTCATCTACATCGTATCCAGCCTTGGCGTTACCGGCGTCAGAAGCAATATCACAACGGATATCCCGTCGCTCTGTGCTTCGGTTAAGGCTGCTACATCTGTTCCGTGTGCGATCGGCTTCGGAATCTCCACACCCGAGCAGGCATCTACAATGTCCCAAAGCGCTGACGGCGTAATCGTCGGTTCAGCCATCGTAAAGATCGTCGCCCAGTACGGAAAAGACGCTCCTGCTCATGTGGGAGAGTATGTAAAGTCGATGGTCGACGCGATTAAGTGATTTTTGTTTTATGACTTTTTTCGAGAGGTGCCGGGTATGAACGGCGCCTCTTTTTTTGTTGTGGGGACTTCCAAAACCTTGAAAATCGCGGCTGTTTGTCAGGCCTGTGCCGAGATTTTAGCCGTGATTCTGGCCCAAAACCGCGAAAATCGCGGCTGTTTGTCAGGCTTAAGCCGAGATTTTAGCCGTGATTCTAATGTGTGCGGCGGAATGAACGGCGCCGCCGCATGTTTTGCCGCATGTTTGGCACAAAAACGGGCTTTTGAACGGCAGAATGAACGGCACCGCCGCATGTTTTGCCGTTCTCCAGGCGGAACTCCAGGCGCCGCCTGAACTTTTGCCGTGCATTTTTGAGGAGATTTCTTATCGTTTCCTACAAATATGAAATTTGGCGGGGGGAGGGGCGCTTTTTGATTGAAATGCCCCCCTTATTTTTATATAATAACAACTCGGAAACTTTATTTCATTCCACCAACAAATTCCTTGAAAGGAAAGGAGAAATAGACATGATTTATTCAACAGAGATCAAGAACATGTGCTCTGTTCATCAGGGTGTTCATCACGGTGCTGCACCGATCCCTGAGGAAGCAAAGTGGGTAAGCTCCAAGGAGATCAAGGACATCTCCGGATACACACACGGTATCGGCTGGTGTGCACCTCAGCAGGGCGCTTGCAAGCTCTCACTCAACGTTAAGGACGGTATCATCCAGGAGGCATTGGTTGAGACAATCGGCTGCTCCGGTATGACACACTCCGCTGCTATGGCATCTGAGATCCTTCCCGGACTCACAATCCTTGAGGCTCTTAACACAGACCTCGTTTGCGATGCTATCAACACAGCAATGAGAGAGCTCTTCCTTCAGATCGTTTACGGCAGAACACAGAGTGCTTTCTCTGAGGACGGTCTCCAGATCGGCGCTGGCCTCGAGGACCTCGGTAAGGGCGCTCGTTCAATGGTAGGTACAACATACGGTACACTCGCTAAGGGTCCCCGTTACCTCGAGCTCACAGACGGTTATATCACAGACCTCGCTATCGATGAGAATGACGAGATCATCGGATACAAGTTCGTTAACTTCGGTAAGATGATGGACTTCATCAAGAAGGGTGACGATGCCGCTACAGCTCTTGAGAAGGCTTCCGGCAAGTATGGACGTGTTGATGACGCTGTTAAGTTCATCGACCCCCGCAAGGAATAAGGAGGAATGACAAATGGCAGATTTATTTGAATCATACGAGAGAAGACTCCCCCAGATCAACGCTAAGCTTGCTGAATATGGAATCGCTTCCATCGAAGAAGCTGAGAAGATCACAAAAGATGCAGGTCTTGATGTTTATCACCTCATCGAAGGCATTCAGCCTATCTGCTTCGAGAATGCTAAGTGGGCTTACACTGTAGGCGCTGCTATCGCAATCAAGAAGAACTGCCGCAAGGCTTCCGATGCTGCTGCAGCTATCGGTGAAGGCCTCCAGGCTTTCTGCATTCCCGGTTCCGTTGCTGACAGACGTAAGGTAGGTCTTGGTCACGGTAACCTCGGTAAGATGCTCCTCGAAGAGGACACAGAGTGCTTCGCATTCTTAGCTGGTCACGAGTCATTCGCAGCAGCTGAGGGCGCTATCGGTATCGCTGAGAAGGCTAACCGTGTTCGTCAGAAGCCTCTCAGAGTTATCCTTGACGGTCTTGGAAAGGACGCTGCAAAGATCATCTCCAGAATCAACGGCTTCACATATGTTGAGACAGAGTATGACTACAAGACAGGCGAGCTCAAGGAACTCTCCAGAACATGCTACTCCAAGAATCCTGATTCTCCGAGAGCAAAGGTTAACTGCTATGGTGCAGATGACGTTCAGGAAGGCGTTGCTATCCTCTGGAAGGAGAACGTTGACGTTTCCATCACAGGTAACTCCACAAATCCTACAAGATTCCAGCACCCTGTTGCAGGTACATATAAGAAGGAGCGCCTCGAGGCAGGCAAGAAGTACTTCTCCGTTGCTTCCGGCGGTGGTACAGGCCGTACACTTCACCCTGATAACATGGCTGCAGGTCCTGCTTCCTATGGTATGACAGATACTATGGGCCGTATGCACTCTGACGCTCAGTTTGCTGGTTCTTCTTCAGTTCCTGCTCACGTTGAGATGATGGGTCTTATCGGTGCAGGTAACAACCCGATGGTTGGTATGACTGTTTCCACAGCAGTATCCGTTGAGGAAGCTGCTAAGGCAGGCAAGTTCTGATCTGACTTTAATAGATTGTTTATTTCGGGAGAGGCTGTCCAATGGGCAGCCTCTTTTATTTTGCCATTAGCAGATTGCCGACATAAAAGACCTTATTTTATTGCTTTTGCTCTTTGAGGCGTTTTGGGCTTGGTGCTATTATGAACTTATCCTTATCCCCGGAGGTTTATATGGACGCTGAATTTGTTCCAATTTTGTACAACACCTTATGGGCGCTTGTTCCACCGCTTGTGGCAATTATCCTGGCGCTCATCACCAAAGAAGTTTACAGCTCACTCTTTGTAGGAATTGCTGTCGGAGGTGTGCTTTACTCCCTGAGCAATACTGCTCCTTACATTCACCCTGTAATGGCGCTGGAGCATGTTTTCAAGGACGGAATCATTGCATCGCTTTCTGATTCCTACAATGTCGGTATTCTGGTATTCCTTGTCTTCCTTGGAATAATAGTTGCCCTGATGAATAAGGCAGGAGGATCTGCTGCATTCGGAAACTGGGCTTCAGAACATGTACATTCAAGAGTCGGCTCACAGCTCGCAACGATCGGACTTGGCGTCCTGATCTTCATCGATGACTATTTCAACTGCCTGACAGTAGGCTCAGTTATGAGACCTGTTACAGACAGACAGAAGATCTCAAGAGCAAAGCTCGCTTACCTGATCGATGCTACTGCAGCTCCGGTCTGCATCATTGCTCCGGTATCCTCATGGGCAGCAGCTGTTTCCGGTTTCGCACCTGAAGGCACGAACGGACTTATGCTCTTCATCAGAGCAATCCCTTATAACTACTATGCTATCCTTACTCTCGTCATGATGGTCCTCATGGTCAGCTTCGGTATCGAATTCGGACCTATGGCTCGCCACGAGAAGAATGCGAAGAATGGCGATATCTTTACGGTCAAGCCTCCTGTAGCTAAGGAAGAAACTGCGGCTGCTGAGACGAAGGGTAAGGTTATAGACCTTGTTCTTCCTGTTGTAGTCCTCATCATCTGCTGTGTCATCGGAATGCTTTACACAGGCGGATTCTACGGCGAGCTCGATGGAGGTTTCTTTACCAGATTCGTTGAGGCCTTTGCAAACAGTGATGCTTCCGTTGGCCTTGCTTATGGTTCATTTGGCGGAATCGTTTTCACAGTTATCTTCTATCTCTGCAGAAAGATCCTTAACTTTAAGGACTGTATGGCATGCGTTGAAGAAGGCTTCAAGTCAATGATCGCTCCTATTACGATCCTTACACTTGCATGGTCTTTGAAGGCTATGACAGAGTCTTTGGGCGCAGCTGATTTCGTAGCTGGTGTTGTTGAATCATCAAAGGGTGATTTCAATATGCTGCTTCCTGCAATCATCTTCCTTATCGCCTGCGGCCTTTCATTTGCTACAGGTACATCATGGGGTACATTCGGTATCCTCATCCCGATCACTCTCGAAGTATTCAAGCTTACGGATCCCGATCCGGCAAAGGCAACTCTTGCTGTTATCTGCGTATCCGCATGCATGGCCGGTGCTGTTTGCGGAGACCACTGCTCACCGATCTCTGATACAACGATCATGAGTTCTGCAGGTGCACAGTGCGACCACATTGCACACGTATCAACACAACTTCCTTACGCTCTCACATGTGCGGCTGTATCGTTCATTACTTATATGATCGCCGGATATGTAAAGAATGCAGGCGTTTCGCTCCTGATCGGAATCGCGCTGATGTTTGGTATGATAATGCTTCTCAGGTATGTTATGCCTGGTTCTGATTCTGCTGCTTCTTCGCAGAAAGAGACTCCGAAACCTGAGAAAGAATGATCGCGCCGAACATGATGAGGCACCCTGCCAGCTCTCTGGGCAGCATGCTCTCGTGAAGGATTATCGCAGCAGTGATCACTGCGAAAACCGACTCGAGACACATTAACAGAGAGGCAACAACGGGACTTGCTTTTTTCTGTCCCAATATCTGAAAAGTATATGCAATGCCGCAGCTCATTATTCCCGAATACAAAAGGGAAGGAGCTGCGGTTTTTATATCTGCTAACACGGGCTTCTCGAAAATGAACATCGCGATAATTGAAAGTATCGCAGCAACAAAGAACTGCATGAATGACAGCTGCACGCCGCTGGTCTTTCCGTCTTCAACGAACTTGTCTATGAGCATTATCTGTACGGCGTAAAAGATCGCGCAGATAAGAGCTAAGATGTCGCCAAGATTGATGTTTGTAAGTTCAGCGGGATTTATGCAGAGGAAGAAAAGTCCGATAAGACCGATGAAGATCGATACCCATGTAAGAGCGGCAATCTTTTTCTTCAGGAACATTACCGAGAAGAGCGGCACGAAGAACATGTAGAAAGCCGTGATGAATGCGATCTTTCCTGATGTTGAATAATAGAAAGCAAACTGCTGGAAGTTCTGTGCGAATGAGAAGACGATACCAAGGATAAGTCCTTTCCTGAGCATGTCTTTACTTAAATCCATGCCCTTGTTGATTATGAGCGTAAAGGGCAGAAGGAAAAGCATTCCGAGTGCAGTTCTGATACCAGTAAATGTAAATGCGTCGATGCTCTGCATGCCGATCGACTGGGCAACAAAAGATGA
>CACZML010000049.1 GCA_902782235.1 Oscillospiraceae bacterium
TGGTGGGACTTGAACCCACACGATTTATGGTCGGCAGATTTTGAGTCTGCTGCGTCTGCCATTCCGCCACAACCCCGTAGCGAAGTAATTATATTAAAGTGCCTATTCTTTGTCAATTTCAGGCGGAACAATCTGCTATAATCTTCTCTGGATGAATAATAGGAGCAAATATGCAGGTTCAGATCGAGAAAGTTGAATCCAAGGATCAGGAGCTGGCCGTTATCAAAGCGGTCGAGATCACTGATGAGATCTCAGGCGCGATCGAGCTCTTAGAGGGCGACGCTAAAGGCTTTGCCGTCAGCAAAGACGGGAAGACCTATATAATCAAGGCTTCAGCCGTTTACTACATTGAATCCGTCGACAAGAAGACCTTTGTCTACACCAAGCAGGGGTGCTACGACACCAAGTACAGGCTCTACGAGCTTGAAGTCATGCTCGGCGGCTACTTCATGCGTTGTTCTAAGTCCATGATTATCAATCTCAAGAAGGTTCGAAATGTTAAGTCCCAGATATCCGGTAGGATCGACGCAACGCTCTTAAACGACGAAGTCGTCGTCATTTCGAGAGGATATGTAAAGGAAGTTAAGAGGAGGCTCGGAATAGGATGAACAAGTTTAAGCTCTGGCTCGAACAGACAATGATGATCTCTTTCGCGATCCTCGTCGGAATAGTAATAGAAGGCCTTTGTTATACGGTCTTTGGCGGTGATCCCTTATATGAATTCAAGATGGACTGGCTCCAGATGGTTTCGATCGTTCTGACGGGCGCAGTATGCTCGCTGCCGACTGTGATCTGGCTTATGGATACTGATATGCCTAAGAATAAGTATATCGTCCGTATAGTGCTTCACTGCATCGGGCTTTATGCGATCGTCAGCCTTTTCGGGCTCGTGTTCAAATGGTACACGAAGATTGACGGATTCATATTCATGAGCATTATCTACTTTGCTGTTTATATTTTCGTATGGGTCGTATCACTCTGGTTCCACAAGCGCGACGACAACAAGATCAACAAGGCTTTGGACGATATCAGGGACGAAGAATAAGTCATTTTCCGCAACTTAGTACCCCTAATCTGCAACTTAGTAGAAGAGCTATTTTCATGCGAACTCCGATAAGGTAATTTGGCCTTGTCAGGAGGAAATGAACATGAAAATTATTGAAGTCACAAATCTTACAAAGAAGTACAAAGAGCACACCGCAGTAGACGGTATCTCATTCGAAGTTGAAGAAGGCGAGCTTTTCGCTTTCTTAGGGGAGAACGGAGCAGGCAAGTCAACAACGATCAATATGCTGACAACGATCCTCGAGAAAACATCCGGCACAGCGTACATCGCAGGCCACGAACTCGGCAAAGAGGATGATGAGATCAGAAAAGTCAACGGAATCGTTTTCCAGAACTCAGTATTGGATAAGGTTCTCACGGTCAAGGACAATCTGCTTACAAGAGGCGCATATTACGGCCTTACGAGAAAAGAAGTCGAGAAGAGACTTGAGCCCTTCGCAGAAAGATTCGAGATGAAGGATATCTGGGACAGAAGATACGATAAGCTCTCGGGCGGCCAGAGAAGAAGGGTGGACATCATGAGGGCGCTCATCAATAACCCGAAGATCCTGTTCCTTGATGAGCCGACCACGGGCCTTGACCCCAAATCCAGAAAGCTAGTGTGGGATTACATCAATTACCTTAGAAAAGAGCACAAGATGACGATCTTCCTTACGACCCACTACATGGAAGAGACCAGGGATGCAGACCACGTAGTCATTCTCGATAAGGGTCACATCGTATCGAAGGGTACACCGGCAGAACTCAAATCTCAGTTCGCACACTCAAAGCTCGTCTGGTACACGCCAAAGAGCGACAGTGCAGAAGCGTTGATTACTAACATCTCAAGCAAGTTCGCATATGACGCTGACCACTACAACATAACGACCGATCAGATCCCCACGGAATTCATCTACAAACACAGGGACGAGATCAGGGATTACGAATTCATCAAGGGCACAATGGACGACGTGTTCTTGAACCTCACAGGAAAGGAATTAGCATAATGAAAGACTTCATCGGATTCACAAAAAGAAACTTACTTATATATTTCAAGGACGTTCTCGCGATCTTTTTCTCGCTTTTGACGTCGATCATCGTATTCGTGCTCTATCTTCTGTTCCTTAAAGGCACCTTCGTAAATGCCCTTAATGACACTATGAGAGGCCTCGAAAACATCGTCAATTCAGCAGACATCGAGATGTTCGTCAACGGCATCCTTTTAGCAGGAATCTTAGGTTCAGCCATGATCACAGTTCCTTACACATGCCTTCAGATGATCGTCAAAGACAAGGAAGCAGGCGTTGACTGCGATATCTGCTCAACACCGCTTAAGAGATGGAAGATCATCCTCTCATACTTCACAGCTTCATCGATCTGCGCATTCATTATGAACAGCATCATTCTGACAGTAGGTCTCATCGTGCTTAACTGCATGGGTGATACACACATGACGGCAGCTTCCGTTGCATCTTGCTATGGAATTATCCTTCTTGGAAGCGTCTCATCCACAGCACTCTTCATGGTTGTAATGCTCCTGTTCAAGAACTCTTCAACAAGCACGGCATTCTTCGGAATCCTTACTGCTGCATCAGGTTTTGTTATCGGCGCATATATCCCGCTGTCTCAGTTCTCAGGAAGCGTTCAGTCTTTCTGCAATCTGTTCCCGGCAAGCCACGTTACTTCCATGATCAAGAACGTTCTGCTCTCAGGCGTCGCAGATTCAATAAATTCGGACATCAACGGCCTCGACAATGGCGCTTTCATCAGCGGAATCAAGGACACGTTCAGCTTCAACGCTTCAACCTTCGGATTTAACTTCCAGACTTCAACATCTGTGTTATATGTCGCTGCAATCGCTCTCATCTGCATTGCTTTGATGACTTTTGCATACAACAAGACTTACAGAAGAAAATAAAAACTCCGGCACTTTCTAATAGTGTGCTCAGCCCCTAATATCGTACTCATAGTTCGATTTTAGGGGTTTTTGCTTGAAAACCGACAAAATCGAACTACCAGTACGAAAATAGGGAGTTGAAATAGGTGTTTGATGGCGGCTCACAAAATCGTACTACCAGTACAAAAACAGGTAATTTTCAGCAGGTGTTAAGCGGCCCTAATTAAATGTATAATCAGCATTAGAAAGGGGGTACAAATATGTTAGAAGTTATTTGGCTTTTGTTAAAGTCTGCGCTTTGGGCTTCGCTCCCTTATATTATTGGTGTCTTCCTTGTTCTTTTTGGTATTATTTTCGGGATTATCTGCATAGTAAAGTCATCCAATAACAGGAAATTAGCAAAGAAGACTTTCATAATTGCTCTTTCTGCATTTGTTATAGGCATTGTTTGTGTTTTTGTCACGCCTTATATAAAAAGACAGATTTCATATTCAGAGATAGAGAAAATTGGTCCAAGAGTTGATGCTACACTCGATTCTGATGAGTTTGAGTATAATGGCGTAACTTATGTGCGTGATTATTTCTCGATGTTCGATGGCGATCCTAATGGCGAGCCGAAGTTCGTGATCTATTACACGAATATGAATTTGTATTTTCAGGTCTATGAAGTTAAGACTGTCCGCGGAGATGTATGTTATTGGGTCGATAATTTTCCTTACTGCTATTTCCCTAAGGATTCCCTTGATGAGATCGAGGACTACTACAAAGAAAGTGCACCGATGGAAATATATGCTGCCGTATACGATCAGGGAAATGTAAAAAGCCGCGATGAGTATGAGAAAGATGGAGTCTTTGACTTTAAGCGTATTGATATTGACAGAGAATTATTCGATAAGATCAATTATAATTACGGACAAAATCTTGTAGAACTTGAGATAACCGATGAACTGGAGAGATATTACATTTACGGATCTACGGCTGACAAGATATATTCCACTAATAAAATCAGAGTTGCAGTTATAGGCGATACGGTGCTTTGGGATTTCCTGGACGACAGGGAGAATGGCATTATTTACGGTTACACGATTGATCCTGAAAATGAGAAGCAGATCAGAGAAGCTCTGAAGAAGGTGTACGGTTAAATGCACTGGGCCATTATTGTACTAATAATATTCTTTGCAATATTCCTCATCGGTCTCGTAATCTTCTCGTGGCGTAACGCTGCAGCATCTGTTAAGCCCAAGCTGATCCCTAAAGAGCGCGAGATCGCAGGCAACAAGAAGCGCGGACTCTGGCTCGACTTCGATTCTTACGATAAGCAGGATTACACGATCGAAGGCAAGGACGGCTACATCCTTCATGCAACCTTCGTTAGCACTTCCCAAACAAGAGGGACCGGCAAATACATCATCATCTGTCACGGCCATACATCAAGCCGTATCGGTGCGGTCAAGTATGCCAACTGCTACATTAAGCTCGGCTTCTCGTGCGTTACTTACGATGCAAGGACTCATGGTGATAACAAGCCTGACAAGTGCACTCTTGGCAATGTGGAATCCGAAGATCTTCTCAAAGTGATCGAAGATACCAGGAGCAGGTTCCGGGACGTAAAAACATTAGGAATCCAGGGTGAATCGATGGGAAGTTCTACTGCGCTTCATGTCTTAAGATTTGATCCGGAGATAGATTTTATCGTCTCTGACTGCTGTTTTATCGGCACTTATGAAGAAGTTAGAGACTGCTACAAGAATATCCATCTTCAGGCGCTGATGCCTTTTGTGTGGCTTGCAGGGAAAATCATTTACAAAGTTGATATCAAGCAGACGAATGCGCTCAGGTGCCTTAAGGGTCATAAGACGCCTATACTGTTTATTCATGGTTCAGGTGATACTTTCGTTAAGCCTTATAATGCGCAGACGCTTTATGATGAAGCGAAGAGGAACGGCGCTTATACAGAGCTTGTCTATGTTGAGGGTGCAGGACACGCGATGAGCCGCCAGATCGCAGGCTTTGAGCAGTACACGTCATATATTGGGAACTTCCTTAAAAACGCAGGGATTTGCTGATATAATTATTTAATCAGCAGGGTAATGGGGAAGTTTAATGAAGAAGAGCATTTCCGCAATTTTATGTCTATCTGTTATTGCAGTTTTAGCAGGCTGCAATGCTGATCCTGCTGAGACTTCTGTTTCTGTTCCGACAGCATCTTTTGATCCAAGTAATTTCGAGACGACAGAAGCTACTCAAACCACTTATCCGTATTCATCTGATTTCTCGCTTCCTACGAATGGGGACCCTTTTACTAACGAAGAACTGTTAGATCTGGCAAAAAAGCGCTTCAAGAACATGTACGGCTTTGAACCTCATGTTGAGATCGTTTACGAGAACGACAATACTATTTATATTCATATTTTCGAATACTTCAGTTATGATGAAAATTCCGATTCGATCGACATTGAAAGTTATGATGTATATTTCATAAATAAAAAGACCGGTGCGGGCACTGACAGCAACGGCGAACCCGTTGATCTTACTGCATATATCTGAGTTTTTGCCCTTCAAATTATCGAACAAATCCGTCCGTTTTGCCTAATTTCTGAACCATTTGTGCCTAATTTTCGCGTTCCTGATGTCAAACGTGTTTGTTAAAGTGGCTATATCACCTGAAGGCGGGGATCTTCAAGTGAAATGACAATAGGATGGTACGAAAAATGAAAAAGACAGTAATAACGTTCCTGTGCGCGGCTACCGCTGTTGCCACCATGGCCGGCTGCACTACCAATCTTAATGGCGGCAACGAACCTTCAAAGGCTCCCGCAAATAACGAGTCCCGAATTGAGGTTCCCACAGAGGATCCTGCTTTAGGTTCTTCTGATGTTCAGTTAGACCCTTCAATTGGCGCTGAGGAATCCCAGGGCGACATTGCGATCGGCCAGAGCCAGTCCGGATATACTGATGACCAGCTCCTTGGATGGGCTTCCATTTACTATGAGTTCGCCAAGGGCGAGCAGGCGCCGAACATTGAGATTGACCACGTCGACGGTGACACGGTCTATATCATCGCTTTCTCTAAGGACGATTCAGATCCTGAGAAGAAGACAACACTCGAAATGTACGCCATCGACCGTAAAACAGGCGAAGGTAAGAACCTTGCCGGTGAAGCAGTCGATCTGACGACATTCTATAAGAGAACGACAGGTGCAGGGGGGGTGGAATAAAAAGCGAAAATTACACAACATAGAAGAGCATAACAGTAAAGCAATTAACAAAACAAAATAATAGTAGGACTGCACTACATTGCACAGGCATTGTAGTGCAGTTTTTTGTGTGAAGGATTTAGCACATCAGTTTTATAATTATTCAGAAAAGTTTGATATAATCATAAAAGTTAAGGGAAGATTAAAAGCTTTTGGGTTAAAAGCTTTGACGTAATGGATCTTCAGATGATCCGGAGGGTACTTTATGAATAAGAGCGTAAAGGCTGTTTCTGCATTTTTAGTATTGATTCTCATGTTCTGTCTGACTGCTTGCGGCGATGATGCGCAAAAGCGTCTTATCGGTACGTGGAAACAGAATCCTGGCGATGCCACTTCGTTTTTCGGCATCGATCCTGTAAGCCACTTTTACACATTCAACAGTGACGGAACCTATGAAGAGTCCGGCATGGAGAACTTCTCAGGCAAGACCTATGACATCAAAAGGACCGGCAAGTATAAGCTTGATACTGAGGATGGTCTTTTGAAGTTATATCCTGATGACGGCTGGCATGACGATACTTTCGGCGACCAGGAATTTGCTTACAAATACACCGTTACTAACGATTATCTTTCGATAACGACAGGACTTGGCACGGAGAACTACACCAAGCAGAAGTAAGTTGCCTTTCTTTATATATGATTTTGACGTTCGGAACTTATTGATATAATGTATTTGTGCAAGAAGAATTATGTGGAACGGAGGCAAGTATGAGAAAAGGTATTAAAGTTCTTTCAGTATTAATGTTGATGTGTGTTATGTTCAGCCTTACGGCTTGCGGCGCGGCAAAGATCGTAGGCACCTGGGCACAGAAAGCTGAACAGCCGGGAACTCCTAATCAGCTCCAGAATGATTTTGGTGAGATCCAGTTTAACAAGGACGGAACATACAAGAGAGCCGGCAGCACCAAGCATTTGGGCTTTGGCAGCATTTATGCAGAGGAAGGCAAATATGAATATAACGTTCAGAAGAGCGTACTCTTGCTTTATCCTGAACTTCAGAACGGCGTAGTAATGGACGGCACTAACAAGTATTCTTACATGTGCTATGTTGACGGAGATACCTTAAAGCTCGCCATGGGCGATGCCGGAGACGTTGACAGCCAGGTAATCCTTGAGCGCAGGGGCTGATAATTACTGCCACAAAATTTTAAAATCACAAAACTGCACTGCATTGCACATACGCTGCAGTGCAGTTTAATTTTGCCCCAGAATCTTCCTTGCATTTCCCACCCAAGAAGAATAAAATTCTTACAGCAAAACTTTAAACGGTCCGGCGAGGCCGTAAGTGGCTGTAAAATTCATATAATTGCATTTACGGATTCCTTCTTTAGCCGGACGGGTGGCGCCTAGCCACATATGTAGCTTTAGGAAGGAGTTTTTTTATGGTTCTAATTCCCGGTCATGAACTGATGGATGAAGCTGCGATGTCCCGTGCTCTTATCAGAATCTCCCATGAGATCGTTGAGCATAACGACGGACTTGATAATGTAGCGATCATCGGAATCCAGAAAAGAGGCGTACCTCTTGCAACAAGAATAAGAAAGCTTTTAGAGGAGATCGAAGGCGTTAAGGTGCCGATGGGAATCCTTGACATCACTTTCTACAGAGATGACCTCTCAATGCTCTCTGCGCACCCGGTTGTAAACGGAACTGACATTCCCTTTGATGTAAATGATAAGAAGATCATCCTGGTCGATGACGTTCTCTTCACAGGCAGAACAACGAGAGCTGCCATAGAGAACATTTTCGACATGGGCAGACCTGCAAACATCCAGCTCGCGATACTCATCGACAGAGGCCACAGACAGCTTCCGTTCAGAGCTGACTATGTAGGCAAGAACGTTCCTACCGCGATCACCGAGCACATCGACGTTGAAGTTAAGGAAGTCGACGGCCAGGACAGAGTAATACTGCTTAAGGAGGAGGAATAATAATGGGACTTAAGAGTAAAGATCTCCTCGGTATGAAGCAGCTTACCGCGGAAGAGATCATGGAGATCCTTGATACTGCGAAAACAATGAAGCTCGTTATCTCGTCTGCCAACAAGAAGACTTCACACCTTCAGGGTAAGTCGGTAGTAACGCTTTTCTATGAGAATTCAACAAGAACAAGGCTTTCTTTCGAGCTCGCATCCAAGTACATGGGTTCGGCTTCGGCTAACATCTCAACTTCAGGAAGCTCAGTAAACAAGGGCGAATCGCTCCTTGATACAGCAAGAACGATCGACATGATGGGTACAGACATCATCATCATGAGACATAACCAGTCCGGTGCGCCTCATTTCATCGCTCCTTACCTTAAGGCAAGCGTGGTAAACGCAGGCGACGGAATGAATGAGCACCCGACACAGGCACTCCTCGACATGCTCACGATGTATGAGCGTTTCGATACTTTCGAGGGCAAGAATATCGCGATCTGCGGCGATATCTATCACTCAAGAGTAGTAAGATCCAACGCGATAGGGCTTAAAAAGCTCGGCGCTAACGTCTCCGTCTACGGACCTAAGACCATGATGCCTGTAGGAATCGAGAACATGGGCGTCAGGATCGCTGACTCTGTAGCTGACTGCATCAAGGATGCAGACGCTGTAATGGGCCTCAGAGTTCAGCTCGAGCGCCAGCAGAAGTCACTTTTCCCCTCAATCGCAGAATACGCAAAATTCTATGCAATCACACCCGAGATGCTGGCACTTGCCAAGCCGGACGCATTCCTGATGCACCCCGGTCCCTGCAACCACGGTGTTGAACTCCCGACAGCAGTCTACGATTGCGACCAGTCGGTAATAAATGAACAGGTAACAAACGGTGTAGCAGTCAGAATGGCTGTTCTATACCTGCTCATGGCAAGGAGGAACCAGCTGTGAAATTAATCTTAAAGAACGCTAAGAAGTACAACGAAGACAAGACAACAACAATCTATATCGCTGACGGCAAGTTCGCAGCTGAATTTGCCGAAGCAGAAGCTGACAGAGTAATCGACCTTAAGGGCGCTACTGTAACACCCGGCCTCGTCGACATGCACTGCCACTTGAGAGAACCCGGCGGTGAATACAAAGAAACCATCAAGACAGGTACGGCTTCAGCTGCAAAGGGCGGCTACACATCGATCTGCCCGATGCCTAACACAAATCCTGTTGCAGATAATGCGGCAGTAATAAGCGGCATCATGAAGAAGGCCAAGGAAGCTGACAACTGCAGAGTATATCCGATCGGTGCAGCTACAAAGGGCATCGACGGCGAGCTAATCTCAGAAATGGGCCTTATGAAGGAAGCAGGCATCGTCGCAGTATCTGACGACGGCCACCCGATCAAGAATGCAGGCATTATGAGAAAAGTCATGGAGTACGCTTCAGATTTTGATCTTCCGGTCCTCAATCACTGCGAAGACAAGAGCCTTTCGGAAGGTGCAATGAACGAAGGAACAGTATCCACAACGATCGGTATCAGGGGAATCCCCACAGCAGCTGAGGATATCATGATCGCAAGAGACATCATCCTCTCTGAATACTTAGACATCCCGGTTCACATCTGCCACGTCTCCACAAAGGGCGGCGTCCGCATGATCAGAGACGCTAAGGCAAGGGGAGTAAAGGTCACATGCGAGACATGCCCTCACTACTTCACCCTTACAGATGACTGCTGCGAGACATATGACACGAACTTCAAGATGCATCCGCCGCTCAGAACGAGAGATCACCTTGAGGCGATCATCGAAGGAATCAAGGACGGAACGATCGACGCAATCGCCACAGATAACGCTCCTCATCATGCTGACGAGAAAGTGTGTGAGTTTTCTGTCGCTTTGAATGGTATATTAGGGTTTGAGACTGCCTTCGCTTTGGGGTACACTTATCTTGTTAAGACAGGTGAGATCTCAATGGAAAGACTCATCGACCTTATGTGCTTCGGCCCGTCCAACATCTTAAAGCTTGGTAGAGGCGGCATGAACATAGGTGACGATGCGGATCTCGCAGTCTTCGACCTTGAGAATGAGTTCACATTCGACAAGGAAAAGATGCTTTCGAAGTCCAGGAACACTCCTTACGACGGCTGGAAGCTCTACGGCGACACGTTATTGACAGTAATGGGAGGAAAAGTCACTTATGAGAAACTTTGCTGATGCGCTGGTAAGAAAGATCGACGAAGTAAACAACCCTACAGTTATCGGTCTTGACCCCAAGCTCGATTATATTCCTGAGCATATCAAGCACTATGCTGAGCAGCTTTTCCCTGAAGAGCCCACAAAGGCTACAGCAAAGGCTATCTGGCTCTTTAACAAAGAGATCATCGACCATACATACGATATCGTTCCGGCTTTAAAGCTCCAGTTCGCTTACTACGAGATGTACGGCGTTGACGCCATCAAGACAATGCTCCTTACCGCAAGATATGCGCAGAGAAAGGGCATGCTCGTAATCGCTGACGCTAAGCGCAACGACATCGGATCCACAGCTACAGCTTATGCTGAGGGAATCATCGGCAAGACAGACATCCTCCTTGGCGAGACCATGGAGATGAGCGGCTTTGACGCTACGACAGTTAACTGCTATCTCGGCATCGACGGCGTTAAGCCCTTCATCGACGTAGCTGAGAGAGACGGCAAGGGTATCTTCTGCCTCGTCAGAACATCCAACCCTTCAGCAGGCGACTTCCAGGATCTTGAGATCGGCGACGGCAGAAAGCTCTATGAAGCAGTTGCTGACAAGGTTTCCGAGTGGGGCGAGCCCCTCATCGGTGAGGAAGGCTTCTCATCCGTTGGCGCAGTTATCGGCGCTACATGGCCTGAGCAGGCTGTTGACCTCCGTAAGAGAATGCCTAACGCATTCATGCTGATCCCCGGCTACGGCGCACAGGGCGCCGGCGCAGACGAGGCAGTCGCAAGCTTCACAGCTTATGGAAAGGGCGGTATCGTCAATGCTTCAAGATCCATCATGAACGCATGGCAGAAGCGTGCTGATTTCTTCAAGGCTGAAGATTTCGGCAAGGCAGCAAGATTTGAAGCAGAAGACATGAAAGAAAAGCTCAACGCAGCTTTAATGAACCGTAAGTACGTATAATTTAATGGCAACCCGTAAAGAATATAGAATCAAATTAATTACAAAAGAATTTTTAAACAGCGATACTTGTTATCTCGGATTCTCATGTCCTGAGATAGCAAGTTTTGCTATTCCCGGCCAGTTTGTAAACATCACTGCAGGCACGATGTTCCTCAAGCGCCCCTTCGGCATCGCTTCCGTGGACCGCGAAAAAGGTACATTCAACATCGGAGTTAAAGTGGTAGGCAAGGGAACAGAGCAGATCGCTGATTTTACTGTTGGCACAGAAGTCGACTGCCTTGGCCCTTTGGGCAACGGTTTTGACTTCGAAGGCTTCGAAAACGTTATCCTCACAGGCGGCGGTACAGGTGTTTTCCCGATCAACTTCGCATACGAAGAGCTGGTCCGCGCCGGCAAGAACGTTACCGTTTGCGAAGGTTTCCGTGATGCAAGACAGGTAATCCTCAACAAGGACGGATATATCCTTACAACTGACGCAGGTGATATGGGAATCAAGGGTACTGTAATTGCAGGCCTTGATACACTTTCTATTGCTGATCCCGCTAAGACTCTGGTCTGCTGCGTTGGCCCCATCCCCATGATGAAGGCAGTTGCCTCATGGGCAGAAGGCAAGGGCATGAAGTGCCTTGTCTCCATGGAGCAGAGAATGGCGTGCGGTGCCGGAATCTGCCTTTGCTGCACAGTAAAGGTAAAGGACGACGGACCTGACGGATATAAGAACGTCAGATGCTGCAAGGAAGGTCCTGTTTTCGACAGCAAGGAGGTGGCATGGGCATGAGCAAGCTTCTTGATGTCAATGTTGGCTCAGTAAACCTCAAGAGCCCCATAATCCTTGCATCCGGCACATGTAATTTCGGCCGCGAACTTTCTGAATACTATGACCTCAATATCCTTGGCGGCATTTCTTCCAAGGGCCTTACGATCAAGCCCAGAAATGGCAATCCCGGCGTTAGAGTTGCTGAATGCGCTTCAGGAATGCTTAATTCCGTTGGCCTTCAGAACCCTGGCGTTCATTACTTCATTGAGAACGATCTGGACTTCATGAAGGATTCCGGCGCTGCGGTTATCGTTAATGTGGCTGGACATTCCTTCGAAGACTATATCGACATGGTTACCACTTTGGATCCTCATAAGGATAAGATCGACGCTTTGGAGATCAACCTCTCATGCCCGAACGTTAAGGCAGGATGCATGACGATCGGCTCTGATCCTGAAGCGATAAAGGCTATTACTGCAAAGCTCAGAAGCCTTACTGATCTGCCTTTGTGGATCAAGCTCACACCGAATGTTACGGACATCAAGGCTACGGCGCTGGCTGCCCAGGAGGGCGGTGCAGATGCTGTCGT
>CACZML010000050.1 GCA_902782235.1 Oscillospiraceae bacterium
TCATCGCCGCCAAAATCCTTAACTGTCTGGCTTAAAAGAGCGAAGGTATATCTCTTGTATTCCGAATCCATCAGGGAGCTGTCGTACTCAGTCTTTTTAACTTTACTAAGGTCGATCTCTGCCTTAATGGACGGATCGTCTGTCAAAGGCTTGCCGGAAGGCGTTTTTCCTGTGCATCCGCCAAGGAGCAGGGATGCTGCCATGACGCCAGTCAGAAACTTAATGTCTTTCTTTGTGCAGATCTTCATTTTCGTGTCCTCAAACCTCATTCACTGTTCCAATAAAGACAGGAGACATTGTCTTTACATCAACAATAGCATAAACAAACGGCCTGTCACAGTTAACTGTCTTGGTTTCAGGCGGTTCAGCGCATGCCACTTCATTCGTAACCACAGTAACCGCTGATGCCTTGGTACCGGTTCTGTCAACTTCGATGTGAGTCTTGTGGATGACCTTTGAGACATAGAGATCGCCGGGAACGCCTGCAATACCTGAGAGGTCTGCCTTGTTCTCATCGAAAACATCACCTGCACCTAATTTCTTAAGCGTATCATTCATCGTCAGCTCAAAATCAGACTTAAACTCAGGCATCTTGGAATATACATCCCACTCGTTTGATGCGCTCTTGATGAACTTCTCATAATCTTCTGCCGTGAAGTCCTTTGCAAACGCATTGGCGCTGATGCTGTCATCCTTAGGAAGGATCGCGAGGAACGCATACTCGCCGCCCTTATAGGCTTTCATGAATCCTGTGGCCTTATCAGTCTCGAAATATGTACTTGTTGCGTCGCTTAAGAACATAACGTCCTGTGTGCTTCCGTCAGCCTTTGTGAACTTGCCGGTGTTGACCTGGTATTCTTCGTATTCCTTTTCCCACTTGCCCTCGAAGCAGATCGCATTCGCAAGGACCATTGCTGTATCAGGCTCCAGATCATTTATGATCTTATTGATCATGTGCTTGGTATTCTTATCAGCCCAGTCATTGATCTCGTTAACCGTATTGCCATCAAATGCTTCAACCTTATATTCCGCGAGGAAGGTCTCCCTGATGTAATCAACATACTTGGTGTTGATGCCGTCACCCAAAAGTTTCTCGTTATTCCAGACTGCATTTGCGCAAGTAAATTCAACGTCCTTGGAACCGTTGATCTTATCCATCAGGGCTGCTGCATAAGCCTGCTGGTCCAAAGGTCCCTGGCCCTGTGCGAAAAGGTCCGTAAGCTGCTTTAATGTATCACCCTTGGCGCCTGCTGCAACCATGTCGAGTGCCATCATGACAGATGCGGGAGAGATCATAACATTACCGTTATCTCCTGCGTCCTTTATAGTCTGGTTCAGAAGATCGATGCTGTATCTTCTGTACTCCTTTTCCATGAGTGCCTTGTCAAATTCAGTCTCCGAAACCTTGCCAAGATTGATCTCCGTCTTAATGTTGGGATTCTCCTTCAAAGGCTTGTTCTTCTTCATGTTTACCGAACATCCGGAAAAGATCAGTGATGCTGCCATTACCCCCGTAATGATCTTGATGTCTTTTGCTGAGCAAATCTTCATGATATGTGCCTCCATTTTTGTATTTGCTATATGCCTTATAAACAGCCCAAAGGCCCGAAATGTTGCACTTCTGAAGATATTCCTCAAATACAGATTTCCGCAGATGCTATAATATCCACGTATTACAAAAGAAATTGGGGTACAAAAATGAAAAGATTTTTAGCAATGATCCTCTGCGGCGCAATGGTATTTTCCATCGCATCCTGCGGCATGTCTGGTGAACAACCCGTTATAGAAACAAATACAACGGTTTCTGATGCATCTGACAAGACAGCTGCATCTACAGACGCTGATTTCAGTCCTGACTTCACGTTCAAGACCACGGACAGAGCGGGCAATACATACGACGAGAGCATCTTTGCTTCCGCCAAGCTCACCATGATCAATTTCTGGGAGCCCTGGTGCGGTCCGTGCGTCAACGAGATGCCTGACCTCGAGCTCCTCTACGAAGCCTATAAGGACAAGGACTTTCAGATAATCGGCGTGTATTCCGAGACCCACATGGAAAGCGAAGTTGACGGCATCTTAAAGGACAAAAATATATCCTATCCGATCCTCAAATACACCGCCGAGTTCGACATATTCCAGACAGGCTACGTTCCCACCACGGTCTTCGTCGACAGCAAAGGTCACATCGTAAAGATGTCCGACGGCACTGACTACGTTATCGGCTCCAATACTTACGAAGCTTGGGAATCCATCATTAAGCAGTATCTCTGATTTTTTCTAACCTTATGCGCAAACGCATCATCACAGTTTCTTTGCTTGCAGCAGGCGTGATCCTCATCATTGTGGGGATCGCCCTTAAGCAGCCTGAATCTGTTTTCGCGAAAGCGGCAAAGATCTGCATGGAGTGTGTCGGCATTGGCTAAGAAATGGGTCAGACATTCTATCCAGGCGGCAGCAACCCTGCTCCAGAACGCGAACTTCAAGGGCTTCTTCGAAGGCAGGATCTATCAGGGCCCTGTTAAATCCGTCTGCGTGCCCGGTCTCAACTGCTATTCATGCCCCGGTGCTGTCGGCGCATGCCCGATCGGCTCTCTCCAGAGCTACTTAAGCGGCCTGAAGTTTAAGGTCCCTTACTATGTCGTAGGAATACTTATATTTGTCGGAGCCCTTATCGGCCGTGCAGTATGCGGCTTCTTATGCCCCTTCGGCTTTCTGCAGGATCTTCTCTACAAGATTCCGTTCTTCAAGAAAAACGAATTCAAGCTCGACAAATACCTGCGCTATTTCAAATATGTTGTGCTGGCTTTATTTGTCATGCTCCTGCCCTTCTGCTTCAAGCTCACACCATTCTTCTGCAAGTACATCTGCCCGTCAGGCACAGTCGCAGGAATCTGGCTCGCTGCTGCAGACAAACAGGTCGCAGGACAATTGGGTCCGTTATTCAGCCTTAAGCTCGTCATATTAGGCCTGATCCTGGTCGCAAGCCTGATCGTTTACAGGCCCTTCTGCAAATACATCTGCCCCCTTGGCGCCATCTACGGATTCTTCAACAGGATCTCCCTCTACCGCATGCATCTATCAACCCTTCCGTAACGCCCAACAGCTGCGAGTGCATCCGCTGCGGCGACTGCGTAAATGCCTGCCCGCACAACGCGCTGAGGATGGGTGTTGCTTCAAAGGCGTCAGAAAAGGCTGCCCGTTGCCGGTAAGAACCCTTTTTAGTGCTCGAAAAAAACGACCTACAGACAAAACAAAGGAATTGCGTGTTTTTGTCGGTAGGTTTTCGCATTTTTAAGGGCAGATTGGCCTTAACCTACAGACATTTTTGGCTTTTGATTCAATTTTGTCGGTAGATTCCCATTGATTTCGGCTTTCTAACACCAAAACCTACAGACAAAAACGCCATTTTTCATGTTTTTGTCTGTAGGTACACCCGCACACCGCCTTCTCATCCACACAAAAGGCTGCCTCATGAAGAGACAGCCTCTCAGAAATCCGTTTTATAACCGTATCAGACAGGTTTTGCCGTTCCGCAGTCAGGGCAGAATCTTGAAGTGATTCCTGTCTTGCCGCAGTTAGGGCAGTTCCAGGGTGCATCAGCCGCCGGTGCTGCAGGAGCAGCCTGAACAGGAGCCGGTGCCGCAGGAGCAACAGGTGCTGCAGGAGCGCCGCCGCTTACGGGTGCGACAGGTGCAGGTGCAACAGGAACAGAGCCGGGTGCGGGTGCAGTTCCGGGAGCAACGCCGCCATTAACTACATTGCCGAAGCCTTCGCCGACCTTCTGGGACTCGCCCATGATAGGTGCCATGGCATCTCTTGTCATATTGATAACGCCGCCCATTGCGCCGAGTGTAACGCCGAGGGATGCAACATCACCGATACCGCCGCCGGCGCCACCGCCTGAGCCGCCTGTGATGCCGTTCTGCATTGCTTCGAGGCCAACCTGACGGGCTGTCTCGTCTCTGTAGGTGTAGCCCTTCATCTGCATCTCCTGAGCCTCTGCCTGAGCCTGCATTCTGTATGCATCTGCTTCAGCCTGAGCCTTGATGCGGAGAGCGTCAGCTTCACCCTGAGCGCTGACAGCCTTGAGCTGTGCTTCAGTCTGTGCTTCGACGATCTTTCTCTGCTGTGCAGCTTCTGCCTCAGCCTTTCTGACTTCCTCTTCACGTACCTTCAGAGTCTTGTCAGCGAACTGCTGCTTAAGGCGTACGAAGTTCGGATCGTCGTCAGGTGTAACGATGGATGTTACGTAGAACTCGGGCATTGTGAGGCCGTATTCATCCAAAGTTGCATTGATATCGAGCATGAGCTTTGAGGAAATGATGTCAAGGTATGCGTCGATCTCAAGGATGTTGAGGTTGTTTTCCTTGATGATGCGTGCGAGATTAGCCTTAACCTTGTTAACGATCAAAGCCTTGAACATGCCTGTGCCGTAGGACTTGCCCTCACCTGTAACGTCACTCTGCATGAGTCCGTCTGTTGTTCCGACGAGCTTTAAGATGAGCTTGGCAGGATCAGTAACTCTCATATTAAAGTTACCGGATGCGCCGATCTCAACGTGGAGTCCGGATGCGGGATCGAAAAGTCTTACCTTGCTGTCAGTACCCCACCTGATACCCATCTGGGTAACCATGTTGATGAAGTAGACTTCGCAGTGGAAAACATTGATGCCGCCGGTACCGAGCTTCATGTAGTCACGGACCTTAGGAATGTTGTTCGTAACGAGAGTGTGTCTGCCGGCCTTGAACTGATCGAAGATCTTACCGTCACGGAAGAATAAAGCTTCCTGGGTCTCATGGACGATCAGCTGGGAGCCGATCGTAAAATCTTCTTTTTCGTGCTTGTGCGCGAGGACTTCATTACTGCCTTCGTACTTGATAACACTAATAGCTTCAACCATTTCTCAAATCTCCCTTTCTTATTTATTGTTCTTCGTAAATATTGATAATTGTTCTGTTGCGGACGCGAAAAGAATGAACAGTGCGATCGGCGCTCCTATTGCGGCAATAACCGAGATCCAGGTCGGCACATGGAAAGCATATGCCAGGATGGAGAACGTGATGATCGGTCCTGCCGCAAGGAAAGAAAGTATCTTGATTATTACCGATGCAACTCCTCCCCTGTAAAGGACATATCCCAATCCTGCAGAACCTGCAAGGAACAACAGGATGCAGATAGCCCATGGCCATGCGAACATTTCGCGGAAGAATAATCCTACTGCAGCAGGAAGCGGCAGACTGAAGACAACTGCCCACGGAATGTCCTTTTTACGCTTTTTCGCAATCTCCTCTTTGCAGATCTCGATCATGGCATCGGCATCCCTGAAGCCCTTGGCTTTCGTCAATGTCGAAAGAGCGCTGTTGTAAGACTGCTTATCGTAATATCCTTTGCCCTTGGCATAGATCGCAAGAAGCTCAGCCTTCTTCTGCCCCTCTTCGCAGATCCTTATGAGATCGGAAGAGATGGGATCGTTGAACTTCGTGCATTCGATAACGGACGTCTTGTAGAGAAGCTTGGCTTCGTTCGCTGAAGCAGCCTTGCAGTCACTCTCGACGATGTCATTTGCCTTGGTGATGTTTGCGATTATCCGCTGGTACTTCGCATAGTCAGGATAGAGGTCTGCGATAGACCACCTGTTCCCGCAGTTTGCACAGTATGAAGTACCGGCAAGATAGTCATTAACTATATCACCGCCACAGATCTTGCACTTTAAAGAGACTGGAGTAATGTTGAGTTCTGCCATTATCTAATCCCTACCCTTATTCCAAGCGTACGCGTGCTACGTCGCGCCCAAAATGAATTATATCAAATATTTTTTCCGACTGCGATATTTAGAGGACTCTGCTTTTACACCATTTCGATATTATTTATCTTTGGTGTAAAAACAGGCCCGTTTTTTACACCTTTTCGAAATAATATCAGTTTGGTGTAAAACCCAGACTGAAGCACAAAAAACGGCGGAAAGCCTGAAGCCCTCCGCCGCGTGAAATCTGATTATCAAGTCTGGATCAGAAGAAGTTTGCGATCCAGCAAGTAAGAGCAATGCAGGCTACGACAACAAAGCCTTTCTTGTCACCCTTGAGCTTTGTCTCAGCGCTCATGCCCTCGAAGAGCATCAGGTAGTAGTAGATGATCGTAACTGTGCCGATAAGGCCGCCGAGTCTGATTACAGGAATGAGACCTAAGATGTCGCCGACGATATAGTCAACAACATAAGCGGGGATAACACACAGTGAAGCGATGGAAAGGAGTCTCGGGAAAGACCACTTTTCCTTCAGGATCAGGCCTGCAAGAGTAAAGATACCAGCCATACCGAATGTCTTCACAGCAAAGAAGAAGAACGGCAGGATGCAGTATTTTGTGATTCTGATTGCAACTGTAGCTGCATCATAAAGATCGTTGAATGTGCTGCGTCTCAGCTGAGCCTTATCAATAGCCATATTGATGAGGTAAGTGATCGTGTGAGTAGCACCGGAAATTACAGCGCAGATAACGAGTGCAATAACTGCAAGGATGATCGCATTGCCGATCTTATCATACTGGGGAGCGATCTCAGCAGGACCGGTTACAGGATGAATAGCAGCCTTGATAATGTTCTTGAAGTGCTGTCCGAAAGGAAGCATTGAAGAAGGTTCCTTGGGCTGGGCAGGCTGTTCAGCAACAGGAGCTGCAGGAGCAACGGGAGCTGCCTCAGGTGCAGGAGCTGCCTCAGGTGCAGGTGCTGCTTCAGGAGCAGGTGCTTCAGCTGCAGGAGCTGCTTCGGGTGCAGGAGCTGCTTCGGGAGCGGGTGCTGCTTCAGGAGCGGGAGCTGCTGCAGGAGTTCCAAATGACATACCACATCCACCACAGAAAGCTACGCCATCGGGGTTTTCTTTACCGCAATTAGGACAAAACATAATAGTATCCTTTCCTCGGGCATAAAAACCCGATTTACATGATAGGTTCATTGTAACATACGTAAGTCTTTAAAAATGCAATAAATATGAAGCCGCAAAACCCACAAAATGCACTATTTTCAAATGTAAAAAAGGTGCCCCCGGAAAGAGGCACCTCTGAAGATCCGTTACAGTTCCTGTCAGATTGCGTCGATGACCTTGCTGATCGCATCAGCAGGATAGATATCTGAGAAGAGGATCAGGTATGTCTTGCCGCCCTTGGTGAAGAGTGCTGCGTTAACATCAGTTGATGTCTCGCCTTTTGCAAGAGCCTTTACATTGTTGAAAGGTATGCGGTAGAACGTTACGGATGTTCCGCCTGTTGTTGTGCCGGCAGTGCCTTCATACTTCGCAGTGTAGAGCTCCTTCATGAGGTCAGTGCCTTCAGGTGCCACATAGAGCAGAACCTTCTCACCCGCTGTGCCGAGGAAGATCTCGACTGCGATATTCTCACCGTAAGCACTTGAGCCTGTTCCCATGAGATCGAAAGGCAGGGCCTTGCTGATCCTGTCGAGACGCTCATCTCCGATCACCTGTTCTGTCGATTCAACAACACCTCTGGGAAGTTCTGCAGATGTCGTCTGCTCCGCCTTGTATTTATTATCATTTGTATTGATCGTCAGACTGTTGCCGCCGCCCGATTTATTACTGCTATCGTTAGAATAAACAGCATCGATCTCCCTGTTATCTCCAGAGTCACCTGTTGCCTCAGGTTCAGCACCGATCGCTGCTTCGATCTGGGTATCATAAGCCACTGCATCTTCATTGTGTGTCTTAACCATATTAGAAGCACTCTTAGCTTTGCCCAAATATCCGGAAATACCTAAAGCACCAAGACCCAGGAGTACGAGAACACCTGCGGCGATGGAAGCGATGAGAGGCATGGGTATCCTCTTCGCCTTCTTCTTACGGACCGGCTTTGGTGAATCGTCTTCTTCTATATCAATGTCTTTTTTGAGTTCTGTTACAACTGCGCCGCCGGGCTGCTCCCTGATCGCTTTGGAGACAGCAGCCATGACCCTGGACTTCATCTCAGGATCTACAGTTGCATTACTCATGATTTCGTTATACTTAATCAAAATCATTTGCCTCCTTCAGCAATTCTCTCAGTTTGTCCCTGGCGCGCTTAAGATCTGAGCGCACCGTTGCCTCGCGTCGTCCCATGATCAGGGCGATCTCGGCTGTCGAGTAGCCTTCCTGATAGAAAAGGTGGATAGCTTCACGCTGATTGACCGGCAGTGCTCTTACTGCATCCCAGATGGCTTTGTATTCATCGCCCTTATCCAGGTCTTCCTGTACTTCGCCGACGATCTCTTCGTTGAGTTCCATCGTGTCGCGTACACGGTTGTAGTCAATGCGGTTCTTTGCAAGATTGGAGCATACGCGCATGAGCCATGCTTTGCGGTGTGCCTCGCTCTCGAAAACAGGTCTTACGGTTACGAACTTGATCATCGTCTCCTGTAAGATGTCTTCCGCATCCTCAGTGTTGTGAAGGTAAGAGAGTGCAAGACGCAAAATGGAGTTGCCAATCGTGTCTAAGATCTCTTCCGCTTCCCTTTCTATCTCCTCGTCGGACTTCCTGCTTTTTCCGGTGGCTTCAAAGTCATAAAGCTCTTCTTCGGATGCATTGACGATCTCAAACTGTTTCTCGAGATCATTATCATCCGAAGCCGAAAACGCCAGCAGCAAGATGGCGAGTTTTCGTAAAAGCGGCAGATTGGCTTCGTAAGTAAATTCCATTTTACCCTTCGCGTTAATCTCCGCTTTCAACCTAAATACAGATGAAGCGGAGGAAATGTTGCAGTTAAATTATAACAGTGAAATAAATCAAATCAAATTGCTAAATACACCATCCGAATATAAAATAAGCAATGGTGAAAAACATGGGGGCGATCTGATAATGTCATCACGATTCGAAAGAGAAGAACTTCTTATAGGACCGGAAAAGCTGAAGCGTTTGAATGACGCTAAGGTGCTGCTGTTCGGCGTAGGCGGTGTCGGCGGCTATACTGCCGAGTGTCTGGCCAGGGCCGGCATCGGTCACATCACGCTCGTTGATTCGGACAAAGTGGATATAACCAACCTCAACCGCCAGATCCTGACTCTCAGTTCCAATATCGGCAAATACAAAGTGGATGTCTGCAAAGAGCGTATCCTCGATATCAATCCTGACTGCGAAGTAATTACAAAGCAGCTCTTCTATCTTCCTGAGAATGCTGAAGAATTCAACTTCTTTGCTTACGATTACATTGCTGACTGCATCGATACCGTAGCTGCAAAGGTCGACATTATCTGCCATGCCAGGGAGTGCGGAACACCTGTCATAAGCGCTATGGGCGCTGCCGGAAAACTGGATCCTTCTGCCTTTAAGGTCGCCGACATATCCAAAACGGAATACTGTCCACTCGCCAAAGTGATGCGCAGGGAATTAAGGAAAAAAGGCATAAACCATCTCAAGGTCGTATATTCACCCGAGAGCCCCATCCCTCCGAAGGAAGGCAGAAAGCCCGGCACCATCTCCTACGTTCCTGCTGCGTGCGGGATCATTCTGGCAGGCGCCGTGATCAATGACCTCCTAGCAGAAGACTGACATTTATATTCGTAGGCTTTTTAAGAATTAATATTTATTTAAAATGCATGTAACACAATGCACAACATATTCGTAGGATAATAAGGCATATGAAAAAGAATAATGGCAGGCTATTTTTCCAGAACGATGCGATCTATGTCGCTGTCGTTTTCGCGAGCGTAATTCTTTTTATGGGCCTTCTTGCCCTCCAGATCTTTTCCGGCATAACTCCGACCAGGATCTTTGTAGGCGTTGCGTTGATGTTCATATCATTCATGATGAATGTTTTCGAAGGCAAGTTCGGATTCTACATCACATACGCACTTAATTTCGTCCAGTTCATGATCTATACATATGAATATGTCATGATGCAGAATGAATCCGCGCCGATCCTTCTCGCTATGACCTTCGTCACGATGGTCATCAACATGCTCCTGCAGTATTACGTCATTAAGCTCGCTGCGAAGATCAAGGGAATCGAGGATTCCAAGCGCGAGGAACGCGGCAAGGCGATCCGCAAGGAGCTTGAAGACCAGATGTTCTCCCGTACGAGCCTCATCGTTAACAATGAATCCATCGGCGGCAACCAGGGCTTGAGCGAAGCTATCGGAAGAACGCTTAATTCATCCATCGACCCGCTCACGACTCTGCCCGGCCGCGATGCCATCACAGAGCGTGCTTATAAACTCATCAGAGAAGATATCTCGAATATGCGCGAGAGCGACAATCCGGACAAGGTTTGCCGTCCGTTCACGATCATATATCTCGCGCTCGACCGTTTCGACAACATAACAAGATCGATTGGCCACAAGTCGATGGACCTCTTCATCCAGAATATGGCCCACCGTCTCCGTGAAGCGGCAGATCCGACCGACATGGTCGCAAGGATCGACGACGCTGACTTCGTTATCCTCTACAAAAGAAGTCTTACGCCCGAAGGCGAGAAAAAATATGCCGCAAAGCTCGTTAAGGAAGCAGGCAGGGCATTTGCCGCAGGCCTTGATTCCATGAATGCGACGATCTACTACGGCGCGGCTCACTATCCTGTTGATTCACGTCACGGCGGCGAGCTTATCGCTATCGCCGAGGAGCGCATGAGCAAAGCAGCTGCAACAGCCCAGGGCAATCCTGCAGAAGATGCAGAGCGCACACCTTTGCCGGGTGAAGATATCTTCAAGGATAAGAGCAAGGATGAGATCATAGCTATCTTCGAGCGCGCCATAACAGACGGAAGTCTCCACATGGCATACCAGCCCTGCTTTACTGCTGACCGCAAGCTAACAGGCTTTGAGGCCTTCTTAAGATTCGAGAAGAACGGCATCTCCATTCCGCCGCATGTATTCCTCGCAGCATCGGAGAATGCAGGATATATGCGCCGCGTCGGCGGTTTCTCACTGGAGAATTCCCTGAGTGCGCTTACTGCGATCAACAAGATCGATCCGGAGCTCACGATGAATATCAACATCTCAAACTACCAGCTCCGCGAAGCCGACTTCATTCAGGCTTTCCAGAATATCGTCTCCTACACAGACTGCAACGTTAAGAATCTCATTCTGGACCTTCAGGAAGAGAGCCTTATCTCAAGCCTTGCAGATATCAGGATGACGATCGAAGAGCTCGCTACAACAGGCGTTAAGATGGCTCTCGATAACTTCGGCAGGGGCTACTCCTCGTTCAATGCGATCCCGCTGCTTCCTGTCTCAGTCTTAAAGCTCGACGGCAACTTCACTTCGAACCTCGCTACTGATGCGACAGTCCGTATCCTCACGCGTTCCGCGATCACTCTGATGCACGACATCGACATCACGGTAACAGCTACGGGCGTAGGTCAGGAAGACCAGTTCGAGATCCTCGCAGGCAGCGGATGCGACAGATTCCAGGGTCTTTTCCTCGGTTCTGCGATCGCTCCCGATGAGCTCGAGGAATTCGTCCGCGCTCACGCCTGAGAAGCTTAAATGACCCTCCCCTATCTGCCTCTATGCTATAATCACTCTATCTGATAAGGAGTGTTAGGGATATATGGCCGATCAAATCGTAACTATCGAGAATGTCTCGCTCAAGTACAAGAAAACCGTTCTGACCGACGTCACCATATCGGCCGGAAGAGGCGAAGTTATAGGCCTTTTAGGTCTTAACGGTTCAGGCAAATCCACATTGCTGTCCGCTATCGCAGGCCTTAGAAGAACTTCAAAAGGCACTATCAAAGTCGGCGGCAAAGCAGGCTTCGTCACCCAGGAAAATGCCCTGATCGACGAGCTCACCGCAATGGACAATCTCAAGATGTGGACACCCTTAAGCAAGGCTGAGATCTTAAAAGAACTCACCGAGACCGAGCTCTCCATCCTCAAGGTAAATGAATTCATCGACCTCAAGGTCAAGCGTATGTCAGGCGGCATGAAGAAGCGTCTGGCAATAGCTTCCGTGCTTCTGTCCAAGCCTGACATCCTCCTCATGGACGAGCCTCTTGCAGCGCTCGATATCCCTGCAAAAAACGACATCATCAACTTCATAGATTCATTCAGGGCCAAAGGCGGCACTGTCTTTATCGCAAGCCACAGCGAAGAGATGTTCAAGCACTGTTCGAAAATCTATCTTCTTAAGAACGGCGCAGCGACTCTCCTTCCTGCAGGCACACCTCCCGCGGAGGCGCTTGGATGATCAAGGCGTACTTAAAGAGAGTATTGCTTTTTATTCCCTATGTATTGTGTTATTTCCTGGCACTCGGCATTGCCATGCTCGCGCTCGTAATGTATGCGTCGGAGTTCCTTTTCGAGGACAACACGGACAGCATCGCTACGGTCGCATGCTACGTTCCTGACGACGAAGCCTACAACAGGCTCGGTATCGGCCTCGTTAAGCAGATGGACAGCGTCAAGCACACGATAGACATCAAGCAGGTAAGCACCGAGAAAAAGGTCGTCCGCCTCGTTGAGGAAGGCGATGCTATCGCCGGCATCATCGTGCCGGAAGGCTTCATCGAGAACATGGGATCTCCGGATGCCAAGATGGTTTCCGTTATTTACCGCGATGCCGACACTTTTGAAGAGCACGTCGTAAATGATCTCCTCTACGCTATGAGCGACCTTCTCGGAACCGCCCAGGCATCGATCCTGACTGCAGGCGAATATGCCAAGGAAATGGGTTTTTCAGAAGGTGACGCCTGGGAGATCGAACGCGAAGTCTCGAACAATAGCTTCTCTTACGTAATGGACCGTAAAACCCTCTACAACAAAGTCGATGTCAACGACCTCGTTGCCAAATACGCTGTAAGGGAGCGCCTCACGGCATCCTATACGCTGTACATCATGATGATGTCCGTCTTCGTTATCTCGTTCTTCTTCAAGGGCAACAACGACATCTTCAGGGCACGCGCAAAGCTCTCCGGCATAAAGACATGGAAGATCTTCCTCATAGAGACAGGGTGCGCAGCTGCCATGATCTATACGGTCTACCTGCTCCTGTTTATCTGCCTCTGCTTTATCTTCGATACTATGAAGATACTGTCGCTTATAACGGTCATACCGGTGGTGCTCATAATCGCACTGCTCGGCACGGGACTCTGCTATCTCGTTAAGAGCCCTACGGCTGTGTCCTATATCACTTTCGGTGCAGGCACGATCCTCATGTATCTTGCAGGAGGCCTGATTCCTATTGATTTCATGCCAATCTTCTTCCAGAAGGCGGCACTCTTTAACCCGTTCTATTACCTGATCAAGTTCTTTATGAGGTCGATGTTCTTATGAAATTATTCCTAAACAGATTATCGGTCCTTGCCAAGCGCAGCCTCATAAACCCCGCGATGTATGTAATGAGCGGAGTCATCATCCTCATGGCTCTTCTGGTCATCTTTGTTCCTCCAAAAGAGACATCGATCTATATCCCCGTTGCGGTCCTCAATGAAGACGATTCCGAAGATACGGAGACGATCGTTGATGAGCTCTGCTCGATGAATTCGATCTTCCACTTCTATGAAGTAGATGACGAAGATGAGATCTATTCCGACCTCGCATCAGGCAAAGCAAACACCGCTTATGTCTTCCCTGAGGGCTTCTCAGAACATCTCACTGCATCAGGTTCACGCTACGATATCAGACAGATCGCCACACCAGCCTCAAGCTTCGTTTTCCTGTCGCGTGAAGAAGTCTTCAGAGGCTTCTATGAGTATGCCGCACGCCAGATAATCAGCGAGACATTTGCTGCAAGGGGCTACGAAGTCGACGCACACGATCCGAGGCTCAAGGAGATCTTCGGCAAATACATGGACGACGAATTCCTCTTCGCATTGGAGAGCGTGGAAGGCTCAGTCTATAATGCGCTCACACGCTCCGAGAAGGTCCCGATCCCGCTCTATAAATTCGCAGGATTCTTCATCTTCACTGCAGCACTTCTTGGCGCGCTCGCATTCTTAAATGACCAGGACAACCGCATCTATCTGCGTTTCGGTCTTGCAGAGAGGATCTATCTGGGACTCATACAGGTGGCTGTCTTCACGTTCCCTGCCATGATCGTGTCCATTATCTGCTTCATTGTGTCGGGAACGGAATTCTCGCCATTGCATGTGATCTTGTATACGTTCCTCGTAACCCTGATCTCATTTGTTGTCGGCACCATAATGACGCTCCTGCCGATCCGCACGGCGCGCTCAAAGATCTTCTCTTCGATCCTTCCGGTCTACCTCATATTGTCGTTCCTGTTCTCAGGTATTCTCATGGACCTCACGAACTTCGGTACTGCATTGAGAACGCTGTCGAGACTGTTCCCGCCGTCGATGTTCTGATATCACGCATGATTTAACACGCCGCAATTTGCAGTGACGAAAAGTGACACGAAAACCACCGGAAACGTGTCACTTTTTGGCATTTGCAAGAGAAGTGACGGGAAGTGACACGATTCAGTGCCAAAACGTGTCATTTTTCGTCACCGGCCCGGCCCGGGCCACACGCACGCATACAAAAAGGCTGCGCCCAAACGGACACAGCCTTTATAGTTTTCAGTTAATCAGCCGATCAGAAATCCATGCTGGAGCTGGCGTTCTTGAGCTTGCTGAGGTATGTGTCGAGTGAATCGTCGAGCTTCTCCTCGATGAGCTTTGTGTTCATGGGAACCTTAACAGGGTTCATTGCAACGCCGAAAGAGCTTGCGAAGCTGTTAAGAATTGTGGGCTTTGTGTTGAGCGAGCCGCCTGCGAGGAAGAAGATGTTCTTGCCGTTGATCTCAACTGTGAAAGCAACGTCGCCTGTGAGTGCGCCGAGGAGTTCTTCAAAGTCGATATCAGCCTTGTCGCCTGCTTCTTCAAGGAGATCCATGATGTCATCGTTTTCAAGGATGATCTTTGCGAGCTTAGCGATGTCGATGTGGCATCTGAAGTAGCCTTCCTTCTTGGAAGCCATGTACTCCTGCTTAGAGAGGTCCTTAACGTCGATGTCTGCGTCATCAAGGAGCTCCTCGATTGCGTCCATAACGTCCTCTGCATAGCCGTCATTGGAAAGTGTCATAACGAATGCAACAGCGCCGTCAACTTCGAGATCAGCGATGTCCTCAGGATCCTTCATTGCATCCTTAATGTCATCGAGACCTGTTGCCTTTGCTGCAAATGCAAAAGACTCAACGTCATCAGTATCGATAATGCCGTTAAGCTTAAATGACTTGAGCATGTCCTCGAGATCCTTTTCCTTCTCTTCGACCATATCCTCGTCTGCAACTGCGAAGAAACCGTCTTCGACATCATCCAACTCGGGTGAATCATCTTCGAAATCAAATTCTTCGAGCTTAAGC
>CACZML010000051.1:0-15510 GCA_902782235.1 Oscillospiraceae bacterium
TCTTAAGATGTACTTAGGCGATATCTGCACGGTACTTATCAATATCGTAGGCATTCCTGCGATGTCCGTACCCTGCGGCTTCACATCTGAAGGACTCCCCGTAGGACTTCAGGTCATGGGAAAGAGATTCTCCGAGGAGACCATCATCGGCGTGGCTTCAAGCTATCAGAAGGCTACGGCTGACCAGGGCTTTGAGAATAAGATCCCGGAAAATGCTTTGAGAGGGGAGGGCTAAGATCATGCAGGATTATGAGATGGTAATCGGCCTCGAAGTACACTGCGAGCTCTCGACAGAATCAAAGATCTTCTGCGGATGCTCAGCCAAGTTCGGAGGCGAGCCCAATACACACGTTTGCGAAGTATGCTCCGGTATGCCCGGAACACTTCCTACATTAAACAGGCAGGTAGTCGAGTATGCCGTAAAGGCAGGACTCGCGCTTAACTGCGAGATCACAAGAAACAACAAGTTCGACCGTAAGAACTACTTCTATCCTGACCTTCCTAAGGCATATCAGATCTCACAGCTTTATTTCCCGATCTGCAGGAACGGTCATGTCGACATCAAGACATCACAGGGCATCAAGTCCATCGGAATCCACGAGATCCACATGGAAGAGGATGCCGGCAAGCTCGTTCATGACCCTGTCACAGGCATGACGATGGTCGATTTCAACCGCTGCGGTGTCCCGCTCCTTGAGATCGTTTCGGAACCTGACTTCAGATCCGGCGAAGAGGTAATCGCATATCTCGAAAAGTTAAGAGACACCATGCAGTACCTTGGAATCTCCGACTGCAAGATGCAGGAAGGTTCCATGAGAGCTGACGTTAACCTTTCCGTAAGGCCCAGAGGCCAGAAGGAATTCGGCACAAGGACCGAGATGAAGAACATCGCGAGCCTTAAGGCCATCGAGCGCGCTATCGAATATGAGCGCGACAGACAGATCGACCTCATCGAGGAAGGCGGCAAGGTTATCCAGGAAACTAGACGCTGGGACGATGAGCAGGAGTACACATACTCCATGCGTTCCAAGGAAAATGCCCAGGATTACAAGTATTTCCCGGATCCGGACCTTATGCCCATCAATATCTCCGAGGAGTTCCTCGATAAGGTAAGAGCAGAGCTTCCTGAGTTCGCTGACGCAAAGCGCGAGAGGTACGTAAAGGAGTTGGGTCTCCCTGAGTACGATGCTGAGATCATTACGGGAACACCGGCTCTCGTCAAGGTTTTCGAGGCAGCATGCGAAGTTGCAAAGAACCCTAAGGACTGCTCCAACTGGCTCATGACAGACCTTCTCAAGTTCGCCAAGGACGCTAAGGTCTTAGCAGGCGACATCGACTTCGACGGTAAGATCATGGGTAAGATCATCAACCTCGTAAATGAGGGCAAGATCAACCGTAAGTCCGGCCAGAAGGCTCTTGAGGAAGCTTTCCTCAATGGCACTGATCCTGAGAAGTATATTGCTGACAACGGCCTTGCACTGGTATCCGATACAAGTGCCATCGAGCCTGTTATCAAGGAAATCCTGGCCGCTAACGAGAAGGCTGTATCAGGCTATCTCGCAGGCGAAGAGAAGAACCTTACGTTCCTTATCGGCCAGTCAATGAGAGCTCTCAAGGGCAAGGCTGACCATCAGGTAGTAAGACAGACACTTATCGATCTTCTTAATGGAATGAAATAAATGGAAACATTTCTAAGCATTTTACTGGTAGTATTCTTCGTTCTCGTTAATGCCTTTTTCTCAGGCACAGAGATGGCTGTCATCTCTCTTAACGACGCGAAAATGCATAAGCTCGCTGAAGAAGGCGACAGGAAAGCGCTCCGCGTTATCAAGTTCCTTGATAATCCCGGAAACTTCCTGGCGACGATCCAGGTCGGCGTTACTCTCGCCGGATTCCTGTCATCTGCTTTCGCGGCAAACAGCTTTGCCAGCAAACTGGCTCTTCTGGTCGATCCCTCGTCCAAGTATGTCTGGATGGAATCGCTCTGGACGGTGGTCATTACCATTGTGCTGTCCTATTTCTCACTCGTTTTAGGAGAGCTCGTTCCGAAGCGCATAGCTCAGAACAAGCCCGAGAGATGGGCTTTTGCGGCTGCTAACGTCGTCAAGTTCTTTGGCGCTGTCTTAAAGCCGTTCGTATGGTTCCTGACCAAGTCCACGAACGTTATCTTAAGACTCTTCAGGATCGATCCGAACCAGACTGACAAGCCCGTTACGGAGGAAGAGATCCGCATGATGGTCGACGTCGGTTCGGAGTCAGGCAATATCGAAGATACCGAGAAGGAAATGATCGAGAACGTTTTCGAGTTCAACGACAAAGAAGTCTCGGAGATCATGACCCACAGAAAGAAGATCGTCTCACTTCCCATCGACGCAGATTACGACGAGGTAATGCGCGTTGCCAGGGAAGAGAAGTTTACGAGGATCCCTGTCTACAAGGATACGATCGATGACATCATCGGAATCCTTCATATAAAGGACTTGATCGGCATTATGCCGCCCACGGAAGAGGAGCCTTTCAAGCTCGAGAAGTTCATAAGAGAGCCCCTTATCGTTCACGAGACGCGTAAGATCTCATCTCTCTTCGGCGAGATGAAGAACTGCGGCATGCAGATGGCCGTCATCGTTGACGAATACGGCGGAACGATGGGCATCGCAACGATCGAGGATATGTTGGAAGAGCTCGTAGGCAACATCACAGACGAGTTCGACGATGAGGCTGATGAGTTCGTAAAGCTCTCCAACGGCGACTATATCGTCAGGGGCGACATGACGCTCTCAGACCTTGAGGACGTCCTTGATATAGAGCTCGACAACGACGAATATGACACCATTGCAGGCCTTGTTATATCCCAGCTCGACAGAGTTCCGGAAGAGACAGAGCATCCTGTGGTCAATTACAAGAACCTTAGGATCAAGGTACTGAAGGTGGAAGAGAATGCCATCGCCAAGGTACTGATCCATATCAATCCCATTGAGGCTCCGGAAGAAGCCGGCAAAGAGGAGAACTCCAAGTCCGATGAATAAGTATGACCTTGTCCTTTATGACCTTGACGGCACTCTGCAGGACTCGGTCCCTCTTATAATGGAATCCCTGAAAGCCACATATGACATCGTTCTCGGCGGTACCGACAGGACCGACGCCGACCTGATGAGCTATATCGGCAAGCCGTTAACGGACACTTTCCGCATGCATGACGAGAAGACGCAGGAGCGCCTTATTGAGGAATATCTTGCCTATAACTGCGCGAAAATGAAGGAAAATGTCATCCCTATTTTCCCCGGAGTCTATGATTTCCTCTCGAAAATAAGGAGCCTGGGCGTAAAACAGGGCATAGTCACCTCAAAACTAGAGTCATCTGCCATGATAACCATTGACCTTTTGGAGCTTGGGAAATACTTTGATGACATGGTCTTCAGGGAAGCGACCGAGAGAGCCAAGCCTTTTGGCGATCCGTTGGTCGAAGCGGCCAGAAGACTCGGCATAACTGACATGAAAAAGGTGCTCTACGTCGGAGATGCCCTGCCTGATTTGCTTTCAGCGCGTGACGCAGGCTGCGATTTTGCTCTCGTAGGGTGGACAAAGATGCCGAAAGAGGAGCTGATGGCCGCAAACCCCACATATTTAGTGGATGTTCCTGAATGTCTTCCTTGCATTATTGAGGGCACCGAATTATAATATCTTTTGCTTTTTTATTAATTAATAAAGGTAGGTAGGCAAAATGGCAAAGACCTCCAAGTCCGGAAAGGCCAACAGGAAGCTCGTATCGGTCGGAATGACAGTTGTAGTAGTAGCTATCGTTCTCATCGTTGCTATCTTCTTCACATACATTTCCGGTGTACTTCCCAGAACTTTGACCGGTATTCAGATTACAGAGACTGTCGATGGTAAAGAAACGGTCATCAAGAACTTCAACGTTCTTGAGTCCAACTACCATTTCGTAGAAGTTTACGATTCATATTCTCAGTATGGCATGGTTTCAGCTGATAAGCTTGACGCTGTCTGCAACGAAGAGACCGGTGAGACATATAGAGACGTACTTCTCAGAGAAGCTGCTACTCAGATGAGAACACTTGCTCTTGTTGAGCGTGCTGCAAAAGAGAACGGCTTCATGGAAATGTCCAAGGCACGTGAACTCGCTGCTGCTAACCTCACTACATTAGACCTCTACGGAATGATGTACGGTTACGGCTCAGGCATGGCATACCTCAGATCCCTTTACGGAACAGGTATGACAAAGAGAGCTTATACAGACTTCACTGCACGTGAGATCCTTGTAGAGGAATACGGCAACTACTTAAAGCAGTTCGATCCTTCCGTTGTTCCTACAGATGAGGCAGTTAAGGCTAAGTACAACGAGAATCCCAACCAGTATTCAACAGTTGATTACAGCTCATACTTCATTAAGGCTGAGACAGATAAGGAAGGCAACGTAACCGGTATGGACGCTGCACTTGCCAGCGCAAACAAGATCGCTAAGGCAGCAAAGGATACAGCTTCCTTCAGACAGGCTGTCATCGATTACGCTACAGAGAAGAAGGATGACGCAGTCCTCGCTACTTTCGCTGACGATAAGAACCCTTGCCTTACAGAGGGCTTCACATATTCCCTCTCCACATACATGGATGCTGCAGTAAGAGATTATATCTTCAGTGACAGCAAGGCCGGCGACGTTAAGGTCATCCAGACTGAATTCGGTGCTTACATCATCCACATCGCTAAGAAGGACAACAACGATTACAATACAGTTGCTTACAGAATGCTCACTCTGAAGTCCGACGCAAAGTCTGACGCAACAGACGCTGAGAAGCAGGAAGCACTCCAGAAGATACTCGCTGAAGCACAGACATTGTGCCCCGCCGGTATGGATCCTCTTTCTTTCTACAAGATCGTTAAGGAGCATACAAAGGATCAGAACTCACTCCTCCAGGGCGGTTACAGCGTACAGCCTGAGACATACTTCGTTTCAACACAGGAAGATCCGATCGATCCCGCAGTTGTTGAAGCAGGCAAGTGGCTCTTCGACAGCGCACGCAAGCAGGGTGATGTTTTCATCAAGGCTTCTGAAGACGGTTCAACAGTATATGTCTTCTATTTCGAGGCAGTCAGACCTGCATACGAAGTTACGATCAGAAATGATATGATCACAGACAACTTCAACGCATGGAACTCAGCTCTTGAAGTTAACCATCCCGGTTACTCCATCAACGCAGGTTTGTGCAGATACTTAATTTATTGATGATTCTTTTAATTAATAAATAATATAAACAAGCGTCACTCATAGCGGGTGGCGCTTTTTATTTATTATGCGCGCAACGGCTTTGGGCTTTTCGCGCTAATATTTAATAGCCTTTACATGGATAATAAGGAGGATATACCAATTATGAAAAAGGTTTTTGCGCTTATTCTCTGCCTTTCTATGATGCTTGGTTTTGCATCATGCGCCAAGAAGGTTGAAGTACCTTCCAAGAGCGACGTTAAGAAGGCTGCAGCAGATGAGTTCGACATGGACTTCAAGGTTGATTCTGAAGATATCTCCGATGATGAGAAGGAAGCAGAGTGGGTTTTGATCTCCAAGGACGGTTCACTTCAGGTAACCGTTACATGGAACGCGAAAGATCCTGACAAGTTCGAGTTCGATGATGAGGAACTTGCAGCTCCCACAGAATCAGAGACTGCTCCCACAACATCTGAAGATCCCACAACAGAGTCTTCTGAGGATCCCACAACAACTACAACAGAAGCTACAACAGCTGATTCATCAGAGGACAACGGCGGTTCGACAGCTGCTCCCTCCGGTGTTAAGTATGTTAACTTCGACGAGATGAACTTCTACATCAACGGCAAGAAGTACACACTCGGAAAGACAACACTTCAGGATCTTATCGATGACGGTGTTCCTTTCGAGGATGGCGAGCTTGAGGATGCAAAGAACAATCTCAAGTCAAGATACCAGTCTTCTTACATCAAGCTCAATCCCGGCGTAAAGGGCTATTACGTCTGGATCCAGGTATTCAACGATACAGATTCCGGCAAGCCGATGAACGAGTGCTACATCAACGAGATCTATTACAAGGTTACAAGTCTTGTAAAGGACGGCGAGAAGCAGAACTTCATTACTTTTGATTTCCCGCTCGACCTTAAGATGGAAGACCTCAAGGCTAATTCCGGCGAACCTAACGGAAGAACATATCACAACGAAGACAACACAAAGTACATCTATGACACTCTTGAGTGGACAAAGAAGGGTACAAAGTTCATGAACTCCAACAGATATACTTTCGAGTATACAAACGGCGAACTTAAGAACGTTGTAATCACATACATTCCTTGATTTAAGGTATATTTCACGGGCTGTCTCGAAAAAAAGAGGCAGCCTTGTTTAAAAAATATTTGTCTTATTGGCAAAAAGGGGCTATTATTGTTACGCCTTTAGAAACAAAAGGTAATAAGGAGGAGACATTAAATGAAAAAAGTTATTGCACTTATTCTCTGCCTTTCCGTAATGCTTGGATTTGCATCCTGCGCTAAGAAGGTTGAAGTACCTTCCAAGAGCGATGTAAAGAAAGCTGCAAAGGAAGAGTATGACATGGACTTCAAGGTTGACTCTGAGGACATCTCTGATGATGAGAAGGATGCAGAGTGGGTTTTGATCTCCAAGGACGGCACACTTCAGGTAACAGTTACCAGAGCCTACAACAACCACAACAACTGAAGAAGCTACTACAACAACAGAAGAGCCTGCTACAACTACAACAACAGAGGATACCTCTGCTACTGACTCTTCAGACAACGGCGGAAGCAACCCTAATCCCAATCCTTCCGGCGCTAAGTATGTTAACTTCGATGAGATGAACTTCTACATCAACGGCCAGAAGTTCACACTCGGTAAGACAACACTTCAGGACATGATCGATGCAGGCGTACCTTTCAAGGATGGCGAGCTCGAGGATGCTAAGAACAATCTCAAGTCCAAGTATCAGTCCGCACCTTTCAAGGTTGACATCGGCAAGAACTTCAACTGCTATATCTACGTATTCAACGATTCTGATTCAGGCAGACCGGCTAACGAGTGCTATGTCAACGAGGTAAGCTTCCACGGTTCTTACACAAAGGGTGAGACACAGAATGTTCTTACATTCGACTTCCCTCTCAACGTAACGATCGAGGACCTCAAGGCTAACGCAGGCGATCCTACAGAAAAGCCTTATCACAACGAAGATGACCCTAAGTTCATCGCAGATTATCTCGAGTGGACAAAGCAGGGCAAGAAGTACATGAATAGAAACAGATACAGATTCGAGTTCTATAACTACGAGCTCAGAAACGTTACTATCACATACTTCCCTTAATGAGCTAAGGTAACTAAGTTCTGATATCAGAGGCTGTCTCCTTCAAGGAGGCGGCCTCTTTTTTGTGTTTGTGATTGACAACCTACCAAACCTATTGTATTTTTATGTCAGTTTCAAACCGTTGACGGAGAGTGAGTAATTTAAGCAAACCGTTCAAAGAGAGCCCGGGGTGGTGGGATCCGGACAGCAAGGAGCTTAAGTGAATGGACTTCGGAGGGCGCGAAGGAAAGGGTAATTCCCAAGTATATTGCGACGTGAGGCACGCGTAAGTGGCCGGAGATATGTTGGTATCTTGTCTAAGTGCACGGGTCATGCCGTGAATCAAGGTGGCACCGCGGATAATAAGATTATTCGTCCTTGACTTAAAGACATTGGATCTTTAGTCAGGGGCTTTTTTATTGCCTTTGACTTGAGAGAAGCCGGAGGTGACTGAAATGAAAGTAGTGCCGTCAATTGAAGAAGTCAGAGCATATGCCGCAGAAGGCAAATATGACATTGTCCCGGTAAGCACCGAGATCCTCTCTGATTTTACGACGCCCATCGAAACGATCCGTATCTTAAAGAATGCATCGACTCATGCATACATGTTAGAGTCTGCCCAGTCCGACGAGAAGTGGGGCAGATATACTTTCTTAGGCTTTGATCCCAAGCTCGAGATCACCTGCATCAACGGCGAGATCACATATGGCGATAAGACCGAGAAGACCTCTGATCCGTCACAGATCATAAGAGACATCATGTCTCATTTCAGGAGCCCCAGACTTCCTTATCTTCCTTCATTCACAGGCGGTCTTGTAGGTTATTTCTCTTACGATTACCTGGGTTATGCCGAACCCACGGCAAGATGTGAGGTAACGGATACTGAGAATTTCAAGGATGTCGACCTCATGCTTTTCGACAAGGTCATAGCATTTGACCACGTAAGACAGAAGCTCATCCTCATATCCAATATGTCCTTGGAGGATGTTGACGCCGGCTACCGTGAGGCAGTTGAAGACCTTGAAGAGCTTATTGATCTTCTTAAAAACGGCGAGAAGAGCGCCGATCCGGAAGGCAGGCTCCTTGGCGAAGTTACACCGCTGTTCACCAAAGACGAATATTGCGCCATGGTCGAGAAGGCCAAGAATTACATTCATGAAGGCGATATCTTCCAGATCGTTCTCTCCAACAGATTACAGGCACCCTTTGAAGGCAGCCTTCTTAACACATACAGAGTCTTAAGAACAGTTAATCCTTCTCCTTATATGTTCTACTTTGCAGGAACTGACGTAGAGGTCGCAGGCGCTTCTCCTGAGACTCTCGTAAAGCTCGAAAATGGAATCCTTCACACATTCCCTCTTGCAGGCACAAGACCGAGAGGTAAGACGGAAGAAGAGGATAAGAGGCTTGAAGAGGAGCTCTTAGCCGACGAGAAGGAACTTGCAGAGCACAACATGCTCGTTGACCTTGGCCGCAACGACTTGGGCAAGATCAGCGAATTTGGCTCAGTCGAAGTAGAGAAGCTCAGAAGCATTGAGAGATATTCTCACGTTATGCATATCGGCTCCACCGTTCGCGGCAAGATCGATTCAAAGCACGATGCACTGGATGCCATTGAGGCTGTGCTTCCCGCAGGAACTTTATCCGGTGCTCCGAAGATCCGCGCATGCCAGCTCATAGGCGAGCTCGAGAACAACAAGCGCGGCATCTATGGCGGCGCCATCGGCTATATCGACTTTACGGGCAACATGGATACATGTATCGCCATCCGCATCGCATACAAGAAAAACGGCAAGGTCTTCGTCAGGAGCGGCGCAGGCATCGTTGCCGATTCAGTTCCTGAGAAGGAATTCGAGGAGTGCCTGAACAAAGCAAAGGCCGTCCTTAATTCCCTTACACTCGCACAGGAGGTATAAGCATGATACTTCTTATAGATAACTATGACAGCTTCTCATATAACCTCTACCAGATGATCGGCGAGCTTGATCCCGACATCAAGGTGATCAGAAACGACGAGATGACAGTAGATGAGATCCGAGCCCTTGCGCCTGACCACATCATCCTCTCACCCGGCCCCGGAAGACCGGAGGATGCAGGCATCATCTGTGATGTTGCAGCTTCGATCCATGACATTCCGGTATTAGGCGTCTGCTTAGGCCACCAGGCTATCTGCAAGGCTTATGGCGCAACGATCACTTATGCTGAGCATCTTATGCACGGCAAGCAGTCCGATGTGGGACTTTACGCTTTATGTCCCCTGTTCAGGGGAATCGGCGAGCGCACAAAGGTCGCACGTTACCACTCACTTGCAGCAGACCGTGACACGATCCCTGATTGTCTGCAGATCACGGCTGTGGCAGATGACGGTGAGGTAATGGCCGTGCAGCATCGCGAATATCCGATCTACGGCGTACAGTTCCATCCGGAATCGATCCTTACGCCGGACGGAAAGAAGATGCTCGAGAACTTCCTTAATATCAAGTAATTTAACGTGGTGATAACCTTCTCCTTAAGAAGACGGTGTTGATTTTCAGCACCGTCTTTTTTTCGCGGATTGATTTAACTGACGGACAGTGCAAAAAATCTTGTTTTTGTATCTTCTCATATAGTAATATTTTCTTGTACGGAAGTTTTTTGCCAAAGAATAAGGGAATAAGGTTATGGCAACACTATGTAAGAATTGCAGTCACGCACTGGTTTTTAATCCTGAGTCACAGCTGCTGGAATGTTCATACTGCGGCGGTTCTTTCAGGCCCGATGAGATCGAGTCAGAGGCCAAGGAGTACAGGCAGGATCTGAAAGCCGAATCAATGAATGAAGTCTATGGCACTGAGATCGAAAAGTTCATGGACTGTTATGTTTATTCATGCAGCGAATGCGGAGGCGAGATTATCGTCAACGGAACGGAAGCTTCGACTACATGCGTTTATTGCGGGAACCCGAACGTCGTTTTCAGCAGGATCGCAAGGCAGAAGTGCCCGGAGTATGTTCTTCCGTTCTCGGTGACCAAAGAACAGGCCATTGAGCTTGTCCGCGGGAAGATCGGCAAGGGCTTTTTCATTCCTAAGCAGATCAAGGAATTCTCACCTGAATGCGTACGCGGGATCTATGTCCCGTACTGGATAGTAAACGCAACATTTTCGAATGCCGTTATTGTCTATGGTAAGACCGGCTGGGGAAAGTATGCGGAAGTCAATCATTACGGACGTGCCGGAGATCTGGAACTGAAGAATTTCCCGGTAGATGCATCACGCGCTTTGTCAGATGAGAGCAGTTCAAAACTCGAGCCGTTCGATCTCTCGCATCTCAAGCCCTTTGACGAAGACTATCTCGCAGGCTTTTATTCGAATGTCTCAGATGTAACTTATGGCGATGTTAAAAATGCCGTCTTTAAGAGAGCTCAGAAATACTTTGATGAAGAGGTACAGGATAATGTAAGTGCCGAGAAAACGAAGATCTTACATTCCTGCCCTTCCTTAAAGCTCGACAACGATATGGTATATGCAATGATGCCCGTCTGGTTCATCACTTTAAAGCATAAGAGAAAGCACGTTACTATTCTGGTCAATGGTGATACAGGAAAGGTCGTCTGTGGAATTCCCCTTGATAAGTCAAGGTTCTATCCGATCCTTTTTGGTCTGGGGATCCTTCTGACGGCAGCGGCTTTTGCCTTGTTCTATTACACATTTTTCATCCTGGCTATTGCCCCGTTGCTGACCTATTTCCTCGGTGCAGGCATAATCGTACTGTTTTCGATGGGGATCAGAAAAATAGTAAGGGCAATGCGGAGCATAAAGCTGGCGCAGGACAATGATATGTTTACCTTCATGAAGAAGAGACAGGGGTGATCATATGGAAACTGCAATGCTGATTATTTATTCAATTGCAATATTGTTTGCTCTCGGATTAGGATTAGGCTTAACCTGCCTGATCATGGGAACGATAATCGATAAAACAAACAACATCGGTGACAGCCGGGGTACAAACGATGATTACAAGGCGTATATCCACTTTACTGCCAGAAAGGACAAATTAACCGATAAAGAGGAGAAGGAATTCATCAGCACATATAGTGTTAAGAATGAAGATCTTTCATCAGAGCCTGAGGGCAGAGATCTTGTAAGAAGACTGTCCGGTGAGGAACTTGACGGGGACGGAGATGCTGCCGCTAAAAGGGAGAAAATGTTAAAAGGTCCGGCGAAGAAGCAGAGCTTATGGGATGACGGGCAGCCTCAAAATGATCTTTCCGGCGTGTTCAGACCATTAAAAGACAAATAAACACAGCAAAAAATAAGGGGCCATCTCTTCTTGAGACGGCCCCGTTTATTTATGAGTACATATTCCTTACATGTTCTATGAACTTCGATGCAAGGGCGCTGGGGATCTTTTCCTTGTCCCACGAGAGGATGTAGTCGACGTTGACTGCAGGGGTAATCGTCTTAACCACGACGTTCGAATCTGCGGAGATGTTCTTTGCGACTGAGGCAGGGAAGATAGCGATACCGATGTTCTGGTCAACGAGCTTGGAGGCGTTCGATGAGTGCGCGGTCTTTACTATGAAGCGCGGTTCCTTGCCTGTGGGTTCGAACCAGGAACGGATCTCCTCTTCTCTTGAGTGACGTGATGAGATGATGAGATCTGTATCAACGATATCCTTAAGTGAGACAGTCTGTTTCTTTGCCTTGGCAAGAGGGTGTGAGCCCGGAATGATGGCTGCCCAGGTGTCGCTGTATACCGTGATGCCGTCAAGCTGCTCGGTGTTGAGCGGAGTCATTGTGATCGCGAGCTCCAGAAGGCCGGACTTCATTCTGTATGTGAGGTCATCCACCGTGCCGCACCAGAGGTTATAAGTAACGTTAGGATATTCCTTCTTAAAAGAAGATATCCATTCTGCTGCAAGGGAAGGACCGTTACTGTCTACGTGTCCTAAGTACAGGGTGCCGCTTAATCCCTTTTTAACATCGGTGATCTCTGTTTTCGCGATATCGGCAAGAGCTAAGATCTGTTCGCCTCTCCGCTTAAGCGCGAGGCCTTCGGGTGTGAGCGTGACGTGGCGCTTGCCACGGATGATCAGGGTGCATCCGAGTTCTTCCTCCAGATCCATGAGGGCTCTTGAGAGCGGAGGCTGTGACAGATGCAGACGCTCTGCTGCGCGTGTGATGTTACGTTCTTCTGCAACCGTTAAGAAATAACGTATTTGACGTAGATCCATGTGGTTTCCTCCGTAGAATTCTATTATACCCATAGGGTATGGTAATACGAATACTATTTGTATTTTATTTCTTTCGGCCTTGGGACTACAATAAGCCTTGAAATCGTACAACGATATTCTAAACGCATTGAAAATAAATATCAATACATTTTGAGTATGATTTCAAACTTCGGACCTGTGGTGGATGAAATGGTCCGCAAGTTATGGGAGGAGAATATGAGACCTTACGAAGAGAAGTATGTCAGAGAATGCTACCAGGCAATGCAAGAAGAACATGATGCTTGCGGTATCGGCTTAGTAGTTAACATTGATGGTAAAAAAGAATACCGTACTCTTGATGACGCATTATCCATTGTCGAAAAGCTCGAGCACAGAGCAGGTAAGGACGCTACAGGTGAAGTAGGCGACGGCGTCGGTATTCTTGTTCAGATCTCACACAAGTTTTTTAAGAACGCTGCTAAAGAGGCAGGCATCGAAGTAAAGGACGAGGGCGATTACGGCGTCGGTATGTTCTTCCTTCCCCAGGATACCAAGAAGCGTACGCTCGCTATGCGTATGTTCAAGGTCATCACGGAGAAGAACGGCCTTAAGGTAATGGGCTGGAGAGAAGTTCCCACAAACCCTGATATCCTCGGCAAGGTTGCAAGAGATGCTATGCCGGTCATCATGCAGTGCTTCGTTGAAAGACCTGCTGATTGTGAGAAGGGTCTTGCATTTGACCGTATGCTCTATGTCGCAAGAAGAGAATTCGAGCAGAGCACAGACGATACATATATTACTTCTTTATCTTCAAGAACTATCGTATATAAGGGAATGTTCCTGGTAGGACAGCTCCGCAAGTTCTATAAGGATATGCAGAGCAAGGATTATGAGACAGCCATCGCAATGGTTCACTCCAGATTCTCTACCAACACAACACCTTCATGGGAGAGAGCTCATCCTTACAGAATGATCGCTCACAACGGTGAGATCAACACGATCAGAGGTAACTTCGACAGAATGCTCGCCCGTGAAGAGACATTGTACAGCCCTTCGATCGAGAACGATGTAGACAAGATCTTTCCGATCATCCATAAGACGGGCTCTGACTCTGCAATGCTCGACAATACTCTTGAGTTCTTCATGATGAACGGAATCCCGCTTCCTCTGGCAGTCATGATGATGATCCCTGAGCCCTGGAAGAACGATTCCTACATGGAGCAGGAGAAGAAGGATTTCTACCATTACTATGCAACAATGATGGAACCCTGGGACGGTCCTGCAGCTATCCTCTTCACAGATGGTGTTATCGCAGGCGCTACATTAGACCGTAACGGCTTAAGACCTTCCAGATATTACATCACAGACGATAACAGACTTATCCTCTCATCTGAGGTAGGCGTTCTCGACATAGATCCCGAGCACATCGTAAAGAAGTCCAGATTACAGCCCGGCCGTATCCTTCTTATCGATACAGAGAAGGGCAAGCTCATTTCTGACGAAGAGTGCAAGAAGTACTATTCCGAGAAGAACCCTTACGGTGAGTGGCTCGCACTGAACCTCCTTCATCTGTCTGAACTCAAGATCCCCAACAAGAAGATCCCGGTTCATACACAGGAGATGAGAAACAAGCTCTATAAGGTATTCGGATATACATTTGAAGACGTTAAGAATGAGATCCTGCCGATGGCTACGAACAAAGTTGAGGCAACAGCTTCAATGGGTACGGATATCCCTCTCGCAGTTCTCTCAGAGAAGCACCAGCTTCTGTTCTCGTTCTTCAAGCAGCTTTTCGCGCAGGTTACAAACCCGCCGATCGACTCCATAAGAGAAGAGATCGTTACAGATACAACAGTATATATCGGTTCCGATGGTAACCTTCTTGAGGAAAAGAGCGGTAACTGCAGAGTACTCGAAGTCAATAACCCGATCCTCACAGGCGTTGATCTCGTTAAGATCAAGTCTTTGGACCAGCCCGGCTTCAAGACAGCTACTGTATCTATTCTTTACTATAAGAACACATCACTCGAAAAGGCTCTGGACCAGCTCCTCATCACTGTTGACAGGACATGTGCAAAGGGCGCCAACATCATCGTTCTCTCAGACCGAGGCATAGACGAGAACCATGTTGCCATCCCTTCACTTCTTGCTGTATCAGCAGTTGAGCAGCACTTAGTCCAGACTAGAAAGAGAACGGCTGTATCCCTGATCATCGAGAGCGGCGAGCCCCGTGATGTTCACCAGATGGCAACACTTCTGGGCTTCGGTGCACGTGCTATCAATCCTTATCTCGCACATGAGTGCATCGCTGAGATGATCGACAAGGGAATCCTCGATAAGGATTATCATACGGCAATCGATGACTACAACTACGCTATCCTTCACGGAATCGTTAAGACATCCGCAAAGATGGGTATCTCAACCCTGCAGTCTTACCAGTCCGCAAAGATCTTCGAGGCAGTCGGAATCTGCAAGGAAGTAGTTGATAAGTACTTCACAGGTATCGTTAGCCGCGTAGGCGGTATCGGCCTGGAAGAGATCTCCGAGGGAATCCTTTTCAGACACAGCACAGGCTTCCATAACTTGAGAAGCGGTGATGACAAGGAAGATCATCTGTACAACCCCAAGACGATCGTTGCCCTCCAGAAGGCAGTAAGAGAAGGTTCTTACGAACTCTTCAAGGAATACACGGCAATCGTAGACAACGAGAAGCCCCATACATTAAGAGGCCTCCTCGCATTCAAGAAGACAGGCAATTCTATCCCGCTCGAGGAAGTTGAACCTGCTTCAGAGATCGTTAAGAGGTTTAAGACCGGCGCTATGTCTTACGGTTCTATCTCCAAGGAAGCACACGAGTGCATGGCAATCGCTATGAACCGTCTGGGCGGCAAGTCCAATACAGGTGAGGGCGGTGAGTCACCCGAGAGATTCGGCACGGAGAAGAACTCCAAGATCAAGCAGGTCGCATCAGGAAGATTCGGCGTTACG
>CACZML010000051.1:15529-35001 GCA_902782235.1 Oscillospiraceae bacterium
CGTTACGAGCGAATACCTGAACAGCGCTGAAGAGATCCAGATCAAGATGGCACAGGGTGCTAAGCCCGGTGAAGGCGGACACCTCCCCGGAAAGAAAGTTTATCCCTGGATCGCAGAGAGAAGATATTCAACACCGGGTGTTGCTCTTATCTCACCTCCGCCTCATCACGATATCTATTCGATCGAAGATCTTGCACAGCTCATCTACGATCTTAAGAACGCAAACAGAAAAGCAAGGATCTCCGTCAAGCTCGTATCCGAGGCCGGCGTAGGCACTATCGCATGCGGCGTTGCCAAGGCAGGAGCACAGGTAATCCTCATCTCAGGTTATGACGGCGGTACGGGTGCAGCTCCCGCAAGCTCCATCCACAACGCAGGCCTTCCTTGGGAATTAGGTCTTGCCGAGACTCATCACGCATTGATTGAGAGCGGCCTTAGGGGAAGAGTTGCAGTCGAGACAGACGGTAAGCTCATGAGCGGCAGAGACGTTGCTATCGCAGCACTCTTAGGCGCCGAGGAATTCGGTTTTGCCACAGCACCCCTGGTATCCATGGGCTGCATGATGATGAGAGTCTGCAATAAGGATACATGCCCGTTCGGAATCGCATGCCAGAACGAGGAACTCCGAAAGAGATTTAAGGGCAAGCCGGAGCACGTTATGAACTTCATGCTCTTCATCGCAGAAGAGTTAAGAGAGATCATGGCAGAACTCGGTTTCAGAACGGTCGATGAGATGGTCGGCAGATCCGACCTCCTCAAGGTTAAGGACAAGCAGATAACGAAGAGAGCCGAGATGGTCTCCCTCGCGCAGATTATAGATCCGTCCTATGCGGATTCCGAAGTACGTCATTTCGAACCCGACCATGTATTCGACTTCGAGCTCGAAAAGACGATCGACGAGAGAGTGTTCCTCCCGCAGCTCGCGAAAGGCCTTAAGAAAGGATCCATCAAGATTACTGACGTTAAGGTATCGAGTACCGACAGAGCAGTAGGAACTATCTTAGGTTCGGAGATCACAGCCGAATACGGAACACAGCTGGCAGATGACAGCGTCATCGTTGAACTTGCAGGCGGCGGCGGACAGAGCTTCGGTGCATTCATTCCGAAGGGCCTGACGTTAAAGCTCACGGGCGATGCGAATGACGGATTCGGAAAGGGATTATCCGGCGGCAAGCTCATCATCAAGCCTTATGAGAATTCCGGATTTGAAGCTTCCAGGAATGTCATCATCGGAAACGTTGCCCTTTACGGTGCAACAAATGGTACTGCATATGTCTGCGGCGTAGCAGGTGAGCGTTTCATGATCAGGAACTCCGGCGCGACAGGCGTATGCGAAGGTACCGGTGACCACGGACTGGAGTACATGACAGGCGGCAAGGCAGTGATCCTGGGCGAAGTCGGAAAGAACTTCGCAGCAGGTATGAGCGGCGGAATCGCTTATGTACTCGATGAACACCATACTCTCTATACAAAGATCAACAAGGCTCTTGTAGAGATGAGTGAGATCACAGAAGACGCAGATAAGAATGAGCTCAGAGCAATCCTTCAAGATTATGAGCAGGCAACAGGATCTTCCAAAGCAAAGGCCATACTTCAAGACTTTGACAAGTATGTCGCAAGCTTCAAGAAGATCATCCCGACAGATTACCGTCACATGCTGACCTTGATCGCCAAGTACGAGGAACAGGGTATCGCGCATGAACAAGCGGTCTATGAAGCTTTCAAAGAAGCTACAAAAGTCGGTGCTTGAGCGGGGGAGGATCGTATGGGTAAAGCTACAGGTTTTTTGGAATACGACAGGCACGAGGACTCCTGGGTATCTGAAGAGAAAAGGATCACCGGCTTTGAGGAATTCCACAATCATTTAAACGAAGAAGAAAGACGCTGCCAGGCAGCAAGATGCATGGATTGCGGCGTACCGATGTGCCAGTCGGCCATCTGCCTCAAGGGTATGGTAACGGGATGTCCCTTACATAACGTTATCCCCGAGTGGAACGACGAGATCTACAAAGGACATTACGAAGCGGCATTGGGAAGGCTTCTGAAGACATCGAACTTCCCTGAGTTCACGGGAAGAGTTTGTCCCGCACTTTGCGAAAAGGCATGCATCAACGGAATAAATTCAGGAGCAGTTACGATTCACGATAACGAGCTCTTCCTCATAGAAAAGGGATATGAGATGGGTTACATGAAGCCCAGGATCCCTAAGACCAGATCGGGAAAGAAGGTCGCAGTAATCGGCGCAGGCCCTGCGGGACTCGCAGTTGCAGACCAGCTCAACCACAGAGGTCATGAGGTCACGGTTTTCGAGCGCGAAGATCAGATCGGAGGCTTACTGATGTACGGCATTCCGAACATGAAGCTCGACAAGAGCGTGATCTTAAGAAGAAGAAAACTGATGGAAGAGGAAGGCGTGATCTTCAAGACCGGAGTCGATGTAGGTAACGGAGCTTCTTTCGAAAAGATAACAGATGAATTCGATGCGGTTGCTCTCTGCTGCGGATCAAAGAAAGCAAGAACGATTACCGCAAAGGGTTCAGAAGATTGTAAGGATATGCACCTTGCTGTTGATTTCCTTAAGTCTGCGACCAAGGATCTTCTTTCAGGAAAGGCAGGCAAGTGGACGATAAGTGCCAAGGACAAGAACGTTGTTGTTGTCGGAGGCGGTGATACCGGAAACGACTGCGTAGGAACGTGCATAAGACAGGGCTGCAAGAGCATCACACAACTTGAGATGATGGCAAGGCCGCCCAAGGAAAGACAACAGAATAACCCCTGGCCTGAGTGGCCCAAGGTCGAGAAGACCGACTACGGACAACAGGAGGCCATCAAGGTATTCGGTTCTGACCCGAGAATATATGAGACAACCGTAAAGGAACTCATTACTCAAAAGGGAAAGCTTAAGGAGATCAAGACAGTCAAAGTCAGATTCGAAGACAGAAAGCTGGTCGAGGTCGAAGGAACCGAACAGACAATAAAGTGCGATCTCCTGATCATAGCTGCAGGATTTGTGGGATGCGAAGACTACATTGCGAAGGAAAGCAAAGTCGAACTTACACAAAGAGGAACGGTTAAGACAGAGCCCGAACAGTATAAGACTTCGATACCGAAGGTGTTCACGGCAGGAGACATGCACAGAGGACAGTCGCTCGTTGTGTGGGCCATAACAGAAGGAAGGCACTGCGCAGCAGAGATGGACAAATTCTTAATGGGTTACACCCCATTGATCTAAACCAAGTTATTAAATTTTAGGAGGAATATATTATGGAAACGAGATCTGTACCGGAAATGTTCGGTGAGAACGTGTTTGACGACAGAGTGATGAGAGCGGTTTTATCCGATGACGTTTATCAGTCACTCAGAAAGACAATTGACGAGGGCGCTAAGCTTGATACCAAGGTTGCTGAACAAGTAGCAACAGCAATGCGCGACTGGGCACTTGCAAAGGGTGCAACACACTTTACTCACTGGTTCCAGCCTTTGACAGGCGTTACAGCAGAGAAGCATGACTCATTTATCGAGCCTTCACCTGACGGCGGCGTAATCATGGCCTTCTCCGGAAAGAATCTCATCCAGGGCGAGCCTGACGCTTCTTCATTCCCGACAGGCGGCATCAGAGCTACTTTCGAGGCCAGAGGATATACAGCATGGGATCCTACATCTTATGCATTCATCAAGGATAAGACACTCTGCATCCCTACAGCTTTCTGCTCATACACAGGCGAAGCTCTTGATAAGAAGACACCTTTGCTCCGTTCAATGGAAGCTTTGAACAAGCAGGCACTCCGTATCCTGAAGCTTTTCGGAAACGAGGATGCAAAGTACGTTCATACATCAGTAGGACCTGAGCAGGAGTACTTCCTCATCACAAAGGAAATGTACGACAAGCGTCCTGACATCAAGTACACAGGAAGAACACTTTTCGGCGCTAAGGCTCCCAAGGGCCAGGAGATGGATGACCATTACTTTGGTGTTATCAAGCCCAAGGTTCAGGAGTTCATGAACGATCTTAACCAGGAACTCTGGAAGCTCGGTATCCTTGCTAAGACAGAGCACAACGAGGTTGCTCCCGCTCAGCACGAGCTCGCTCCGATCTATTCTTCAACAAATATCGCTACTGACCAGAACCAGCTCATGATGGAGATCATGCAGAAGGTTGCTGCACGCCACGGCCTTGTCTGCCTCCTTCACGAGAAGCCGTTCGCAGGCGTTAACGGATCCGGTAAGCACAACAACTGGTCAATGTCGACAGATACAGGCATCAATCTCCTCTCGCCCGGCGCTACACCTTATGAGAACAGTAATCAAGGCAGTTGACGATTATCAGGATCTCCTCCGTCTCTCAGTAGCTACAGCAGGCAACGACCACAGACTCGGCGCTAACGAGGCACCTCCGGCAATCATCTCCATCTTCCTTGGTGATGAGCTCTCAGCTATCCTCGACGCTATCGAGAATGACACCCCTTATGCAGGTTCTGAGAAGAAGATCATGAAGCTCGGCGTTGACGTATTACCGAGATTTGCACGTGATACAACAGACCGTAACAGAACATCACCTTTTGCTTTCACAGGCAACAAGTTCGAGTTCAGAAGCCTTGGTTCTTCCAACAGCATCGCCTGCGCTAACATGATGCTCAACGCAGCTGTTGCAGAGTCTTTGAAGATCTATGCTGACAGACTTGAAGGCGCTGAAGATTTCGAGACAGCTCTTCACGACATGATCAAGAAGACCATCAAGGATCACAAGAGAATCCTCTTCAACGGCAACGGTTACGACGATGCATGGGTCAAGGAAGCAACAGAGGTAAGAGGTCTTTCCAACTATAAGACAACACCTGACTGTATGCCTCATCTCCTCGACGAGAAGAACGTAAAGATGCTCACATCACACAAGGTCTTCACAGAGGCAGAGCTCAAGTCCAGAGTCGACATCATGCTCGAGAACTACAGCAAGTCAGTTCTCATCGAAGCTAACACAATGCTCGAGATGAGCAGACGCATGATCCTTCCTGCAATCGAGTGCTACGAAAATAAGCTCGCCGGAAGCGTTTCCGCAAAGAAGGCAGTTGCTCCTTCAGCAGCATGCAGCTATGAGGGTGACATCATCGTTAAGCTCTCAGATCTCGCTGATAAGGTTTATGCCGGTGCTAATTCTCTCGAAAAGGCAATCGAAGGTGCTAACGGTGAGGCTGACATCATCACAGAAAGTGCCTTCATCAAGGATACGGTCATCCCTGCGATGAACGACATCCGTAAGGCAGCTGACGAAGCCGAGACTTATGTCTCCAAGGAATGCTGGCCGCTTCCTTCTTACGGCGACCTGCTCTTCAGCGTAAAATAACAGATCCTCATATTCCACCCAAACTAAGTAACCCCCGGAGTTTTCGAACTCTGGGGATTACTTAGAATTTTGTTTAGAGGGAGGAGTTGTTTCAGGCCTGGGAAAAGGTATCACGGCTGCATCGTTAGGAAGACTATTGAAAGCAAGGGGCTTTAAGGTCGCTGCGCAAAAGCTTGACCCTTATATCAACGTCGACCCCGGTACAATGAGCCCTTACCAACACGGCGAAGTTTACGTTACGGAAGACGGCGCGGAGACGGATCTCGACTTAGGTCACTATGAGAGGTTCATCGATGAAGACCTCAACAAATATTCAAATCTCACATCCGGTCGAGTTTATTGGAACGTCCTCAACAGAGAAAGAAGAGGAGAGTACTTAGGCTCGACCGTTCAAGTTATTCCGCACATTACAAACGAGATAAAGGAATTCGTATACCGCGTAGGGAAGAAGACAAATGCTGACGTCGTTATCACCGAGATCGGAGGCACGGTCGGTGATATCGAGTCACAGCCGTTCATTGAAGCAGTAAGACAGATCTCATTGGAAGTCGGAAGAGAGAACAGCCTCTTTATCCACGTAACCCTCGTTCCATTCTTAAGAGGTTCCGACGAGCATAAGTCAAAGCCTACCCAGCACTCCGTAAAAGAGCTGCAGGGAATGGGTGTTAACCCGGGCGTTCTTATCCTCAGATGCGACGAACCGTTGGAAGACGAGATCATGAAGAAGATCGCCCACTTCTGCAACGTTAAGGAAGACTGCGTAATCGAGAATATCACCCTGCCTGTGCTTTACGAGGCACCTCTGATGCTCGAGGATGCCCATTTCTCCGAGATCGTCTGCAGAGAACTCGGTCTTGAAGCCGGCGAACCTGACCTCACTCATTGGAAAGAGATGGTCGATAAGATCCACAATATCGAGCAGGTTGTAAAGATCGGCCTGGTCGGCAAATATGTCCACCTCCACGACGCTTACCTCTCAGTTGCAGAGGCTCTTAAGAGCGCAGGCTATGCTAATGACGTTAAGGTGGAGATCGAATGGATCGATTCGGAGCTTATTGCCGAGCAGACCGTAGGCGATATGCTGAAAGGCCTTGACGGCATCATCGTTCCGGGGGGCTTTGGCAACCGCGGTATCAACGGCATGATCCTTGCTGCAAAATATGCGCGCGAAAACAACGTTCCTTACTTCGGTATCTGCCTTGGTATGCAGATCGCAGTCATCGAGTATGCACGCAATGTACTGGGAATCACCGATGCGAACTCCGGCGAGTTCGACGAGCAGTGCGATAACAAGGTAATCGACTTCATGCCCGGCCAGAGCGACGACATCGATAAGGGCGGCACGCTCCGTCTTGGCGCTTACCCCTGCAAGATCGCACCTGACAGCGCTTTGTTGAGAGCGGTGCACGCTTTGCAGGCACGGCTCCTGACGATTCACTCGTAGAGGAGATGGAGATTCCCGGTCACAAGTTCTACCTGGGCGTACAGTATCATCCTGAGTTCAAGTCTAGACCTGACAGGGCTCATCCTATATTCAAGAAGTTCATCGAAGCCTCAAAAGCTTAATGTCTTAAGGGGCATCGTGTCCCGTTAAGAGTCTGAGAGGCCCTGAATGAACTAAATGGCACTGAAAAGACCGGTTTAGTGCACAAATACGGAAAATATGCACTATTTGCGTTGGAAAAGAATGCAAATAGTGCATTTTTCGTTTTGGCGGCCGGGGCCGCATAGTTTTCGAAGATACCGGGCTATATATAATACGCACGTGTAAAATAATATCTTTACTATAAAAAACTCATTCTTCACAAAAAAAGTTGTTGACAATAATTGTCTGCTTATATATAATTCTTTACTGCGTCGTAATGGGTTTGGGCAACTATGCCTATTTCTCTTGACGGAAAAGAATTTTTATGGTAAATAAAAATGCTTTTCAACCAAGAAACCGCTTAAACCATGTGTTTTTAAGCTTTGTGTGAGGTGATTCGTTAACAATGGTCCATTCCGTAAAACAAGGCAAGACAGAGCGACAGTCGTATTCCAAGATCAAAGAAGTAATCGAGGTGCCTAACCTCATCGAGAACCAGAAGCAGTCTTATCAGTGGTTCATCGACGAAGGTATGCAGCAGATTTTCGACGAAGTATCGCCGATTACTGACGATCAGGGCAAGTACGAAGTCTATTTTGTCGGAAAGATTTTCGATTCTGAGAATCCCTGTGATCCCACAGGCAAGGAGAAGGACGGCAAGGGTAAGAAGTCTAAGGAACCTAAGACTTCCGTTAAGCTTTCCAAGTCAGCTATCATTGACAGCTGTAAGAAGAACGACAGCAACTATGCTGCTCCTTTGAGCATCCAGCTCAGACTCCATAACAAGATTGACGGAACAGTTACTGATGAGACAGCTTTCGTCGGCAATTTCCCTATCATGACAGATCAGGGTACATTTATTGTCAACGGCGCAGAGCGTGTTGTAATTAATCAGATCGTAAGATCTCCCGGAGCTTACTATTCCGAGATGAGATCAAAGATGGGCAACAGATTGCTTTCTGCAGAACTTATCCCTTACAGAGGTTCCTGGATCCTCATCGAAGAAGATGAGAAGGAAAGCAAGCTTAATGCTAAGGAGAGAGCTCTTAAGGCTGCAGGTTCTCCCGATGCTAATAACGATCCTGACGAATACAACCTTATCTACATCGTAGTAGATAAATCCCACAAGATCTCCCTCTCAGTATTCCTGAGATGCTTAGGCCTCGTTTCAGACGAGGAGATCATCAACATGTTTGGTGATGAAGAGTGCCTCAGAATGACTCTCGAGAAGGATGAGACAAAGAATGCATCCGATCCTTATACGGCTGCATTGCAGGAGTTCTTCAAGAAGGTTCGTAACAACGAGCCCTTCACAGTTGATAATGCGAAGAACATCCTCAACAAGACATATTTCGATTCTTTAAGATACGACCTCGAGAGAGTTGGTATCTACAAGGTCAACAAGAAGTTCGAGCTTTCCGCAAGAATCATCGGAAGCAAGACAGCTGACAACGTAGTTACTGAAGACGGTGAGCTCATCTGCAAGAAGAACACCATAGTTACAGAAGAGATCGCTAAGAAGATCGAAGATTCCGGCGTTATGTCCGTTCAGATCTTCCCCAGAAAGCTCGTTCGCGCAGCTGATGAGGATGAGTTCGAAGATGTACCTCTCAAGGTCATCGGCAACGGCAGAGTTGACGCTGAGGCCTTTATCGCTAACAGCATCACAAAGGCTGAATTCAAGAAGTTTGACCTCGCAAGAACAGGCATCAACGAGAAGGTTAGAGCCGGCATCTTGAGAGAGATCATTGAGCAGGTTAAGGCTGAGGGCAAGACTGACATCGCTTCACGTCTTGAGGCAGCTATGGCTGAGCGTAAGGAAGACCTTATGCCCAGAAACCTCACAGTTGACGATATCTATGCATTCGTTTCCTACTACATCGGACTGCACAGAGGCGTCGGCAGAATCGACAACATCGACCACTTGGGCAACCGTAGAGTTAAGTCTGTAGGCGAGCTCCTCCAGAACCAGCTCCGTACAGGTATCCAGAGAGTCGAGAAGAATACAAGAGACAGGATCTCTCAGATCTCCAGCAAGGAAGGCGAAGTTGTTACAGCTACAAGCCTCGTTAACACAAGACCTTTGAGCGCTGCATTCAGAGAGTTCTTCGGATCTTCACAGCTCTCAGCATTTGCTGACCAGAACAACCCGCTCGCTGAGCTTACGAACAAGAGAAGACTTTCAGCTTTGGGTCCTGGCGGTATCTCCCGTGAGAGAGCTTCAATGGAAGTCCGCGATATCAACCCTACACACTATGGACGTATGTGTACGATCGAGACACCGGAAGGTCAGAACATCGGTCTTATGACTTCCCTCGCTATCTATGCACGTATCAACAAGTATGGTTTCATCGAGACTCCTTACAGAAAGTTCGATAAGGAGAACTTAAGAGTAACAGACGAAGTTGTTTACATGTCCGCTGACGAAGAGGACGAGTACAACATCGCTCAGGCTAACGAGCCTATCGATGAAGAAGGCCGTTTCATCGGCAAGAAGATCGTATGCCGTTACCTTGACCAGTTCCTGCAGCTTGACCCTGAACAGGTCGACTACATGGACGTATCTCCTAAGCAGCTCGTATCCGTATCCACATCACTCATCCCGTTCCTTGGTAACGACGACGCTAACCGTGCTCTCATGGGCTCCAACATGCAGCGTCAGGCAGTACCTCTCATCAAGCCTGAGGCACCTATCATCGGAACAGGTATGGAATACCGTGCAGCTAAGGACTCCGGCGTATGCATCGTTGCATCTCACGACGGTGTTGTATCCTTCGTTGCAGCAGACAAGATCGAAGTTACTACAGCAGACGGTGCAGTAGACACATACATGCTCGCTAAGTATCAGAGATCCAACCAGAGCACATGCATCAACCAGCGTCCTATCGTTGCTATCGGCGATAAGGTAAAGGCCGGCGACACGATCGCAGACGGTCCTGCTACAGACAACGGTGAGCTTGCTCTCGGACGTAACGTTCTCATCGGATTCACAACATGGGAAGGTTATAACTACGAGGACGCTGTTCTCGTAAATGAAAGAATCGTTAGAGATGATGTTTATACATCTATCCATATCGAAGAGCATGAGTGCGAAGCACGTGAGACAAAGCTCGGTGCTGAGCAGATCACAAGAGAAGTTCCGAACGTAAGTGACGACGCTCTCTCCAACCTCGACGAGAACGGTATCGTCATGATCGGTGCCGAAGTTAAGGACGGAGACATCCTCGTTGGTAAGGTTTCCCCTAAGGGTGAGACAGACCAGACAGCAGAAGAGAGACTTTATAAGGCAATCTTCAACGAGAGAGCAAGAGAAGTTAAGGATACTTCCAAGCGTGTTCCTCACGGCGGTTCCGGCGTAGTCGTTGACGTTGTTGTTTCCACAAAGGAGACAAACGGAAACCTCAAGAACGGTGTAGACAAGAGAGTCCGCGTTTATGTCGCTCAGAAGAGAAAGCTCTCTATCGGCGATAAGATGGCCGGACGTCACGGAAACAAGGGTGTTGTCTCCAGAGTACTTCCTGAAGAGGATATGCCTTTCTTACCTGACGGTACTACACTCGACATCTGCTTGAACCCGCTCGGCGTTCCTTCACGTATGAACATCGGTCAGCTCCTCGAGGTACACCTCGGCCGCGCTGCCAAGGCACTCAACTGGAAGATCGCTACACCGGTATTCGACGGTGCAAACGAGAACGACATCGCTGATGCTTTCGAGCTCGCAGGCATCGACAAGGACGGTAAGACTGTTCTTTACGACGGTCGTACAGGTGAACCTTTCGAAAACAGAGTAACAGTAGGTATCATGTACTACATGAAGCTGCACCACCTCGTTGACGATAAGATGCACGCTAGATCCACAGGACCTTACTCACTCGTTACACAGCAGCCTTTGGGCGGTAAAGCTCAGTTCGGCGGACAGAGATTCGGTGAGATGGAAGTTTGGGCACTCGAAGCTTACGGTGCTGCTCATACTCTTAAGGAAATCCTCACAGTTAAGTCCGACGATATCGAAGGCCGTTCAAAGACATATGACGCCATCATCCGCGGCAAGAACATTCCTGAACCGGGTATCCCTGAGTCCTTCAATGTCCTTGTTAACGAGCTTAAGGCGTTGGCACTCGACGTCCGCACATATACCGACGATAAGGAATATGTTGCTGAGGACAGACAGTCATTCGACACATACAGCGAAATGGATGAGTCCACAAGAGCTTCACTCGACGGTGAAGACGCAGAGTCTCCTTCCGATATTTTCAGCGAAGGCTTCGTAGAGGCTGACGAGCTTGGAAACATCAAGGAAGAGGATGGCGATTTTGTTGACGATTTCGCTGGCGATGACGACGACATGTAAAGGAGATAAAAGATAGATATGAATGATCAGAATCATCTTACAAAAATAAGTATTCAGCTTGCATCTCCTGAGGTTATCAAGAGCTGGTCACACGGCGAAGTTAAGAAGCCTGAGACCATTAACTATCGTACTCAGAGACCTGAGGTCGACGGTCTTTTCTGCGAGAAGATCTTTGGACCTACAAAGTCTTGGGAATGCCGCTGCGGTAAGTACAAGAAGATCAGATTCAAGGGCATGATCTGCGATAAGTGCGGAGTTGAAGTCACAAAGAACACAGTTCGCCGTGAGAGACTCGGTCACATCCAGCTTGCTACACCTGTATCTCACATCTGGTACTTCAAGACCCAGCCTTCCAAGATCGGTACATTGCTTGACCTCACAGTTAAGCAGCTCGAGAGCGTACTTTACTACTCAAAGTACATCGTAATCGATCCGGGCGTAAGCGTTGAGACAGGTCTTAACAAGTACGACATCATTACAGAAGATCAGTTCAAGAGCGTAAAAGAGAAGTGCGGCAAGGATTCTTTCGTTGCAAAGATGGGTGCCGAGGCTATCAAGGAGCTCTTAGCTGAGATCAATATCGACGAGATCATTACCCAGCTCCAGGATGAGAAGGTAGGTTCTGTAAGCACACAGAAGAGACTCAAGATCAACAAGAGACTCGAGATCGCAGAAGCTTTCAAGGCTTCCGGCAACAAGCCCGAGTGGATGATCCTTGACGTTATCCCTGTACTTCCTCCGGAACTCCGTCCTATGGTACCTTTGGATGGCGGCCGTTATGCTACTTCAGATCTTAACGATCTCTACAGAAGAGTTATCGGCAGAAACAACCGTCTTAAGAAGCTTTTGGACCTTGGCGCTCCTGAGATCATCGTTCGTAACGAGAAGAGAATGCTCCAGGAAGCTGTTGACGCTTTGATCGACAACGGCCGTCACGGCACACCTGTTAAGGGTTCAACATCTGCTACAAGCAACAGACAGCTCAAGTCACTGTCCGACATGCTCAAGGGTAAGCAGGGACGTTTCAGACAGAACCTCCTCGGTAAGCGTGTAGACTACTCCGGACGTTCAGTTATCATCGTTGGACCTGAGCTTAAGATGCATCAGTGCGGTCTCCCTAAGGAGATGGCATTAGAGCTCTTCAAGCCCTTCGTAATCAAGAAGCTCGTTGAGATCAACGACAAGCTCAATATCAAGACAGCAAGAAGACAGGTAGACGCAAGAGTTCCTGAAGTATGGGATATCCTCGAAGAGATCATTCAGGATCATCCGGTACTCTTGAACCGTGCTCCTACACTCCACAGACTTTCTATCCAGGCATTCGAGCCTGTTCTCGTAGAAGGTCGTGCTATCAAGCTCCATCCGCTCGTCTGCACAGGCTTTAACGCAGACTTCGACGGAGACCAGATGGCTGTTCACGTACCGCTTTCTGCAGAGGCTCAGGCAGAGGCTAGATTCCTCATGCTTTCTACAAACAACCTCTTGAAGCCTCAGGATGGTAAGCCGGTTACAGTTCCTACACAGGATATGATCCTCGGCTGCTACTACCTCACAATGGAAGTAGAGAACGATAAGGGTGCCGGCATGGTATTCTCCTCTATCGACGAGGCTCAGATGGCATATGACGAGCACCAGATCACACTTCACAGCATGATCAAGGTTCGTATCTCAAGAGAGATCAACGGCAAGGTTGAGACAGGTCTTGTTGAGTCCACACTCGGAAGATTCATCTTCAACCAGATCGTTCCTCAGGATCTCGGATTTGTTGACAGAACAAAGCCTGAGAACCATCTCGTTCTCGAGATCGACTTCCCCAGACTGGCTGACCAGAAGGCCAAGGCTGCTGCAGCTAAGGAGAAGAACCCTGATGCTGAATTCAAGTTCGAATTCGCTCTTGGTAAGAAGAAGCTCGAAAAGATCATCGCTAAGTGCATTGCTACACACGGCCTCGAGAGAACAACGATCTTCCTCGATGACGTTAAGGCTATGGGTTACAGATTCTCTACTATCTCCGGTATCTCCATCGGTATCGAAGACATGATCATCCCTGACATCAAGGATAAGATGATCGCTGAAGGTGACGAGAGAGTTGAAGAGATCAACGAAGCTGCTGAAGAAGGATTCTTCACAGAGACAGAGCGTCACAACGAGGTTACTAAGGTTTGGTCTGAGACTACAAACAACATCACAAAGGCGCTCATGGACAACCTCGACATCTACAACCCGATCAGAATGATGGCTGACTCCGGTGCCCGTGGTTCTAACAACCAGATCAAGCAGCTCGCTGGTATGCGTGGTCTCATGCAGGATACAACAGGTAACACAATCGAGATCCCGATCAAGTCCAACCTCCGTGAAGGTATGAACGTGCTCGAGTTCTTCATCTCCTCACACGGTGCCCGTAAGGCCCTCTCCGATACAGCTCTTAAGACAGCTGAATCAGGTTACCTTACAAGACGTCTCGTTGACGTTGCTCAGGCAGTTGTTGTTACTGAGGAAGACTGCGGTACTGATGACTTCACATGGGTTAAGGAGATCACAGAGGTTTCCAACAAGCACACCAACGTCATCAAGTCTCTTAACGACCGTCTCTATGGCCGTTATGCTGCAGAGGACATCGTTAACTATCAGACAGGCGAAGTTATCGTTAAGAAGAACGAACTTATCGACGCTCTCAAGGCAGAGGATATCTGCAAGTCAGTAGAGATCGCTAAGAGAGAAGCTAACGAGGCAAGACAGGCTGTTAAGGATTCCGTTAAGATCAAGGGTGCTGAGACACCTGAGAAGCTCGCAGAGCGCGAAAAGAAGGTTGCTGCAAAGGTTGCTGAGGCAGAAGCTGCAGGCAAGATCCTTTCCAGACAGCAGATCGAAGACTTGGGCAAGCTCAAGATCAGATCAGTATTTGACTGCCGCTCCAGAAGAGGCGTCTGCTCAAAGTGCTACGGTATCAACCTCGCTACAGGCCGTCCTGTTGCAGTTGGTGAAGCTGTCGGTATCATCGCAGCTCAGTCAATCGGTGAGCCTGGTACACAGCTTACAATGAGAACGTTCCACTCCGGTGGTATCGCTGCTTCCGGTGAAGATATCACACAGGGTCTCCCTCGTGTTACCGAGATCTTCGAAGCAAGAGATCCTAAGGGTCACGGTATCATCTCTTCCGTTCCGGGTTCTGTTAAGATCGTTGAGAACGAGAAGACAAAGCAGAAGACTATCGTTGTAACTCCTGTTTACGATGAGGGTGTTGAGCCTATCAAGGATGCTAAGGGCAATCCCATCGAGAAGATGGAATACAAGGTTCCTTCACACGCAACACTCACTGTTACTGACGGTCAGGTTATCGAAGCCGGCGATCAGATTATCGACGGTAAGATCGATCCTAAGGAGATCCTCAGAGTTAAGGATATCCGTGCCGTTCAGAAGTACATCATCTCTGAGATCACAAAGGTTTACTACACAGGTGGTGGTGTAAACATCAACGATAAGCATATCGAGATCATCACAAAGCAGATGATGAGAAGAGTCCAGATCGACGATCCGGGTGATACAGGCTTCATGACAGGTACAACTGTTGACTGGTATAACTTCATCTCCAGAAACAGAGACTGCGAAGAGCAGGGCAAGAAGCCCGCTAACGGCAAGACGATCCTTCTTGGTATCGCTAAGGCCGCAAGCGCTTCTGACTCCTTCATGTCAGCTGCATCCTTCCAGGAGACAGCTAAGGTTCTCACAGACGCTGTTATCAAGGGTAAGGTTGATCCGCTCATCGGTATCAAGGAGAACGTTATCATCGGTGCGCTCATCCCTGCAGGTACAGGTATCAAGGCTCACAGTGATATCACTGCTGTTCCTGTTATCAAGGCAAACAGCAAGCTCATCACAGGCCACGATTACGGTGAAGCAGAGAGCGATACAGAGCTTTTCGCTAACGATTATCTCGATCAGGTTCAGGCCCGCAATGAGCTCCTTGACGAGCAGGATCGTTTAGAGTCACAGCTCGAAGCTGATGGTCTTAAAGAAAAGAAGTAATTACTTTGTCCCGTAATTGTAAAGCAACTGCGGGTATCCAAAGTTTATAATGACGCTGGAGGGGCATGTTCTCCTCCGGCGTTTTTATATGCGCGAAAAGTTTTTTAGGCAAATAGGGCTCTCCAAGCCTGAGAATTGCCACAAAAAGCATTAAATACGGATAGTATAATTAGATTGACCTATTAGTTTTGGGTATTGGTGATAATGAAGAAGGTAGTATTTAAACATAACAGAAAGCAGCATATCGTTGCTATTGCGACGGGCTTTTTTGCAGCCCTTCCTCTTATCTGCCTGCCTATAGGTCTTCGTGAAGGCTTAAGTCCTTCTCTTGTTGTTTCACACGCATATCAATCCGTTTTCGGAGTACAGAAGATAGACAACGGCGAAGTCGAGATCGAAGACTGGGCGCTCGTTGACAGTGCCGACCAGCTTGTCAGCGCAGATTATTCTGAACCTGCGGGATCTGTTGAACCCGGTGAGACAACCAATCCTGATGCAACTGAACCCGATGAGACGGAGCCTGGCGAACCTGGCGAGCCCGGTGAACCCGGAGAACCTGACGGTTCAGAACCCGGAGAGCCCGGTGAACCTGACGGAACAGAGCCCGGTAATGAGACTGATTCCACAGAGAAAAAAGAAACCAGCACAACATCCAGCTATTCTGATATACCTACGTTCGTAATCCGTCAAAGGTACGACAGTTCCAATCTTCCTATCGAGCTTTTGGATCCCGCATGCTTTAAAGAAGATAACTCAACTTATTATGTTAGAGCCAACCAGTCGATCCTCAAGGAAACGCCTGACATGGATTCCAAGACGATCGTATCCCTCCATTTGGGCCAGCAGGTCACAAGAACAGGTGTAGGCGATACATGGTCAAGGATCAAGACTGAAGCAGGCAAGGAAGGATTCGTCCTCACCAATTCAATTCAGGACACAATGGTATCTGTCAAGATCGACAGAACCGTATGGGTAGATACAGGAAGCCTCATCTTAAGATCTGAGCCTTCCACATCAGGCCAGCAGGTTGCAGTTGTTAACCAGGATGCAAGACTCCACGCTACAGCTATTGTAGGTGATAAGTGGTATAAGGTTACGACTACAAGCGGCAAGACAGGTTATGTATATAAGTCTTATACAACGACCAGTGCACCGCCGACGCCCACACCTACGCCTACACCTAAGCCCACATCAAAGCCTTCTTCCAAGAAGTCCAGTGGAACCAAGTACGGCAACACCAAGAAGCTCCCTAAGATCAGCGGTAAGAATGGTGACAGTATCGTATCTATCGCAGAGTCCATGCTCGGCGTTAAGTATAAGTTCGGCGGATGCTCCTCAAAGGGTATCGACTGCTCAGGTCTCGTAAAGTATTGCTACGCACAGGTTGGTGTCTCATTGCCGCATGGTGCTACGCAGATCTGGAAGAAATCCGGCGTCAGCGTTCCGAGAAGCGAGATCAAGAAGGGTGACGTCATCTGCTACGACTACGGCAGCTACTGCGGCCACGTCGCAATCTACGTCGGCAACGGTCAGGTTATCCACGCATCTTCAACGAAGGGCAAAGTAGTTTACGGTAAGCTCGACATGATGAAGATCAAAGCAATAAAACGAATAATCCAGTAAATAACGAAGGCGGTCACTGACCGCCTTTTATTTTTTTGAATTACATATTAGGAGGAATGATGACGAAAACTACAGCGGCTAGCACCAACACAACATAAATGGCGCATAGTATACCGAATACGGCAGGATTCATCTTCAGTTTGTTGGCAACCGCACAAAGGATAATGAATAAGATCGATAATACAACTGCAACAGCTAAACCTCTCAGTATGCAAAACCAGAATCCTTTATCCCAATTATCTTTAGCTTCTTTGACTTTCTGATTGTAATCGGCAATGAATTCCTCATAGTTTCCGAATTTCTTATAAGAGATGTCGTCCTCTCGCAACTGTGATTCCGGACCAGTCGCTAAACATGCATGAATTAGCTTGTCATCCTGATAAAAATCAACCTGAAAACGATGGGTATTTGTTTCGGGATCAGTAATATAAGACTGTAAATGGCCATACATAAGATTGATATATCCTTCTGAACCGGCCGGAATATCAATATCCGAAGGCTCATAAGGTTTTCCGTCAAGAAAAGCGTCAATAGCTTGGGATGTGTCAACAATGCTAACACCTTCTTTAAGTGTAACTGTATAGAGAAATTGACGTTGATCCGAGAGAAAGTACCTGCTGTTCGCGTGTGTGTAGCCATCGAAAATACAGAACAACAAAATAACTGTACAAACGATTACCGGAACTTTTTTGCTTATTTTCATATTGTTTTCCCCATAACAATGCGAAGTCTTAAAGTAATACCGTTCTTGTCATTAAAAACTAGAGCAGGCGTGTGAAGGCATACAGAAAATAACTGTTTGCTAATATAAGGATAACATCTATAACAATTATTATCACGATGAGCGTTGAGTCTATTGTTATTTCCAGTGAGTTTTTGCGGATGAGTATGATGATTCCTGTTGCGATAAGAGATATTACCAGACCAATAATGCCGCCGGTTATTTCTCTGGAGATCCATTTGGAATGATATTCGTTTATTGCCTGATTAATTTCTGCAAGTGTGGTGTCATATGACTCCAGTTTGCCGGAATCGAATTCTTCGGTGATGTCTGTAAAAGTTACTTTCTTCTTGCCTCCATCAAAATCGTACTGTGTAATCTCCATAGTTCTATATGATTCTGACGGTTGAGCAGTAAACCTTACTTTAATTCTTCCTTCATCAAGATGGAAATTAACGGGAACACTATCAACTTGTATACGGATAAACTCGTTATAATCAACGTCTGTATAGTAAACACTGTAATACCAGAAGTCTGCCTCTACACTTCCTTCTGTTCCGGCGGGAATCAATAGAGGCGTACCTTCTTCTCCATGTGCGGCATCATCATAGTAGCCGCTGAAGTGGTTTTCGGGATGCTTAATGTATATGTCTTCAGCGAGGCGCACCTGCTTCCGGACACAAACATCAACAGTATTTTTACCGGTGAATCTGGCCATGACAAATCCAAAAAGAGAACCCAAGATCACCAGGATCACTATTACTATAACCAGTGGTACTGTTTTTTTATGGTTGGTATCCGTCATATGTCACCTGAACATATAGAAGCACAAGAAAGCAGGGCATTTCATTAACATAATTTATTATATCAGACCTTGTTTTCTCTATGTCTGTTGAGCCCGAGATAAACTATAATGTACTATAAGTTGGTAAAAATATTGGAGTTAGTAATCATGGAAAACAGAACAGTAGACGTATTTTTGACAGAGCTTGCTTCAGGCGCACCCACACCCGGAGGCGGCGGAGCATCAGCAGTTTGCGGCGGTATCGCTGCTGCTTTGGGCTCAATGGTAGGCAATCTTACGAGCGGCAAGAAGAAGTATGCTGAATATCAGGAAGAGATCGAAGCTACGATCGCCAAGTGCGGAGCTCTTGTAAAAGAGTTTGAGGCATTGGGTAAGAAGGACGAGGAGGTTTTCGCGCCCCTCGCAAAAGCATATTCCATTCCTAAGGAACAGGAAGGAAGATTAAGGCAAATGAGACAGCGAAGATCTTAGAGCGTCTTGCTGTGATCGGTTCCAGACTTGCGATAAGTGACGTTGGCGTTGCTGCCGCAGCTTGTGATACGGCTGCCAAGGGTGCTGCGATGAATGTTTATATCAACACAAAGTCCATGAAGGACAGAAGCTATGCTGAAGACCTGAACAGGAAGACAGACGATCTCGTAAATGAGACATCTGAGATCTGCACAAAGGTCTATGCAGAAGTAAAAAAGGTATTGATCGGCGGGTAATAAGAATGCAGAGATTAGGCGGCAAGGAAGTTGCAGACAAGATCGTAGAAGATCTTAAGATAAAGGTTGAGGAATTGAAGGGCAAGGGAATAAGCCCCAAGCTTGCGATCCTCCGTGTCGGTGCAAGAGATGATGACTTGGCTTACGAGAGGGGCGTTTTGAAGCGCTTCGAATCGGCAGGTGTTGAAGTTGAAGTAACAGCTCTGGATGCAGGCATCTCGCAGGAAGAGCTGGATAAGACTTTCGACGGCATCAATAACGATCCCAAGGTTCACGGTATCCTCGTGTTCAGACCTTTGCCGAAGGGATTATC
>CACZML010000052.1 GCA_902782235.1 Oscillospiraceae bacterium
CACCTTGATATACGCAGATAATGCCGCCACTACGAAGATGAGTGACGCGGCCATTCAAACACTCACAGATCTTTTGAAAGACACCTACGGAAACCCTTCCAGCCTTTATGAATTCGGTCAGAAGGCCAAGGAAGTCTTGGAGCAGGCAAGAAGAGATGTCGCTGACGCAATCGGCGCAGAGCCTAATGAGATCATATTCACGTCCGGCGGAAGTGAAGCTGATAACCAGGCTATCATCTCAGCTGCAAAGATGGGCGCTCTTAAGGGCAAGAAACACATCATCTCGACTGCTTTCGAGCATCACGCAGTTCTTCACACATTAAGAAAGCTCGAAAAGGAGGGCTTCGAAGTAACCCTTCTTGACGTTCATGAGAACGGACTTGTAACTGCAGAGCAGGTAGCTGACGCGATCCGTGAGGATACATGCCTTGTAACCATCATGTATGCAAATAATGAGATCGGAACGATCCAGCCGATACGTGAAATCGGTGAGATCTGCAGAAGTAACTCATATCCCGGTTAATGTCGTAGATGACAACATCGACATGCTCTCAGCATCAGGCCACAAGTTCCATGGTCCCAAGGGCGTAGGTTTCCTTTATGTAAAGAAAGGAATTAAAGTATTTAACCTTATTGAAGGCGGCGCTCAGGAGAGAAACAGAAGAGCAGGCACTGAGAATGTGCCCGGCATTGCAGCTATGGCTACAGCACTTAAGGAGTCTGTTGCCAATCTCGATTCCTACAAGGCAAAGCTCACTCCCGTTAGAGATAAGATCATCAAGGGCATTGGAGAGATCCCTCATTCAGCTCTTAATGGTGATGCGGAGAGCAGAGTACCTTCCAATATCAATTATTGTTTCGAAGGCATCGAGGGCGAATCTTTATTGCTTCTCCTTGACGATAAGGGCATTGCAGCATCTTCCGGAAGCGCCTGCACATCAGGTTCACTCGATCCGTCACATGTTCTTCTTGCGATCGGCAGGATCCATGATGTTGCACACGGCTCGCTCCGTTTGAGTCTTGGTGAGGACATTACGGATGAAGATGCAGATTACATCATCAAGTCAGTCAGGGAAGTTGTTGAGTACTTAAGAGGCTTCTCGCCCGTATGGCGTGACCTTGTCGCAGGCAAGAAAGAATTCATTCTTTAAGGGAGGTTTTAATATGGCTTTATATAGTGAGAAAGTAATGGATCATTTCAGGAATCCGAGAAATGTTGGCGTACTTGAGGACGCTAACGGAATAGGTGAAGTCGGCAACGCAAAGTGCGGCGACATCATGAAGATGTACTTAAAGATCGAAGACGATATCGTAAAAGACGTTAAGTTTGAGACATTCGGATGCGGAAGCGCGATCGCTTCAAGCTCAATGGCGACAGAGCTCATCAAGGGAAAGCCTGTATCAGAGGCCAGACAGCTTACAAATAAAGCAGTTGCAGAGGCTTTGGACGGACTTCCGGATTACAAGATGCACTGCTCGGTCCTGGCACAGGAAGCAATAGAATCAGCGCTCAAGGACTACGAGAGCAGACAGGAAAAGAAGTAAATTTATAAACCTATTGACATAATAGGTAAATAGGCGTAAAATCACTGCCATAATCAAAATCTATAACAGAAGGAGACAGTAATGATGAAGTGCATGTGTTGTTGTATGTCATATACCCGGGCAATGAACAGTTGCTGTCTCAATTTGATTCGATGTTGAATGGATCATACTGGCAATCACGTTCTTAAATGCCCGGAGCTTTATCAATAGCGCCGGGCTTTTTTTATATCAAAATCTACTAATTCGAAATGAGGAAAAACAAAATGACTAATATATCTGAACTTAATCTTAATTCAATTCTTATCCACGGCGGTATCGACGGCGACGAGATAACCGGTGCCGTAAACGTTCCGGTCTACCAGACTTCAACCTATAAGCAGGACGGTATCGGCAAGAACAGAGGATGGGAATATTCCAGAACAGGCAACCCGACAAGAGCAGCGTTAGAGAAACTCATCGCAGATCTGGAGCAGGGAAAACACGGACTTGCATTCGCATCTGGCCTTGCTGCGATCAATACGGTATTATCACTTTTCAAGAGCGGCGATAAGCTCGTCGTATCAGACAATATCTACGGCGGTACATTCCGCATACTCGATAACGTTTTCAAGAACTTCAATATCACATACAAGATCGTAAACACATCTGATCTTGAAGCAGTCGAAAATGCTATCGACGATGATGTAAAAGCTATTTACATTGAGACTCCCGCAAATCCGCTTCTCACGATCACTGACATTGAAGCAGTATCCAAGATCGCCAAGAAGCACAACAAGCTCGTCATCGTCGATAACACTTTCCTTACACCTTATCTTCAGCGTCCACTCACATTAGGCGCAGATATCGTTATCCACAGCGGAACAAAATATCTGGGCGGACATTCAGATACCATCTCAGGCTTTGTAGTAGTAAATGACAGGGAACTGGCTAACCGCCTTTACTATCTCCAGAATGCGATCGGCGGCGTCCTCGCACCCTGGGACAGCTTCCTTATCATCAGGGGAATCAAGACTCTCGGTGTGCGCATGGACAGACACGTTGCCAATGCAGAGAAGATCGCAAGATGGCTCTCTGACAGCGGCTTTGTAAGCAAGGTCTACTATCCGGGCCTCGAAAAAGATCCGGGCTATGAAGTGCAGAAGAAGCAGGCTGACGGAGCAGGCGCGATGATCTCATTTGTACTTAAGGATAAATACGACTATAAGAAATTTTTCGAGAACTTAAACCTCATTACTCTTGCAGAGAGCTTGGGCGGCGTCGAATCACTCGTATGCCACCCCGCTACGATGACACATGCTGCGATCCCCGCAGATATCAGACGCAAGGTCGGCATCGTAGATGAGCTCATCAGATTCTCTGTAGGCATCGAAGATGTTGATGATCTTATCGCAGATCTTAAGCAGGCAATCGAGAAGTCGGCAAAGTAAAAAGAGGCAGTCACCATGAATAACGTATTTGAAGATATCAGAAGCATGATCGGCAACACACCGATTCTTAAGATCAACCATATGGGCGTCAAGCCCGGTGTAAATATCTATGCAAAGCTCGAATTGATGAACCCCGCAGGAAGCGTAAAGGACCGTGTAGGTGTCTACATGATCGACGATGCAAAGAAGCGCGGGATCCTGAAAGAAGGCGGCACGATAATCGATGCCACGGCAGGCAACACAGGTATCGGAATCGCAGTTGCAGCGCTTAACCAGGGCATCAGGGTCATCTTCACGGTACCTGAGAAATTCTCCATTGAGAAGCAGCAGGTGATGCGCGCTTTAGGCGCGGAGATAATTCACACATCAAGAGAAGAAGGCATGTTAGGTGCCGAGAGAAAAGCAGAAGAACTCTTAAAGCAGATCGATGGCTCAGTCTCCTTAAGACAGTTCAGAAATCCTGCAAATCCTCTTGCGCACTATGAGACAACCGGACCTGAGATCTATTCACAGCTTGACGGCAATATCGATTATTTCGTAGCAGGCGCAGGCAGCGGCGGAACATTCTCGGGCGTTGTTAAATACCTGAAAGAGCAGAACCCGGATATCACCGGAGTGCTCGCAGATCCTTACGGATCAACGATCGGAGGCGGCGAGCATTTCGATTACAACATTGAAGGAATAGGCAATGATTTCATCGCTGACACGATGGACATCACCCTGGTGGATAAAGTCATTAAAGTCAGTGACGATGAAGCATTTGAGATGAGCAGAAGATTGGCAAAAGAGGAAGGCATCCTTGCAGGATCTTCATCGGGCGCAGCGCTTGCAGCTGCATTTAAACTCGCATCTGAAATAGAGAGCGGAAACATAGTAACTGTCTTCCCTGACAGGGGCGACAGGTATCTTAGCAAAGGATTATTTGATCAATGAGCAACGTCTTTGAACTGACAAACGTATATAAGACATATAAGAACGACGGCAAGGAATTTGAGGCGTTAAAGGACGTAAGCCTTGAAGTGCGCGAAGGCGAGATCTTCGGCATCATAGGCATGAGCGGCGCAGGAAAATCAACGCTGGTAAGAACGCTTAACCGCCTTGAGGAAGTAACTTCAGGCACCGTTAAGTTCTATGAAAAAGATCTCGCGTCTTTGAAGGCGCGTGAACTCCGCGAAGTAAGACACTCCATCTCCATGATCTTCCAGGGGTTTAATCTCGTTAACCAGAGAACGGTTCTGTCTAACGTGGAGCAGCCCCTGAAGATCGCGGGAGTATCCAGAAAAGAGCGCAGGGGAAAGGCTCTTCAGATGCTTGAGATCGTTGGTCTTTCTGATAAGAAAGACGTATTTCCGGCGCGCCTTTCGGGCGGTCAGAAACAAAGAGTTGCGATCGCAAGAGCGCTTGCGGCAGACCCCAAGGTGCTCTTGTGCGATGAGGCAACGAGCGCATTAGACCCGAAGATCACAGGAGAGATATTGGACCTCCTTAAGAAGATCAATCTCGAGAGAAAACTTACGATAGTCATCATTACGCATGAGATGTCAGTAGTGGAGAAGATCTGCGACCGTGTAGCCATTATCGATGACGGCACTCTCGCTGAGGTTGGTGACGTAAAAGATGTCTTCTCTAACCCTAAGTCTAATGCTGCGAAAAAGCTCGTCTTCCCAAGCAATCCTTTCGATCCTTCTGATCCTGAAGGCAGGATAGTACGTATCGTTTTCGACGGCTCGCATTCGAGCGAACCGTTCATCGCAAATCTCGTCGAGAAGACAGGTCTTAAGGTAAACATCCTAAGTGCAAATACAAGAAGCGTGGGCGGTATCGGCTATGGCCAGATGATCGTCGAGCTCCCTGAATCAAAAGAAGACCAGAAGACCATCATTGATTTCTTTACAGAGGGCGGCCTTAACGTAACGGAGGTGGAACATCATGAGTGAATATATAAGACAGGCAATATTATCCGGCATCCTTGAGACCTTTGAGATGACGCTCTTTGCGTCTTTATTCTCATATCTTATCGGCATGCCTTTGGGCGTGATCCTTTATGCAACATCAAGAGGACGTCTTCTTGAGAACCGCGTTGTAAATGCCGTGATCGGATTCATCGTAAATGTAACACGTTCGCTGCCTTTCCTTATCTTGCTTGTATTGCTCATTCCGTTTACGCGTTTTGTAGTCGGATCTTCAATCGGCACAGTCGCATCGATCGTGCCTCTTACGGTAGGTGCTATTCCGATCGTCGCACGAATGGTCGAGTCATCTTTAAATGAAGTAAATCCGGGCATCATCGAGGCAGCAACATCCATGGGTGCTTCACCCGTATACACGATAATACATTTCATCATTCCCGAAGCGACACCGTCTCTTCTTCAGGGTGGCGCGATCAACGTTGCAACAGTGCTCGGATACTCTGCGATGGCAGGCGTTATCGGAGGCGGCGGACTTGGCGCCATCGCTCTCCAGTACGGCTACTACCGTTACCAGAAAGACGTTTTGTGGACCACGGTCACACTTCTCATCATCATGGTAATGCTCATTCAGGAGATAGGAATCAGATTGTCGAAGAAAACCAGAAAAGTATAGGAGGTTAACATATGTCATTACATGAAGATATCGTTGAATACATCCGCTCAGGCGAGACGGACGGGCAGGCATTGGGACTTGAAGTGGAACACTTCGTCGTGAATGACGAAGGTATTCAGATCGGCTTTGATCAGGTCACTGATCTCATTGAGCAGGTTGCGGAAAACCTTGGAGCAAAGATAATATACATGGATGGATATCCTGTCGGTTATGTAACCGGCGGGTATTCTGTTACTTTGGAGCCTGCATGCCAGTTCGAGATAAGCATCGATCCGAAGTCTGACATCGAATCGATAAAGCAGATCTATAAGGAGTTCCTGCTGCTGTGGATTCCTGTTTTCGAGAACTGCGGATATCACATGATCACCAAAGGCAATCTGCCTCTCGTGGAGTCAGGTGCGATCGATCCTGATGATATCCCGCTGTCACACAAGAAGCGCTACGAATACATGGATGCTTACTTCAGAGAAAGCGGTAAATACGGAAAGTACATGATGAGAGCATCTTCGTCCGTCCAGATATCCGTCGATTACAGTTCGGAGGACGATCTCGTGCGTAAGCTCCTCATACTGCAGAAGATCTCACCGGTCCTCATGATCGCGCTTGAAAACAAGTCCTACGAGGATTCCGTAATCGAGAAGGGCTCTGATAAGAAGCACCTTCTGAGGATCCAGGAGTGGAACGATCTCGATCCTGCAAGGACCGGATTCTATCCGCACTCATTCGACGCGGACTTCGGTTACGACAAGATCGCTGACGTAATATCACATACGCCCCTGATCCTTCTTACAGATGACGGCAATACATCTTATGTCGGAAGCGCATCGGCATCAGATCTTATCCGCGACGGAATAGTCGGCGAGGATAATGAGAGCCCGCGCAAAGAGAAGCTCATCGAGCACTATATATCGATGGGATTCTTCCATTTCCGCATCAAGAAATATATCGAGATCAGAGTTGCCGACAGCGTTCCTTTGGACCGCGCGTTGAGCTATGTTGCGCTGATCAAAGGTCTGATATATTCTGATGAGAATCTCTCTGCGCTCGAGACGGAACTTTCCGGCATCGCATCCATTGAACAGATCGAAGATGCGGTCGACAGCATAATCGTCTCAGGCCTTGATGCAAAGATCTATGGTGACCGGACGGTCAGAGAGTGGTATAAGTATCTGTTGGAACTTGCAAATAAGGCGCTTTCCGAAGAGGAGCGGAAATATCTTTTAAATGTGTGAATTATTCGGAGTAACATCTGACAGGACAATAGATGTATCTGCCGAGCTTAAGGAATTCTTTAAGCACGGTGATACTAATCCCCATGGCTGGGGCATTGCTTCATGGAATGATGACGGCAAGATCACTATTGATAAAGAACCTGTGGATTCTACGAAGAGCACACTTACTGATTCCTATATCTCTTCCGGCAGGCACTGCCGCGGCATGATCGCCCACATCAGAAGGGCGACGATCGGATACGTCGACTATAAGAATACGCATCCTTTCATCGCGCACGATCCCAACTGGCGCGAGTGGGTTTTCGCGCACAACGGCACGATATTCGAATCCGACGAACTCATTCCTTATATGGATATCCAGAGCGGCGCTACGGACAGCGAGAGGATCCTGCTCTATATCCTTGATAAGAACAAGGGCGTCAGGGGTGAAGAAGCGCGTTTCCGCGTAATCGATTCCGTCGCCGTTAAGCTTTCAGATAAGAACAAGCTGAACTTCATGGCCTTTGACGGGCAGGATCTCTATGTCCATAAGAACGAAGCAGGCACGATGTTCCGCAGAGTCGGCGACGGCTATGTCCTGATCGCCACAAAGCCTCTGGATGACGGTCTCTGGGAGGAAGTCCCTCTTAACAGACTTCAGGTCTACAGGGACGGAAGGCTGATCTGGGAAGGAACGCAGCACGAGCATACTTATATTCACGATGAAGAACAGATGAATATGCTCTATCTGGGGTATTCAGAGCTCTGAGTTATTTTCGAAAGTTCTTGAAATAATTCTGCCCACAACCGCATAAATACCTTAAAAACGCAATGAAATCAGGTATTTCGGGAATTTTGAAAAATAATCAAATAACCTATTGACATAGTAGGTAAGTACCGATATACTTACACCATCAACTCGAAAGGAGGCGTGAAAAATGTATAGCAAGATCACTAACACAGTAAACAGCATGATGTGTTGTCGAATGCTTAGCTCCCGGGCACACAAGATGGCCACGGCGATGAGCTCTGACGCTTCACGCCTTGCAAAACGATGTTGATGCTTTGATACGCAGATAACATGCCATGTGCCCGGGAGTTAAATCTGAACTTCCGGGCATTTTCTTGGCCCTGAACAAGAAAGTAATCATCAAAGTAAAAAACAAAACAAATCTTAAGGAGATAACCAAAATGAAAGCAAACATTCTTAAAAGAGTAATCGCATCTGCACTTTTACTTACAGTTACAGCATCTTTTGCAGCATGCGGCAAGACAGAAGGCACAACAGCAACTACTGCTGCAGCAGGAAGCAACACACAGTCCGAAGCACAGGCTGATGCAAAGGCAAACGTAGTCCTCAAGGTAGGTGCAAACATCACACCTCATTCAGAGATCTTAGAGTTTGCAAAGCCGCTTCTCGCAGAGCAGGGAATCACACTTGAGGTAGTAAAGCTCGAAGATTCCATCACACCTAACACAGGCGTTATCGAAGGAAGCCTTGATGCAAACTATTTCCAGCACGTTCCTTACCTTGAGCAGTTCAACAAAGAGAACAACTCAACACTCGTTTCAGTAGGCGCAGTTCACTATGAACCCTTCGGCATCTATGCGGGTAAGACAAAGGATCTCAAGGAACTCCCTGACGGTGCGATCGTAGCAGTTCCCAACAACGTAACAAACGAAGCAAGAGCACTTTTGCTCCTCGCACAGGAAGGCATAATCAAGCTTAAGGATGACGCAGGAATCAATGCAACAGTAGAAGACATCGTAGAAAATCCCAAGAACATCAAGTTTAAGGAATTGGCACCCGAGCAGCTCGTAGCAGCACTTCCTGACGTAGACGTAGCAGTCATCAACGGCAACTATGCTATCGAAGGCGGCCTCCACGTAAGCCAGGCTCTCGCAGTAGAAGCAAACGACGGACTTGCAGCTCAGACATATGGAAACATCATCGCAACATCTGCAGATAAGGCTAACGATCCTGCGATCAAGAAGCTCGTTGAAGTACTCCAGGGACCCGAAGTTTCCAAGTACATCAAGGAAACATACGACGGTGCAGTAGTACCCCTCTTCTGATAAGGAGCAATAACCATGATCGGATTTGAGTACTATAACCCCGCCAAGATCGTCTTCGGTGAAGGGTCTGAGAAGAGTCTCGCAAAGCTCCTCAAGCAGAACAACGTAAAGTCACTCCTATTAGTAACCAGTGGAGATTTTGTAGAGACACTCGGAATTTACGGAGTTATCAGGGACGCCGTAAAGGAATTGAATATAAAGTTTTCCGAGAGCAGGGAAGTAGTACCCAATCCGAGCATCGAACTCGTAAGAAAACTTGTTGAAAAAGGAAAGACCGACGAAGTAGATTTTGTTTTGGCTGTCGGTGGAGGAAGCTCCATCGACACCGCCAAAGCAATCGCGATCGGAATCCCCTACGACGGAGATGTCTGGGACTTCTTCTCGAAGGGAGCCGTTCCGGAAAAGGTGTTGGGAATCGGTGTTATCGCGACAACAGCTTCTTCAGGATCCGAGACATCCAACGCAGCAATCCTCTCATACGGCGAGTGGAAGAAGGGCTTTGAGGACGACAGGATCATTCCGAAGTTTGCGGTCATGAATCCGAGATACACCGTAAACCTTCCTGAATACCAGACATATGTAGGCATCGCAGATGTTCTTTCACACTTGCTCGAGAGATACTTCTCCGATGAGAAGAATTCAGATACAACGGACTATCTGATCGAAGGCGCGGTAAAGGCTTTGCTTGTAAATGCGAAAAGGCTTATCGACGATCCCAAAGACATCAATGCAAGAGCAGAGATCCAGTGGCTCGCATCTGTAGCGCACAACAATTTCCTCGACGCCGGAAGATCGGCTGACTGGGGATCACACCGCATCGAACACGAACTGTCCGCACAATACAACATCACACACGGTGAAGGAATGGCAATAGTTTTCGTAGCATGGACGAAATACATTGCAAGCATTAAGCCCTGGAGACTTGCGTTGCTCGCTTCAAGGGTTTTCGGCAAAGATCCGTATGATTTCGATGAGAAGGAAAGAGCACTTCTTTTGTCAGAAGAACTCGAGAGATTTTTCAAGAGCCTGGGACTCAAGACAAGACTTTCCGAACTTGGAATTGACGATAAGGATTTTGAAGTAATGGCTGCCCGTGCAACAGCCGGAGGCAACGTAGGACACTATGTTCCTTTAGATGCACAGAAGATTAAAGACATACTTAAGATCGCACTTTAATGGAATCACCATATAAAGAATCACTAAAAAGGAGAAACATAAAAATGGCTAGAATCAAATTGGTTGAACAGAACGAAGCAACAGGCGCAGAGAAGGAGCGCTATGACGAACTCGCAGGAAGAAACGCAGTAACAAACATGAAGAAGGGCCTTCTTAATGATGCTGCGACATATGATGCTTACATGGCATGGTACACATCTTGGAACAGACTTGTTGAAGTAATCGGTGAGAAGGATGCTATCCTCTATGCTCACAAGATCTCCACAACAAACTCCTGCCAGCTCTGCTCTCTCTTTTTCATCAGCGACGTTAAGGGCTTAGGCTTAGATCCCGCTAACCTCGTTTACGATGAGAAGGAAACAGTTCTCACAAAGCTTGCTGAGTCTATCGTTAAGGATCCGACATCAGTATCCGATGAACTTTTCGAACAATTAAGAAAATTCTTCAACGATCAGGAACTCGTTGTTATCGTAGGCTTTGCAGGCCAGATGATCGCCACAAACAACTTTAACTCAGTTTTCAAGATCGACGTTGATAAGCGTCTCCTCCCCCTCGTACAGGAATTCAAGCCTGCTACATGGAGAGCTGACATAAAGAAGTAACCGATATAAGGTCCCTTCTAGCTTTTGGTGATTCGATTATGCAGGGACTTTATCCCGGGGCTCAAGGGTCCGCCATGATACCTTGAGACATACGTCGGACGGGCATTCTCTCATATGAGGTGCCCGGCCCTCGTAGAAAAGTAATCGAATATTTTAGCCAGTGGGAATCGCGAAAATAAATTAAATGGGCTGTCTCGTCTGAGGCAGCCATGTTTAGTGACCGTGCTTTTTCGCACTGTTGCCAAAAATGGTGCCAAAACTCCACCTAAATTGGCACCAAAAACTGCAAAAAGGAAGCTGTTGCCAAAAATGGTGCCAAAACAGGCGTCGATTTGGCACCAAAGTCGGCGTGTGACCGATCACACAAATCAATAAAGCAGATCGAAGATCGGAGTCATGAAATTATATACTTCATTGGAATACATTGATGCCCAGCTGAGAATTGAATAGATCATTCCGAGAGAGCTCATGATGAGGCCGATAACTGCCATTGCTTTCAGTCTGCCGTTTTTCTTTGTCAGAGCAATGATGGACACGATAACTCCGGCAAGACCGGTAAATACACTGATGATATTTAAGAATATTACCCAGGACATAGGAAGCGTATATAATCCTAATATGAATCCTGCAATCGCAAAACCTCTGGACTTTTTGGCCGGGGCAGGAGATGCTGCAACGGGCTGCGTATAAACCGGCTTAGCTACAGGCTGTGGAACCGGCTGTGCGACAGGTTGAGCAACAGGTTGGGGCTGCTGTACCTGAACAGCGGGCTGGGGTGCAGGCTGAGCAACGGGTGCACCGCAATTAGGACAGAAGGACTGGCCTTCGTTTACCGACGAACCGCAAGAACTGCAATACATAAGAATTCTCCTTCAACCAATATTAATAACTAATTATCTCATAAAAAGCAGACTTTGCAGAATGCAGTAAAAGTATTGCTTTTATTGCCTGTATCCGCATTTTTCCGTTGACAATTATCAGAATTGATACTATTATCAAAAATGATAATGGTTGTTCGAAATGATCAGCCGTGAAAGTGATCAGGTCTGTCATATAAGAAAGGTAGCTAAGTATGGAACTGTCAAAATATCTCTCGAATTCTGCCTGCGGAAGAATACTTCAGTTTTTATCAGACGGCGGTGAGCATACCACCAAGGAGATAGCTGAGTATCTTTCAGATGTACCCGTTCCTACTTTGTACAGGCATATTAATGCCCTTATTGAAGGCAACATGATCATCGTTAAGGAAGAGCGTAAAGTAAGGGGCAGCCGTGAGCGCGTGTTGGTCGTAAATATGGAGTGGAGCAAGGATTTGAGTTTGTCGGATCTGTCATACCCTTACTTTATGAATCTTCTTAACAGGTTCTACAAATACGAAAAATCAGTTTTAAAAGATAATGTTCCTTCGCGAATGGAAAAGGACAGGCTGTTTATGCTGCAGATGCTCTTTTTCCTGGAAGATGATGAGATGGATCAATTCATAAATGATGTTTTCGCTTTAAGAGAGAAATATATGAAGATCTCGGAAAAGAACAAGGGTAGGAAAGGCAAGCTTAGAAACATCAACTTTGTATCTGCACCTGAGGAGATTGAATAAGAGGCAATTATGTCAAAGCCGGTACTTAAAAGAAAATATGCCAAATGGGGATATATCTTTTCAATCCCGTTTGTTGTTGCATATCTGGCGTTCCAGGCATATCCGTTTGTATATCAGCTCCTGATAGCTTTTTCGAGCATGAAGGGAGCAGGAAATACGACGATAGAGCTGTTGCCGTTTTATTCGCCGAAGGACGGAAAGCCTTTCTATTTTCTGGAGAATTTCAGATTTGTTCTTACGTCAAAATCATTCTGGAAATCATTTGCAAACACTTGGATCTTATGGCTCATGAGCGTTGGATTTGAATTGGGATTCGCATTCCTTTTCGCTGCGTGGTATACGGACAGAAGGCTTAAGATCAAG
>CACZML010000053.1 GCA_902782235.1 Oscillospiraceae bacterium
TATTTATTTTATAAGAAATCATTTATCTATTAAGTTCCAAACTGGTGCAAATATGCGGAAATAGTGGGAATAACTTTAGTTTTGTAATTATTTATGGTTTAATTTGTTTGCTAAAAAATGTGTTAAGGAGATTATTATGCCTACAGTACTTGTAACAGGCGGCAACGGATATATCGGATCCCATACCGTTATTTCTTTGTTTGAGAACAACTACGATGTTGTTATTGCAGATAACCTTTCCAACAGTAAGATGGAGGTTCAGAACCGCCTCGAAAAGATCACAGGCAAGAGATTCAAGTTCTACAAGGTAGACTGCTGTGATATCGATTCCTTAAGAAAGGTTTTCGAAGAGAACAAGATCGATTCGATCATTCATTTCGCAGGCCTTAAGGCAGTAGGTGAATCAGTAAGGATCCCTTTGGATTACTATTCCAATAACATCGGCAGCATGATCAACGTCTGCCGCCTTATGTCAGAATTCGGCGTTAATAATCTCGTATTCAGTTCTTCTGCAACTGTTTACGGTTCAAGTGAAGACGTTCCTTTTACTGAAGAGAGCCCTCTCGGTACATGCACCAATCCTTACGGCTGGACAAAGTGGATGCTCGAACAGATCTTAAGAGATTATGCGAAGTCTGAGCCTTCTAAGAGGATATGTCTTTTAAGATATTTCAACCCCGTCGGCGCCCATGAGAGCGGCCTGATCGGCGAGGATCCCAGAGGCATTCCGAACAATCTTTTCCCTTATATTTCAAAGGTTGCAGGCGGCACACTCGATTGCCTTACCGTATTCGGAACAGATTACAACACACCTGACGGCACATGCATCCGTGATTATATTCATGTCGTTGACCTTGCAAAAGGTCACGTTAAGGCTATTCAGTATCTCGAGAAGACTGATGAGCCTGTAAGCCTTTTCAATCTCGGTACAGGCAAGGGAACTTCCGTTAAGGAAGCTGTTGCTGCCTTCGAGAAGGCTTGCGGTCACGAGATCAAGCATGTTTTCGGTCCCAGAAGACCGGGTGACATAGCTACTTGCTATGCGTCCACTAAGAAGGCAGAAGAAGTATTAGGCTTTAAGGCTGAATACGGAATCGATGAGATGTGCTCATCCTGCTGGAAGTGGCAGACTATGAATCCTGAAGGTCTTAAGGACTAAAAGGATCAAATTGAGGTTTTAATGGATAACAGAGGAAACAGAAATATGGCCAGGGGGCGCACAGCTGTCTACGGATTCTCGGATTCGGAGTATACGGATGCTGCCCAGTTAAGAGCCAGACAGAGAAAACCGGTAAAAGCACAATATAATCCTGAAGAAGAGGCTTCAAGGTACGGTTTTTCGAAGAATGTAACCAAAAGAACAGGAAAGAACGGACGTAAGGCCAAGAAGGTCAATCACGTAAAGCTCCGCGTTGTTTTCGGTGCTCTTGCCGCAGTAATAGGTGCGCTTGTCGGCGTAGTATGCTTTGGCTTCTGGTATAAGGATTACCTTTTGAACCAGATCACTTATGAGACTGACGATCCTACTCAGGCAGTTACGATCGTAAATGAAGATGGCGTTACTATGGATCTCGGAGAGGCCGTCCAGACGGAACCAACGTCATATAAGGTGCTCCAGGATGAACCTGTTAAGAATTTCCTTCTTATCGGTATCGACAGCAGAAGCAAGAGCTACAGCAAGGATGGCAAGGGCGACAGATCTGATGTTATTGTTGTAATGTCCGTTGATAAGAAGAATGAGACGATAAAGCTTCTGTCTATTGCAAGAGACTCGTATGCTTATTTCCCGGGCTACAGCAAAGCCCATAAGATCAATGCAGCCATGTCTTACGGCGGACCTAAGCTTTTGCAGGCTACAGTTGAGAACTGCTTGAGGATCAAGATCGACGGTTATGCATACGTTAACTTCAGCCATATGGCCAAGATCATTGATGCTGTAGGCGGCGTATACGTTAACATGACTTCCGGAGAGAAGCGTGTCGCAAACCAGTATATCCGCGAGCTCTATCCTAATGCTGCACTTATTGACAGCACGGGTGACGGCACATGGGTAAACGGTATCCAGGCAGTAGCTTATGCCAGAGTCAGATATGTCGGCAACGGCGACTATGAGCGTATGGAAAGACAGATCGAAGTCTTACGAAGCCTCATGAAGCGTTATATGAAGCTTTCTGCAACCCAGAAGCTTGCATGCATGGACGATGTATTGGGCGCTATCGTTACTAATATTCCTAAGGAAGACGTCGAGAAGTACGCCCTCGAATTCCTGCCTTCATTGCAGAAAGCTGAGATGCAGTATCTCCAGCTTCCTATCGAAGGATGCTACAACCAGGGCACATATGACGGTGAGTGGAGCATGCGTGTTAACTGGAACGCATTCATCCCTTATGTTCAGGAGTATTTCTACGGTCAGACGACTGATTTTGACCCTGTAAAACTGCCGTCTCACGTACCTGAACTTAGCAAGTGCAAGACGAATACACCGCTCGAAAAACTCATCCATTAGCGTTTTTGACTTTTTTTGATTTTCGTCTTGACAGTATAGAGTTTAAGAATTATATTTTGTTGTGGTTAGCACTTAAGGGTTAAGAGTGCTAACCACAATTTCATTGTATTGGAGGTCTTTTTTATGACAATTAAGCCCTTAGCAGATAAGGTAGTAGTAAAGAAACTTCAGGCTGAAGAGACAACAAAGAGCGGCATTATCCTGTCCTCCGGTGCTCAGCAGAAGCCTCAGATCGCAGAAATCATCGCAGTAGGTCCCGGCGGAATCGTTGACGGCAATGAGATTAAGATGGAAGTTAAGGTCGGCGAGAAGGTAATCATCCGTGACTATGCCGGCACAAACGTTAAGCTTGACGGCGAGGAATACATCATTGTCCGTCAGGATGATATCGCTGCTATCGTTGAAGATTGATTATAAATTTGGAGGCGAATATATATGGCAAAAGACATTAAGTACGCTGAGGACGCAAGAAAGTCCTTGGAAGCAGGCGTAAATAAGGTAGCCGACACAGTTAAGGTTACTTTGGGACCTAAGGGTAGAAACGTTGTACTCGACAAGAAGTACGGTGCACCTCTTATCACAAACGACGGTGTTACTATCGCTAAAGAGATCGAACTTGAAGACCGTTATGAGAATGCAGGCGCTCAGCTCGTTAAGGAAGTTGCTTCCAAGACAAACGACGTAGCAGGTGATGGTACTACAACAGCTACACTCCTTGCACAGGCTATCATCCGCGAAGGTATGAAGAACGTTGCTGCAGGTGCTAACCCGATCATTTTGAGAAAGGGTATCTCCAAGGCTGTTGATACAGCAGTTTCCGAGATCCTTGGCAAGGCTAAGCAGGTTGACGGATCCAAGGATATCGCACGTGTTGCTGCAATCTCCGCTGGTGACGAGGAAGTCGGCAAGATGATCGCTGAAGCAATGGAAAAGGTTACAGCTGACGGCGTTATCACTGTTGAAGAGAGCAAGTCAATGCTCACAGAACTTTCAGTTGTTGAAGGTATGCAGTTCGACAGAGGGAGGTTATATCTCACCTTATATGGCAACAGATACAGATAAGATGGAGACTGTTTTCGACGAGCCTTACATCCTTATCACAGATAAGAAGATCTCCAACATCCAGGACATCCTTCCTGTAATCGAGCCTCTCGCACAGTCCGGCAAGCAGCTCGTGATCATCGCTGAAGATATCGAGGGTGACGCTCTTGCAACACTCATCGTTAACAAGCTCAGAGGCGTATTCACATGCGTAGGTGTTAAGGCACCGGGCTTTGGTGACAGAAGAAAGGCTATGCTCGAAGATATTGCTATCCTTACAGGCGGTCAGGTAATCACATCTGACTTGGGTCTTGAGCTCAAGGATACAACACTTGACCAGCTCGGCCGTGCTCACCAGGTTAAGGTTAACAAGGACAACACCATCATCGTTGACGGTGAGGGTGAAGAGGGCGCAGTTAAGTCCCGTGTTGCTCAGATCAAGGCTCAGATCGAAGAGACAAAGTCCGATTACGACCGTGAGAAGCTCCAGGAGCGTCTCGCTAAGCTTTCCGGCGGTGTTGCAGTTATCAAGGTTGGTGCTGCTACTGAGACAGAAATGAAGGAAAGAAAGCTCCGTATCGAGGATGCTCTCAATGCTACAAAAGCTGCAGTTGAAGAGGGAATCGTTCCCGGCGGCGGAACAGCTTATGTTAATGCTCTTCCTGCAATCGCTAAGCTCCTTGACGAGACAGAAGGCGATGTAAAGACAGGTGTTAAGATCGTTCTTCGTGCTCTTGAGGAACCTGTACGCCAGATTGCTGCAAATGCTGGTCTTGACGGAAGCGTTATTTGCGAGAAGATCAAGAACTCCACACCCGGCACAGGTTTCGATGCTTTGAACGACAAGTATGTTGATATGTTCGAAGCTGGTATCGTTGACCCTGCAAAGGTTACACGTTCTGCACTCCAGAATGCTGCATCCGTTTCTTCAACAGTACTCACAACTGAAGCTGTAGTTACAGATATTCCTGAGAAGGAAGCACCTGCAATGCCTCAGCAGCCGATGTACTAATACTGTTAACTGAATTAAATTACTTTAAAGGCCGTCCATCTGGGCGGCCTTTTTCCACGGAAAAGCATAATAGAATATGTATATCAATCCCTTTGTGTTAGAATGAGTACTGTTTTGAGGTGAATCATGTTACAGGACAGTTTTATTGAGACAAGCGTTATACGTAAGACCGGTTTTACAGAAGTGTTTTTCAATACATTTCTTATTGCCGCTGCTATCGCTCTCGTATTTTTCGTAAACTTTATACCGATCACATTCGGTCTGAATATCTGGTTTATTACGGGTATCATTTCTTTCGGTATCGTTGCAGGTGTCGTTATCATCATCAAGCGCGAAAAGAAGGAATATGAGATTGAGATCTCCAACGATCTTGTCGACTGTGCGGTCATCCACGGTGACAATAAGCGTGATGATCTGGTCAGCTTCTCGCTTAAGGAATGTGATTATATCGGACCGGTAACATCCGACAGGTTTAACAGTGACGTTGAGAATGCGAATTACGTTCTCAAGATGACTGATTTTAAGAATTTTGATATCGTTGACGATTACTGGTACTGGGCTGTTACGAGCGAAGGATTAAAACTTGTGGTTGTTTTCATGTATAAGGATGAGATGTATCAGGTATTCAGAAGGTACAATCCCAGAAATACCATACCTATGAATAAGCTCCCTAAGACGCAGCCGAAGGAAGAGGAAGATGGCGGAGACAAGTAAATATACAGAGATGGAAGTCTATTGCAAAGCGACTGAATGCGGCATAGGCGATAAACTCTATTGTTCCACACTGATAGGAGACCTTCAGGAAGCTGCCGAGAGGAGCTCTTATTCACTTGGTTACGGAACGGATTTCCTTAAAGACAACAAGATCTGCTGGATAATCCTTAAGATGAGGCTCCATATTACAGAGCTTCCGGGCTGGCATGAGACTTTTAAGATAAGGACATGGGCGAGCTATCTCGAAAAGTTCTACTATGGCCGTGAATTTGAGATATACAGCTCAGATGACAGGCTTATAGGATATGCGACATCCGTGTGGATCCTTGCTGACTGGGAGACTCACAGACCCGTTATAGCAAATAAGCGTCCGGAGCTTCCGCCTCCGACGATACAGGATCCCAAGCTTGTTTACGGCGAGAAATGTCCTAAGATCAAGTTTCCTGAAAGAAATGAGATCGCAGGGGAGACTGAAAAGCCCGTAATCATTAAATATGCGGATTATAACGAGCTTGACCGCAACAGACATGTAAACAATTCCCGTTATACGGCTTGGGCTTATGACGCTCTTTTTAAGAACGGATATGACGTCTCACTTATAGAAGACCTCGTTATCAACTATAACAGCGAAGTTAAAGCCGGCGAGAAGGTCGAGCTTTTCATCGCTAAGAACGGGGACAAGATTAGCGTATTTGGATATAAAAACATTGATACCAAGGTTTTCGCCGTTGAATTGACCATGAGGAACGGCTGATTTCTCAATAATTCTTGCCTTTTCACACTTTTTTGTTTTTCTTACTTTGTTATAATAGAGAGTTGTATCATCAGCTTATCTGGAGGTAGCAATGATCGAGATTAATAATCTGGTGAAGAGGTATGGCGATAAAAAAGCCGTAAAAGGTATCTCATTCACTGTCAATGATGACGAAGTACTGGGATTTTTAGGTCCCAATGGCGCCGGCAAGACCACGACAATGAATATCATCACCGGATATTTATCTTCCACGTCGGGTACGGTTAAGGTGAACGGTCACGACATCCTTGAAGAACCTGAACTTGCCAAAAAAGAGATCGGCTATCTTCCTGAGAATCCGCCTCTTTATACAGACATGACCGTAAATGAATATCTCAGTTTCATCTGCGATCTTAAGGGCGTGCCCAAGGATAAGCGCAAGGAACAGCTCGAGAATATCAAGTCAATGGTTAAGATCGATGATGTTCAGGACAGACTTATCGGCAACCTTTCAAAGGGTTATAAGCAGCGTGTGGGAATCGCGCAGGCATTGGTAGGCAATCCTTCGATCCTTATTCTCGACGAACCTACTGTAGGTCTTGACCCTAACCAGATAATTGAGATCAGAAGACTTATCAAGTCTCTTTCCAAGACACATTCGATCATTATCAGCTCCCATATCCTTTCTGAGATCCAGGAAGTTGCTGACAGGGTAGTAATCATCAACCGCGGTAAGATCGCTGCTGTCGATACATTATCTGACCTTTCCAAGAGATTGTCCGGTCAGTCCAAGCTCCTTCTTACATTCAGGGGCTCTGCAAAGGATTCCGCAGCAAAGATCCGCACGATCAAGGGCGTAAGCGCTGCAGTACCTCGTGTTGTAGACAGCAAGCTCTCCCAGCTCGAGATCACGATATCCACTTCAGATACAACTGAAGTCAGAACACAGATCTTCTATCTGATGGCTAACGAAGGCTGGCCGATCCTTGAAATGCGTTCATTAGATCCCACGCTGGAAGAAGTCTTCTTAAGCATTACTGCAGGAAAAGGGAGGGCTTGATCTATGTTAGCTATTTTCAAGAGAGAGTTTTTATCCTATTTCAGATCACCGGTCGGATATGTTGCGATCGCATTATTCTCATTCCTTTCCGGATTCATTTTCTATTCGCAGTTCGCTACAGGCGCTGTAAACATTGCTACTGAAGTTATCTCACTTCGTTCTTTCTTCGTTATCATCGTTCCGATCATCACAATGGGACTTCTTTCAGAGGATAAGAAGAGGGGAACGGATGTCCTTTATTACACGACACCGGTCAGTCTGTTCAATGTTGTAGTTGGCAAAGTACTTGCTGCTTTTGCCCTTTATGCGATCATGTTCATCAACGTTGTCATCCACATCATCGTAACATTGGCTTGCGGCGGTGATTTTGAGGTTGGATGCATCGGAACTATCATCGTATTCTTCTTCATGGCATTTATGTTTATTACGATCGGACTTTTCGCTTCTGCAATAACAGACAGCCAGATAATCTCCGCTATCGTCGCATTTGTCATTATCCTTGTAACACAGCTTATCAGCACGATCGGTTCTTATGCAGGTGCTGCCGTTACGTCAGTTCTTTCTGCCATTAAGGTCGAATCGGCTACTGCAGCAGGCAATGGTATTGCAAGTGCTATTGCATGGTTTGATCCTTTTGTTAAGACACAGGATTTCCGTCTTGGAATCTTCTCGGTATCAGCTCTTATATACCTCGTTTCTATTGGAGTCCTTTTCCTCTATTTAACATTCAGGGTTTTGGAAAAGAAACGCTGGAGCCAGGCGTGATGGAGGTTGAAGGATCATATGAATAAGATTGTTTCTAACGTAAAAAATCCTCAGAATGATGACCGTTCAGATAAGCTTAAGCTTTATTCCATCGGTTCAGTTGTCATCCTGATAGCTATTGTTCTTCTTGTGAATGTGCTTTTCGATAAGATCTTAGGAAAAGCGCTCACATTTGATTTCTCTGACGCGCTTTCAAATACTATCTCACAGGAGTCTATTGATTATATCAACGGTCTTCCTGCAGATACTAAGATCCGTATCGTAGGACTTTTCGATAAGCCCGCTGATGTTGCCCAAACTGAATACCAGTACATCTGTCCTCTTCTTGATGATTACGTCAAGAATTCCAAGGGCAAGATTACCGTAGATTACATCAATCCCAATACCCAGCCTACGATCATCAGCCAGCTTGATCCCGACAATTCATTTAATCTGTCATCCCAGACAGGTAATTTTGTCATTAAGTACAATGACAAGATCAAGATAATAAGCCCCTATGACTGCTATTCCTATGATGAGACATATCTTTCACAGGGTTATTACTATGTAACCGGCAACAACGCTGAATATTCTTTTACGAATTCAATGTATATCCTTACAAATGGTTACTCCTGCAAGGCTTATCTCATTACAGGACTTGAAGAGGATGACAGCAATTATATTGCCAAGATCCTTGAATCAATGGCTATTGAGCCCATCGGACTTCCTGTCTCTGAGAATTTCACTGTGCCTGAAGACTGTGATCTTATCATCATGAACGGACCTCAGAACGATATTTCCGAGAAGATGTATGTAGAGCTCTCCTCATTTATCAAGAGGGGCGGAAAACTGTTTGTTGCTGTCGATTTCAACGTTGTCAACGTAACCGAGAAATATGAGAGACTTAACCGCCTTTTGAATGAGATGAATCTCGTGATCGATCCTTATCTCATTGCAGAGAATGATTCCGGTTACCAGCTCGGCGGATATCAGCTCGACCATCTTGTAAAAGCTTGTGAAGGTTTTACTGATTATGCCGAGATCACTCTCCTCCACAGCACCAATGCAAGGTCTGTAAGATCTGCTGATATTCCCGGCAATACATTTAAGACTGCACCTGTTCTCAGAACAAGCGAAAATGCTTCTACAACAGCTCTTGACCAGTACGGTAACGTCATTGAGAGCTCAATGGTATCAGGAAAGCAGTTCTATGCTGCAATGTATTCGGCAGGTGAGGGAGATGATCCTGCTAAAGCATTTGTTTTCGGTACGATGAATTTCACATCCGATCAGTATATTTCATCTTATGGCATTAATGACACGAATGTGGATTTCTTCAAATCCTGCCTGAGAGAACTTACAAGCTCTAAGCAGTTCAACACTTTGAACGTTCCCACCAAGAACGTTGAGAACTTCTCTCTTGATGCAACAAAATCAACAACTTCAGCTTCGACCGTTGTTCTGGTTGTATTCATGATCCTGATCCCTGTCCTGCTTGTAGCACTCGCAGTTATTGTCTATAACAAGAGGAAGAATCTCTGATATGAAGTCTGTTAAGAATCTTATTGTTCCGTCAATAATCCTGCTGTTCCTGGCTGTCTTTGCGATAGTCTATTTTGCAGTCGACAGTTTCCGCAGCAGGAATACAATCGAGACGGACACAGATTCTGTAAAGATCGTAAGCTATGAATCTTCAGAGATTGCTTCCGTTATCGTTCATAACAATGTAACCGGCTATAATTCCAAAGTTGTCCGTACTGCAAATAGCGACGGTACTGACAAATATGAATTCTCCGGCGATGACTTTGATCCTTCAGAGAAGTATTCAGAAGCAAAACTTGCAGATTATGTTGAGTACATGACGAACTTCTTTGCTGACAGCAAAGTGTCTTCTAACGGCAACTTCGCTGATTTCGGCCTTGATAATCCCAGGATCACAGTTACGATCAATACTGTTGCAGGTGAGACCGTCGTTGTTAATATCGGAAATGATTCTCCTGACGGAAATTATGCATATGCTAATGTTTCAGGTTCAAATGACATCTACACGATCTATTCGACAAAGGTGCTGATCGCACAGTATTCATCTGTAAGCTTCCTTGATGAGATGTCACTTAACATCGATTACAACGACATAAAATCCGTACATTTCGAAAGAAAATCCGACGGATTATCCCTTGATGCCACTGTATCGATCTCTGAATCCGGTATTTCAGTATTCGATATCTATGAACCTTATGTTCATCAGGCCAGCGGCTATTTTGGCAATCTGATTGATGGAATCGCACACCTTACCATTACTGAATTTGTTGATACGAATACCAGTGATCTTTCGGGTTACGGCCTTGCTGATCCTGCTTACCGTTTTGTTTTCACTAAGATCAGCGGCGGCACGATCGACATTTCTTTCAGCCGTATGAATGAAGGTTACTGTTTCGGTTATATAAAGGGCATTAACAAGATCTTTGCTATTTATGATTATCAGCTTGATGGTGCAAATCTTCAGGAATTAGTCCTTATCGATCCTTATGTCTGCTATTGCTATGTTAAGGATATCAAGTTCATCACAGGAAAATACGGTGACCAGAGCTTTAAATTTGAATTGGACGTTCCCAACGGCAAGACCATTACATCTGATAATTCAACTGTAACTCTCGACGGACGTAATGCTAAGGTATCTGATTCTTACGGCAGAGCTTATTATTCGATCCTTTTCGAGAGCATTGCATGTATTAAGATCGGCGGAATCGAGATGAACCCCACATCAGCCGGAACTCAGCCGGAGATCACGTTATCATTCCAGGACAAGAATTATAATACGACAGTCTATGACTTCTATAAGAGAGATGAGAATTCCTACTATGTATACAAGGACGGGGAATATATGCATTTCTATGTCTATGCTGAGGAAATCTTCAATGACGGCGGCACAGATACATATAATTACGGCTTCTGGAAGGCATATGAGCTGTTAAGTAAAGCAATTACCGAAAATATGAACGGAATATATGACTTATAAAGTGTAGAATAGGGCGATGGATAAAAAAGTACAGTTAAAAAACAAGCAGGTGAATAGTAAGAAACCTTCCGGAAACAAGAAGAACGGAAGCGTTTCTCAGGCTGCGATCAGAAAAGCACTGACTATTGCAGTCACTATATTTGCTTTGCTTCTCATAATCAGCATTGCGCTGATATTCGTTGTTTCTAAGAAAATAGATTCGTTGGCGGGTGCTGACGCACAGATCAAGCTCTCTGCGCAGGGCGGTTTTGAGTGCGAGTATTCCGAGGCACAGAAGCTTTATCCTTACGGTGACGGTGTAATCAAGGTTACGACCGAGCGAATCGCATATCTTAACCTGTCAGGTACGGAGATCTTCTCACAGCTTGTATCCTATCAGAACCCCCAGTGTGCCATATTCGGCGATAAGGTTGCGGTATTTGACCGTGACGGCTATAGCTTTACGGTACTTGACCAGGAAGGCGTATGGTATACCAAGCCTACGACGAATCCTGTTAAGTCAGTACAGATGTCTGATGCCGGTTATATCGCTGTAATTACCGGCGGCACAGATTCATTCGGTGATGTTACTTTATATGACAGCAAGGGTGAGCAGATCGCGGCATGGACGTCTTATAACTCAGGTTTCCCTGTATCCTGTGCATTCAATGCCGATTCTTCGCTTCTTGCCGTATCCACGATCAATACCAGTGGCGCCGTTATCAAGCCTTATGTCCGTGTTTTCTCTATAAACAGGAACGATAAGGGCTATACGGTATCAGATTATGCAGTCTATACGACAGATGACAGCGTAATCTTTGCAACTATCTCCTATGTAGGCAACAAGCTCTGCTGCTTTACTTCGAATTCTCTTTATGAGGTAAAGGACAATAATCTCTCGCAGATGAACTTCGATTTCTCTGCTATAAGTTACGTTAAGAACGTTAACGGCAATCTGTTCGTTACATATTCGGACGGTCTCAGCCAGCTCAGCAGGCTCGCCATCATCAATTCGAATGACTCTATCATTTACAACTCGAATATCGGTACGAATATCGTCTCTGTTACCCAGACAAAGGGTTATTACGCAATAAGCGTCGACAGGAGAGTATTTATATATAACACGAATGGTGTCATTATAAATGACTATTCTGTTGACGAAGATATCATCAGAATGAACTTTATATCAGGCAATAAGCTTTGCGTTGTATCCACAAGCGGAGTTCACACAATTAATTAAGGTGTTCATATGGAAACTGAAGTTAAGTTGTGTTTTGAGAATAAAGAAAGCCTTTTCAAAGTAGCTGACTCTGAGCTGTTCCGTAAGTTTACCATTACTGCTGAACCTGTTACTGTTACGCTTGAGAATTACTATCTTGATACTGATGATCACAAGATCTTAAGCCGCAATGGTTCTGTCAGAAGAAGGCTTGTATCAGGCAATGAATCTTACATAGAAGAGACTGTAAAGTATGGCGGAGGTTCCGCTTCAGGTCTTCACAGGCGCTTTGAATGGAATTTCAGGACAGATGAGGACAGGTTCGTAATAGACAGCTTTAAAAGAGGCGTTCTTACTGACGGTGATCCCGCCACGTTATTGGATGAGGTTTTCGAAGGCGTGGAAGACGGAGATCTTAAGATCCTCTGCTTTAACTCATTTGAGAGAACATCTTATAAACTTCAATATAATGAGAGCCTCATAGAAGCATGCTTTGACAGCGGCGTAATCTATAACCAGGACAAGACCGTATCTGAAGATATCTGTGAACTTGAATTAGAGCTCGAGAAGGGCAGCGACAGTGATCTTACCGGACTTTCAAATCTTATCAAGGCAGGATTTGGATGTATCCCGTTGGATAAAAGTAAGTTTCAAAGAACTCTGGAATTGGCGAAAAGGGGATAATAGCTTATGAAGAGTATTAATTATGACTGCATCATTGTAGGAGGCGGCGCAGCTGGTCTTTACTGCGCGGCACAACTCGCAAGAACGGCGTTTTTTTCAGGAAAGAAGATATTGATCATTGAAGGCGGAAGCAGGGTAGGCAATAAGCTCGCTCTTACAGGAAGCGGAAGATGCAACCTTACCAATACCGAGATCGATCTTACAAAGTACAACACCGATGACCAGTATAAGCTCGAATCATGTATCAACAGATATGGCGAGACTGATACGAGTTATTATTTTGAGAACGTTTTGGGTGTCGTCTTAGAGCAGAAGGGTACACTCGTATATCCTGCCACGCTTAAGAGTTCTACTGTTGTAGATGCTTTAAGATTTTATCTTGAAGATAATAAAGTTGAGATTGATCTTAAGGAGAAGGTTACATCAGTTTCCAAGTCCGATAATCTCTTTGAGGTTAAGACAGATGCTGATAAGACGCATCTTACGAAGAATCTCGTTATTGCAACTGGTGGTATCACTTATCCTGTCACTGGTTCAACCGGTGATGTGTTGAAGCTTGTTGAAGGGCTTACTGATGCGACTTGCTTTGTGCCTTTCAAGCCTGCGCTTACTTCGCTTTCATCCAACATGACAGGTATCAAGGGAATGGCCGGCATTAAGTGCAGAGGTGACGTTAAGATCGTCGGAAGTGACGGCGTTATCAGGGCCAGATCAGAAGGCGAGATCCTCTTTACAAAAGAAGGCGGCATCTCCGGAATCTGCGTAATGGATGTCTCAGACAGTGTAGTCAAGCTTTTCGATGAGGGCGATGAAGATGTTAAGGCTGTATTGAACCTTACTGGCAAAGCCGGCGGCGAGATCTTACAGATGATCTACATCAGAAGACAGATGTATCCTCACAGGAACTGCTCTGATGCCTTGTCAGGCATGCTCTTAAGAAACGTTACTGACTTCGTAATGAAGAAGATGGGCTTAAAGGCTGACAAGATGACATTAAGGGAACTTAATGACAGCCAGCTTGTTGAGCTTACAAATCTCTTATGCGCTTTCCCGGTGCCAATCACAGGCTACGGCGATGTCGATAAGGCTCAGGTATCTTCTGGCGGATTCAAGCTCTCCAAGCTCGATGATAACATGCAGGTAAAGTATTGCCCCGGTCTTTATATCATCGGTGAAGCAGTTAATGTAAATGGTATCTGCGGCGGCTATAACCTGCAGTGGGCATGGACATCTGCCGCTCTTGCAGCGGAAGGAATATCTCAAAATGTTTGAGATAAAAGTCGTTCCGGAAGTAAATAACGATATATCATCAAAAAAGACTCCTGATTCAGTTCTCATCGTCAGACAGATCAAGAAATCAGGGAATAAAGCCATGAGAGCGGGCCTTAAAAAACTCGAAGAAGGCTCGGTTATTCTTGATATCAATAAGAAATTCATTGACGCCAGGCACGGCAAAGCCGTGATCAACTACAGATTTGATTTTATTACTCCCGAAGATAAGCAAAATGCCGATGAAGAGCTTAATTCAAGGGCATTGCCGTATCTTTTAAACTTTGAACTTGCAAAAGAATATAAAAGACCTGTTGTTGTCGGAACAGGTCCGGCAGGACTTTATGCTGCACTCATCCTGGCTAAATACGGATTAAGGCCCATCGTTCTGGAGCGAGGCCCTGAAATGAGCCAGAGGATCAAGGATACTGAAGCATTTAAAGCGGGAAATGGTAAGATCAAGTCCAATTCAAATATCCAGTTCGGTGAAGGCGGTGCAGGCACATTTTCTGACGGAAAGCTTTATTCCGGAATAAGTTCAGGTCTTAAGGATTACGTTCTAAAGTCCATGATCGCTCATGGAGCACCTTCTGATATCATTTACGATGCTCATCCCCATATCGGTACAGACCGCTTAAGAAAGGTCGTAACGAGCGTCAGGGAAGACATCATTTCCCTTGGTGGAGAAGTAAGGTTTAATACAACATTCCTCGGTTATAAGACCGAGAAGGGATGCCTTAAGAATATTACCGTATCTGATGAGAATGGGACCTATGAGATACCCTGCGAAAACCTGATCCTTGCGATTGGCCACTCCAGCAGGGATACTTTCAGAGCATTAAACCGTCTTGGTATAGATATGCAGTCGAAGCCTTTTTCTGTCGGTGTCAGAATAGAACATCTGAGGAAGGATATTGATACTGCCCAGTTTGGCTTTGATTCCATGTATTCTCCTGATATTACGCCTGCCATCTACAAGCTTTCAGTGGATACGAAGACCGGCCGTAAGCTCTATACATTCTGTATGTGCCCCGGCGGTGAAGTTGTAGCTGCACAGTCCGATGAGAGAAGCGTCTGCACCAATGGTATGAGTTTAAGGGCAAGAGACAATGTTAACTCCAACAGCGCTATTTTAGTTCCCATAGACAGTAATGATTATGGAGACGGCATTCTCGACGGCATTAAATTCCAGGAAGAATTAGAGCATAAGGCTTTTGTTGCAGGCGGCAGCACAGGTAAAGCTCCTGCTGTTCGATATGGAGACCTTATCGAAAACCGGACAACTGAAGAATTTGGCAGGGTAAAGCCATCGTTTATGCCCGGTGTTGTTACTTCAGACATTTCAGAAGTTTTTCCTGAGGTGATCCTTGAGACCATTAAGGATGGTGTAGCTCAGATGGGCAGGAAGATCAAAGGCTTTGATGATCCTGATTCAGTCCGTCTCCCGTAAGGATCGTTAGAGATCCTGAAACCCTCCAAAGTACCGGGGTTAAGGGCATTTTCCCGTGCGGTGAAGGTGCAGGATATGCGGGAGGGATCATGTCATCTGCAATAGACGGAATAAAATGCGCTAATAAACTTGCTTTTTCTTTGCTGGATTCCTGATTATTACTGAATTTTCGGGAGTTTGAGGTATTATATCGTTAGACAGAATACTCTTTTTGAAGGAGGAACACATATGAGCAATGAGAAGAATACAGCCGTAGTTACAGTTCTTGGAAGGGACAGAGTCGGTATTATCGCTGACGTTTCACGTCTCCTCGCTGATTACGGTATCAATATCAATGATATTTCCCAGACGATCTTAGACGACATCTTCACCATGGTAATGATGGTAGACCTTAAGGACCTGGTTATTGAAGAGTCTGATATCTCAGACAAACTTACAGAACTTGGCAATAAGCTTGGTGTCCAGATCACGATCCAGCACACCGGTCTTTTCAACGCAATGCACACCATCTGATCCTATCTTTTTGAGGGGCTATTTATGATCAACGAACATGAAATAATCGAAACGATGCAGATGTTCAACAGCCAGCATCTTGATATCCGTACAATTACAATGGGTATCTCTCTTATGGACTGCGCTGCTCCGACAGTTGAGGAATCCTGTAACAGGATCTATGACAAGATCTGCAGATATGCAGGCAAGCTCGTCGAGACAGGTGAACTTATCAGCAAGAAATATGGCATTCCGATCATTCATAAAAGAATATCTGTTACTCCTATATCCATTGTAGCTTCTGCCTGCGGTGCAAAGGATTATACGCCTTTTGCACAGGTTTTGGATAAGGCTGCAAGAACCTGCGGTGTTAACTTCATCGGCGGTTTCTCAGCTCTCGTTCAGAAGGGTTATACCAATTCTGACAGAGTCCTCATCAACTCCATTCCTGATGCTCTGGCTGCAACAGAATTCGTATGCTCCAGCGTTAATGTCGCTTCTACAAGAACCGGTATCAACATGGATGCAGTCCGTGATATGGGTGTTGTTATCAAGAGGGCTGCTGAAGCCACAAAGGATAAGGATGCCATTGGCTGCGCCAAGCTCGTTGTTTTCGCAAATGCGCCCGAAGACAATCCGTTCATGGCAGGAGCTTTCTTAGGCCCGGGCGAGCCTGAATGCGTTATCAATGTCGGTATTTCAGGCCCTGGTGTTGTTAAGCATGCATTGGAAGGCGTTAAGGGCAAGGACCTTGGCGTTGTCGCTGAGACTATTAAGAAATCTGCATTTAAGATCACAAGAGTAGGTGAGCTCGTTGCCAGAGAAGCATCCGAGCGTCTTAAGGTTCCTTTCGGAATCATTGACCTCTCGCTTGCACCGACACCTGCAGTTGGCGACTCTGTTGCAAGACTTCTCGAGGAATTCGGACTTGAGACATGCGGTACCTGGGGTACGACAGCCTGCCTTGCTATGCTCAATGATGCAGTCAAGAAGGGCGGAATCATGGCATCTTCTTATGTCGGCGGCCTTTCCGGTGCGTTCATTCCTGTTTCAGAGGATGAGGGCATGATCGCTGCTGCAAGATCAGGTTCTTTAAAGCTCGAAAAGCTCGAGGCCATGACATGCGTATGCTCTGTAGGTCTTGATATGATCGCTATCCCGGGTGATACAACGGCAGAGACTATCTCAGGCATCATCGCAGATGAGATGGCTGTCGGTACATTCAATAACAAGACAACTGCTGTAAGACTTATTCCTGTACCCGGCAAGACGGTCGGTGACAGTGTTGAGTTCGGCGGACTTTTGGGCACGGCTCCCATTATGGATGTAAACAGAGCTTCATGCGCTGATTTCATTCACAGAGGCGGAAGGATCCCGGCACCGATCCATTCAATGCGTAACTAAAAGTTATGAAAAAGGATAAGACGGCCATCCCGGAAAATAAGGAATTACCCGTAGAGACTGTGGGTGAGACCGTTCCGGAAGCAGAGAAAAAGTCTAAGGGCAAGCGCTTTTGGGAATATGTGACCGATTATAAGCGCACGACAGTTGCCCTGACTTTGCCGTCTGCGGTTTTCGATATCGTTTATTCCAGCTTCCTTTTTTCAATGTCATTGGTGTTTTTCTCTTATTGGCTCTTTATGATGTCATGTTATACATTCCTGCTTTTCTGGATCAGGGTAGCTGTCCTTTACAGAGCGGGAAGGGGTGCTGTCTTTAAAGGCAAGAGATTCAGTGAGAGAAGGAATTACAGGAAGTTTTCCTGGAATCTCATATTCTTCGACGTTGTGATCGCATTTAATATGTTCATTATCGTTAAGTTTAATGTGCTTCACAACTATGCAGGTTTTTTGATCTACATCTTCGGAGTCTACGTTCTTTATAAAGTAACGCTTGCCGTGATCAATATATTCAGGGCTCACAGGTCAAAGTCGCTTACTGCATTGTCTTTAAGAAAGATCGGTATAGTAGATGCGATGGTCTCAAGCCTTGCTCTTGAGTGGGCATTATCTCACAGAGATTTGGGTGATATCTCTGTTTTCGCTGTTCAGATAGAAAAATATATCGGTATCGTTGTAGTTGCCATCATATTCTTTATGGGACTCGGCGGACTAATTACCTGTGCAAGATTAAAAGCGCAGGAAAAGAAGGAAGGTAAAGTATAAATGTGGTATGAAGAAGCAGTGTTCTATCAGATCTATCCATTGGGATTCTGTGGAGCACCTTTCGAAAATGACGGCAAATTAGAGCACAGGATCCTTAAAGTTCTTGACTGGATCCCTCATATGAAAAAACTTGGCATCAATGCCATTTATTTCTCTCCCGTATTTGAATCTGATACACACGGCTACAACACCAGAGATTACGGTCTTATTGATACCAGACTTGGCACCAATGATGACTTCAAGAAAGTTGTTGATACACTTCACAAAGAAGGAATCAAGGTAGTCCTTGACGGTGTATTTAACCATGTAGGCAGAGGTTTCTGGGCATTCAAAGACGTTCAGGAAAAGCGTTGGGATTCACCATATAAAGACTGGTTTCACATCTCGTTTGACGGTAATTCCAACTATAATGACGGCTTCTGGTATGAAGGCTGGGAAGGCAATTACGATCTTGTAAAGCTGAATTTAAGAAATCCCGCGGTTATCGATCACATTCTTGATAAGGTCAATTACTGGATCGATTTCTTCGATATAGACGGATTAAGACTTGATGTTGCTTACTGCCTTGACCATGAGTTCTTAAGAAGACTCAGAGAATTTACAGACGGCAAGAAGAATGAATTCTTCCTGCTTGGCGAAGTCCTTCACGGCGAATACGGCAGGATGTTAAATGACATGCATCTGCATTCACTTACCAACTATCAGTGCTATAAGGGAATCTATTCGTCATTTAATTCTGCAAACATGTTCGAGATAATGCATTCTCTTATGAGGCTTTTCGGACCTGAAGACTGGACTGTATGCAGGGGAGCGCACCTCTTATCTTTTGCAGATAACCACGATGTAACGAGGATCGCTTCAATATTAAATGATGAGCGTAATCTTCCGCTTGTTTATACTCTTGTCTTTACAATGCCCGGAATTCCTTGTGTTTATTATGGCTCCGAGTGGGGCACCAGGGCCAGAAAAGAGGATGGAGATCCTGCTTTAAGAGTCTCTTTCGATAAGCCGGAATGGAATTCTCTTACTGACCACATTGCAAAGCTGTCTGAGATTAAAAAGAGCTCGAATGCCCTTAATTACGGTGGTTTGCGTATTGTTGTACTCACAAATAAGCAGGTTATTTTCGAGCGCAATTCAGGTGATCAGAGGATTATGGTTGCCATCAATATGGATGATAACTGCTACACTGCACATTTCGATGCAGGATGCGGACAGGCAAAAGAGCTCATTTCCGGCACTGTTCACGATTTTGGAGGCGGTTCCACCTTGCAGCCCAAGTCATCTGAGATCTGGCTTATGGAAAGATGAGATTTACTGCAACATTATTCTTTGATTAACTGTATATATAGTAAATAACAGGATAACTATGTCCGGTTACGGAGGCTATAAAATGAGAAAGTCAGCTGGTCTGTTGGCTGCAATTATATTAACCGTTTCGGTTTTCACAGGTTGTAGCAGTACTAGTGAAAGTGCGCCAAGCGAAACTTCGGTCGATGTCAGTAAGATAAAACAGGAAATAGATGCTGTTTTGACGGAAGGCCCCGGTTTAACTGCCATGTCTATTGATTTCAATCCGGCAAACCACGGACGTATCATTCCGAATATCACAGAATATAATGAGGACGCCTGGGAGAAAGAGAAGGATACGGCTCTTTACGGATTCCTAACGATTGACGGCGATGTTGTCTGCCGTCCTTTATTTGATTCGGTCAGCTATAACGAAGATTCAAAATCTTTTATTGTCAGACGAACTGAGGATGGCGTAGCTAAATACGGAATACTCTCTTCTGACGGCGCTAAGTTTACAGGTCTTATCTTTGACGGTATTTCCGAAGTTCAAGGAACAAATAAATCGAAAGCCGTATATTATGGAACCAGTGTTTCCGACGATTGTTTATGGATAACAGGAGTTGATAAAGAACTTAATTTACTGGATTCAAAGAAGATAATTATCGATGAGTCCGAATTGGATTTAGATGCTGAGAAGTCGCAGCTTTCTGCGCTTTATACCAATGATGCGAGCACAATTCTTATAAACAGAAGTGAGTTCTATTACAAAACTATGCTTGTTGACAACAGCACGGGCAAACTTCTTTATTCATTTAATAACATGGGAAGTTCATTTAAGATCTTCGGAAACGTTATCGTTGAGCAGGACGTGTCAGGCAAGGGAATAACAGCCTATAACATGCGCGGAAAATGTCTTCTCAGAGATAAAAATGCAATGAGCGGAAAGGTATCTTCTGACAGGTATATGGCCGTAATTAACGGCAAGATTCACCTTTACGATTGTGACTGGAACGAAGTTAATACACTGGAAGTGCCTGAAGCCGTTGATGTAATGACTTCTTTTGGAAGGATAGCTGTCGTTGAAAATAATAAGACCAGTGTATACGACAAGGATCTAAAGCTTATCAACTCATTAAATTATCCTGTTCAGGGCGGTACATATCTCAGAGACTGGTACAGCTTCGGTGAAGGTGATATGTATTACGATTCCATATCCGGCACGAAAGAGATAATAAATCTTTCAAACGGAGCGAAGATCAATAAGGAAGATGGTTTCTATTACTCATATAAGTATGGATACATAGTTGCCGATAATATGAGTAATGGTAATGATCAGGTTAAGAAATGGCGTGTCTATGATAAAGATCTCAAAGAGATCGCAAAAGGTGAGGGAATAATTGACCTTATATGTGATGAAGACATTGGTGTTATTTATCTTGTAAATAATACATCTGATGTCATGACCGTTTATTCTTTGCCCAAATATGAAAAGCTTTTCAGCATTAAATTTACCTGTTACAACCTTACAGCAGTACATGGCAGGTTTTATGGCTGGAACAAAGAGCATTTCCTTCTTTGCAGCCGCATCGGTGATGATCTTTGCGCCTATAATATTGACTATAAGAAGAATGTTGAATTCTGACGTTATTCCATAACCCTGTCAGAAGAATATCAAACACTAAAAGTGTTATATTAGTGTTATGAATATTCTGATGACCTTTCTTTTAGTATTGTCCTTTGCCGGCTTTTATCTTGCTTTCAGGACATATGTTAAGGATAATCCTGCTGTCTTCCCGGTGTTGTTTATTGCAGGATCATCCGTTATTTCTTATGTCTTCGGGTTAGCAGGACTACTTAAGCTGGGTGCATATATCGTCATTGTAATCGGCATTACGCTTATTCCGGTGTCAATCGTAAAGCAGATAGAAACAGGTAATAAGAACATATTTAAGCTCTTTATGGAGCCTTCATTGCTGTTCATGCTGGTTGGCCTTGTATGGGCATATTTCATTACAAGAAATGTCGGATTATCCCATCCTGACGACTTCAGCCACTGGTATAAGATCTGCAAGGTCTTGCACGCCGACAATGCTTTTCCGACCAATATTGATATCAGGTTTACGACATATACACCCGGAACGGCCACATGGATCTACTTCTTTACCAACGCCTCTGGTTTCAGTGTCCCTAACTGTCTTTGGGCTCAATCTCTCATAAATCTTGCATGCTGCTGTTCTTTTTTCTCGGCTTTACCCTCGAAAAGCTCCACTTCGACAAAAGCTTTTATATACGCGGGAATCAGTGCTTGCTCGGTTTTGCTCTGTGCTATAGATGTCAGCACATACAGCCTCCTTGTTGACTGCACATTGCCTTTGCTTGCTTTGGCCATTGTCTTTTATCTTTACGATCATGAGTTTATGTTGGATAAGATCAGCATTCCTGTATTGATCGCTCTCATGGCTTTTATGGAGCTGACTAAGTTCTCAGGTCTTATTTTCGCGATGTTTATCCTTATCCTGTACATAGCAAAAGCTCAGAAAAAGAAGCTTGTCCCTGTATTAGTGACATTCCTTTTGCCTGTTGGTTTAACTCTTCTTTACAGGTTAAGAAACTCATTTATCTATGCGAATATCAACATAAGTAATCAGGCTGTGTCCGTTGAAAGGTACAGCCAGCTGTTATCTGCCAAGACATCTGAATCCATTATTACAACAGTAGTCAACGTATTTGCGATGGCTTTTAATCCGGCGGGAGCTTATGCACAAGTGTCTGTTGTATGGATATGCTTCCTTGTACTGTTAGTGTTAGTGCTTTTGCATAAGCTGAAAAAGATCGGTGGAGATTATCTGGACCTTCTGAAGTATTCGTTCGTTGTTTACTTCCTTTATGTGTTCTTCCTGGCACTGACTTATCTGTTCTCGATGAATGCGTATGAAGCTGAGACTCTGTCTTGCTGTTTCAGGTATATGGGATCGATTGCAGTATTTATTGTTGGTCTGTTCTGTTATCACCTGATGAAGAATATGGCTTTGTCTGAAGATAAGAAGATGCCGGTTAAGATGTCCGCGTTTATAGTTCTGACCGTTGTTTTCGGGCATTTGATGTTCGGATATAACTATATCTATTCCGGCAAACAGCAGTATTCACCGCATGAATTCTTTATCGATTCCACGCCTTGGAATAAGCTCTCGGAATATGCTGAAGAGAAGATGGAGTTTACTGATGCCAAATATCTGGTAATTTGGGACGAATCTTATCTTGCGGATTCTCATTATGCGCCTTTCCAGGTTGATTATGTGGCCGGTGCATACTTACGGAGCGTAAAGGTCACATCGATAATGATGAGCGAAATTGAAGAAAACAAGGAACTCATAAGTGAATATGCTGACGATCAGATCATTGTCGTCGGAGAAATAAATAATTGATCAAAAGGCACTGAAATTCAGCCGGTTTTAACGTTCGGCATTTCGGTTTTGTATTTTTCTTAATAATAATTATAATTATATATATTTCTTTTGGGAGGAATGTAAATGAAAACAGCATTTGCTTGTTTCAGCACGGATGTAATTCATGAAGGCCATATTAATATAATCAATCAAGCCAGGGAATATGGCAGAGTTGTAGTCGGCTGCCTTAGCGACAGGGAGATGATCCGCTGCACTAAGTTCCCCACAACTACTGAAGAAGAAAGAATCGCTTTATATTCTGCCATTGACGGTGTTGATGAGGTAATCCTTCAGGATAATATGCTCTATGATGACGTAATAGAGAAGATCCATCCTGATTTTGTTATTCATGGAGATAACTGGAAGTCTGGCGCGGAAAAAGCTGTACGTGACCATGTTGAAATGCTGTTATCGGCTTATGGCGGCCAGATCATCGATGTTCCTTACACATATAGTGAGAATACAAAGAAGATCGATCTTCAGCTTAAAGAAAAACTTGCTATGCCTGAGTACAGAAGAAAGAGACTCCGTCAGTTGATCACCATGACGCCTATCGTAAAAGCTATGGAGGCACATTCCGGCCTTACGGGTCTTATAGTAGAGAAGACTGTTGTCAGAGGGGAAGACGGAAGATTAGACCAGTTTGATGCTATGTGGATCTCATCTCTCTGTGATTCCACTGCTAAGGGTAAGCCCGATATCGAGCTCGTTGACATGACATCAAGATTCAGAACTATCGACGATATCATGGAAGTTACGACAAAGCCTATCATCTTCGACGGTGATACAGGCGGACTTACTGAGCACTTTGTTTATACAGTGCGTTCACTTGAGAGAATGGGCGTTTCTGCTGTAATCATCGAGGATAAGAAGGGCCTTAAGAAAAATTCTTTGTTCGGAACTGAGGTTAAGCAGACACAGGCAACCATTGAAGAGATGAGCGCCAAGATCGCTGCAGGTAAGAGAGCACAGCTCACAGATGACTTCATGATCATCGCACGTATCGAGAGCCTTATCCTTGAGCAGGGTATGGAAGATGCGCTTGCAAGAGCA
>CACZML010000054.1 GCA_902782235.1 Oscillospiraceae bacterium
GATCGCTGAAGTGAGGCTCGGCTGGGCAATAAAGAGCTTCTTTGCTGCGTTGGTGATATTGCCTTCTTCTGCAACGGTTACTATGTATTGGAGCTGTTTGAGTGTCATGGACCGGCCTCCTTCGAAAATAGATTCCGTATTGAGTTTACCACTAGCAATAGATTTTATCTATGGGCAATCGGCAATTATATGTATTTTACCTATTGAATTGGTGGGCATATACTCGCAATCAATAAATCAGCCGCGAATATGGAGGAAATACAAATGAACACATCAGTAATCGGTTACCCGAGAATCGGTAAGGACAGAGAATTAAAGTTTGCTTCAGAGAAGTTCTTTAATGGCGAACTTGATGAGGCAGGACTTCTGAACGTCGCTAAGACTATCAGAAAAGAAGATCTTCTTAAGCAGAAGGAAGCAGGGATCACATACATTTCCAGCAATGATTTTTCTTTCTACGATAACGTTCTTGATACAGCATTCCTTTTCAATGTCATTCCGCAGAGATATAAGGATCTGGGCCTTTCAGAGCTTGAGACATATTTTGCTCTTGCAAGAGGATATCAGGGAGACAAGGGCAACGTTAAAGCACTTGACGACGATACAAAGATCGCTCTTACAGGTTCCAAGCCCCTCGATGAATTCATTGAAGCCAAGGAATTAGGCGTTGATACAAAGGTTGCACTTGTCGGACCTTTCACATTCTTGAAGCTTGCAAAGTTCACAGGCTCAAAGAAGATCTCCGACGTATATTCTGTTCTTACTGCAGAATACATCAAGCTCGTATCACTTCTTGCATCTTCCGGTGCTAAGGTTATTGAATTCGACGAGCCTTATCTCGTAAGAGATCTTAATAGCGATGACATCGATCTTTTTAAGGAGATCTATTCACTTATCCTTTCTAACAAGAATGGTGCAAAGATCCTTCTCCAGACATATTTCGGAGATATCAGGGACGCATATAACGAAGTCATCTCACTTGATTTTGATCTTATCGGTCTTGATTTTGTTGAAGGCAGAAAGACATTAGAACTCGTTAAGACAAATGGTTTCCCCGCTGACAAGATCCTCGTTGCAGGCCTTGTAAATGGTAAGAATATCTGGAGAAACGACTATAAGAAGACTCTTTCTGTTCTTAATGAACTTGGTGTAGCAAATGTTGTTTTAGGCACATCATGCTCACTTCTTCACGTTCCTTACACGCTCGCAAATGAGACCAAGCTCTCTGAAGACTATAAGAAGCATTTCGCATTCGCAGAAGAAAAGCTCACAGAGCTTAATGAGATCGCTTCTCTCTTCGGCGGAGACTTCGAAAATAATGAGATCTTTAAGAAGAACCAGAGTCTTTTCGAAGGCAGGGTAGACAGCGAGGATAAGGAAGTTCAGGCGAAGGTCGCTGCAATCACAGATGCTGACTATGTAAGACTTCCTGTTTTCGAAGAGCGTGAGAAGATCCAGAAGGGCATACTTAACCTTCCTTTGTTCCCGACAACAACTATCGGTTCTTTCCCTCAGACAGCTGATGTCAGAAAGAACAGACAGGAATTCAAGAAGGGCTTAAAGTCCAAGGAAGAATATGTTGAGTTCAACAAGCAGAAGATCGCAGAGTGCATCAAGCTCCAGGAAGAGATCGGACTTGATGTTCTGGTTCACGGCGAGTTCGAGAGAAACGACATGGTCGAGTATTTCGGAGAGAACTTGAACGGTTATGTATTCACTGAGAAGGCTTGGGTTCAGTCCTATGGTACAAGAAACGTTAAGCCGCCGATCATCTGGGGCGACGTATCAAGAAAAGCACCCATCACGGTATTCTGGTCCAAGTTCGCAAAATCCTGCACAGACAAGCCTGTAAAGGGCATGCTCACAGGCCCTGTTACGATACTTAACTGGTCATTCCCTAGAGAAGATATCTCCATCAAGGAGAGCATCCTCCAGATCGCTCTTGCGATCAGAGATGAGGTTTTAGACCTTGAAGCAAACGGTATCAACATCATCCAGATCGACGAGGCTGCTTTAAGAGAGAAGCTCCCCTTGAGAAAGTCTGACTGGTACAGCGAATATCTTGATTTTGCTATCCCCGCATTCAGACTCGTTCACAGCAAGGTCAAGCCTGAGACTCAGATCCATACACATATGTGCTACAGCGAGTTCACGGACATCATTCCTGCTATCGACGCAATGGATGCTGATGTCATTACTTTCGAGGCATCAAGATCTGACCTCCAGATCCTTGATTCACTGAAGGAGAACAACTTCAAGACAGAAGTAGGCCCGGGCGTTTACGACATCCACAGCCCCCGCGTTCCTTCTGTAGAGGAGATCGTAAATGCGCTCACAAAGATGAGAGCAAAGATCGAAGATAACAAGCTTTGGGTCAACCCCGACTGCGGCCTTAAGACAAGAGGCAATGAGGAGACTGTTAAGAGTCTTAAGAACCTCGTTGCGGCTGCAAAGCAGATAAGAGGATAAATCATGAAAGTATCACAGGTTTACAAGAAGAAAAGAAGTCTCTCTTTTGAGATCTTTCCGCCCAAGAAGGACGCCGAGCTCGACAATATCGACGAGACACTTGAGGTCCTGGCAGAGCTTAAGCCTGACTTCATAAGCGTTACTTTCGGTGCCGGCGGATCTTCCAACTGTAACCGTACAATTGAGCTTGCGAAGAAGATCAAGTACGACTACAAGATCGAGCCTGTGGTCCACCTTACATGCCTGCATTATGACAGGGATGAGATCGACGAGTTTGCCAGAGTCCTTAAAGGCGAAGGCATCGAGAATATACTTGCCCTAAGGGGGGACCCGAACCCTAATATTCCGGCCAAGAATGATTTCAGGCACTCGTCCGATCTTATCTCATACCTGAAGAATCAGGATGATTTCTGCTTTCTCGGAGCATGCTATCCGGAGTGCCATCCTGAATCTCCAAGTGTTGTCACAGAGATAAAGAGCCTTAAGAAAAAAGTCGATGCCGGAGCGGAAGTACTGCTCTCCCAGCTCTTCTTCGATAATGAGATCTTCTACAGATTCCATGAGGAGTGCAGGATCGCAGATATCGATGTTCCGGTCATTCCGGGCGTAATGCCTGTTATCAATGCCGCGCAGATAAAGAGGATGGTATCGTTGTGCCATGCGTCTTTCCCGGCAAGATTCCAGAAGATAATATCCCGCTATGAGGATAACAAAGAGGCGCTTTTCGACGCCGGCATATCCTACTGCTTGAGCCAGATAATCGACCTTCTCGTAAGCGATATCAACGGTATTCATCTTTACACGATGAACAACCCTCTTGTAGCAAGAAGGATCTGCGAGGGAATAAAGAATATCGTCTGAGATCTTACATTACGGGCGTTGATTCCGGTGTCTTGCCGTTCCTGAATCTGGAATCGGTGAAAAGACCTGAGATCTTGCCGTAAGAGATAATGTTTCCGGTATTGCCGTCCTTATCCGTGTCGAGCTCTTTAATGAATTCGCCAAGCTTTTTGTTCTGGCCGTTAACAGAGCCCTTGAGCTTCTCTACAGGGGCTTTAAGAGCTATTACGTAAATGTCGAAATTATGCGTATATCCGTGGCCGATGTGGGGGCCATTATATTCCAGCGGTGAAGCCCAGCCTTCAGGAAGATTAGTCTCGGTTATGTTTCCTGATTTCCAGTGAAGATAACCGTTGGTGTTGGTGTCGAACATATAGACCACGTAAAGTCCTGCGCCCTCGACAGGCTCCCAGGAAAGCTGAGGTGACTTGTTGGCGCCAATATCAGTATTTGAGGTTATGTCATCCCATACGCCGTCTGTAAGGCTCTCTGAGGTGACCTTAAAAGTATCGTATCCTTCAAGATAGCCGCCGCACATATCGTCAGTCAGAGGATTGACTGTGGTGGCTTCTGTATCTGAAGCCTCCTGTAATGAGGGGCTTACTTCCTTGTTCTGACATCCGGAAAAGCCCATGAGCATAGCAGCTGTTAAGAGAATGGATATTATCCCTGTCTTTTTCATACTTTCTTCAAAAACACCTTTTTCGTTAATTTTAGAATTATACCAAAAGATTTCATTTACAGTTGAAAAGGCGTATATTCATTGTTATAGACCGATGCGAAAAAAGGGAAGATAAGTTGGAAAAGATAGATAAAGTGTTTCTGATAATAAAAAAGCATGTCACAGAGTATTTTCAGAGCTTTGGACACTTTTTTAGGCGCGTTCTGCTTTTGTTTACGCAGGATTATGTTGAGACTGCGCTCTTTATCCTTTTCTGTACGATAATCACAGCTGCTATGACATCGCTTCTGAAGAAGCTCCTCATCAAGGCTATGATGTTTGTAAGCGGCGTTACTTATATCGCCCCCGTCAATCTTACGAAGGTTATCTTTAACCCTCTGTCGATCTTAATGATGCTGATCTTTGCGGTCATCGTTACGCTCATGTCCCTGTTCGAGATAGCAGGACTCATTCACACGTTCTCGGTAGCTCAGGCAGGCCGTGAGACAAATCTCACATGTATGTTCATGGCCGGTTTCCGCGCTTGCTGGAAGGCCCTTAATCCGAAGAACTGGCCGATGATGATATTCATCCTCGTCCTGTTTCCTCTGACCAAGCTCCTGCCTTTGTCAGGTTCAACGTTCAAGTTGATCCTGCCGGGCTTTGTCAACCAGACCATAGACTATACGAAATGGCTGAATATCCTTTATATCGTTTTGTACTGGGTATTGATCATATTCCTTACGGTCTATATCTTCTCGATAAACGGATTTATACTGCAGAAGGAATCATTCTTCAAGAGCTGCTCTTTATCAAGGAAGCTTTGCAAGGGCCATATGGTCGAAGTATTCCTCCACATGTTCCTGTTAACAGTTATTCTGAATTTTGCGATCAACTCAGTTTCTTCAGTGCTCGTTGTAAACGGCGAGGAGCTGATGTCATTCATGAGAAGAACGGGCAATGTCGTAGCCAAGTCTGAAGCAGTAGGCACATATACTTACGCATTAAGACAGATCCTCAAGAGCTTTTTCTCTCCTGCGATCAACAATGCCGCGCTGACCGTGCTGTTCTACAAGTTCCTTGACGATAAGACCAAGAAAGAGACTGTATCAGGTGAGGTCCATAAGCTTAAAGAATATTCCATGAAGCGTACGGTAGCATTTGTTGCATCCCTTGCAGCTGTCTCGCTTCTGATACTCGGCTTCATGACATACAGATATGCTTATCTTTTCGAGAGCGTCGACAGACCTCTTGTATGTGCGCACAGGGGTGACAATGTACACGCTCCGGAGAACACGATGCCTGCATTCGAACTTGCCGCAAGCGAGAACCTTAAGTGGATCGAATTGGACGTTCACCAGACATCTGACGGAGTTATCGTCTGCAACCACGATTCAACGATCAAGAGAGTTACAGGCAGAAACATCGCGATACATGACATTACCTATGAAGATCTGTCCAAGATCGAATTGGGAAGCTGGATGCCCGGTGATTATGAGCATGTCCGTATAGCGACATTAAGAGAAGCCTTAGAGCTCGCGAAAGAAAACGACATGAATGTCCAGGTTGAGCTCAAGGGCAATCCTGCCGATAAGAACTTTGAAGAGAATGTCCTTGCCGTCATCAACGAGACGGGCATGCACGACAATGTTATGGTAATTGCCCAGGATGCCTCAAGGCTTCAGAGGATAATGGAGCTCGATCCGACGATAACTAAGGGTTACTGCATGGTTATCGCAGTCGGCGCTCTTGATGAGATCGAATATACCGACAACATTACGATCGAAGAGACTTACGTTACGCCCGAGCTCGTCCGCGCCATGCACGAGAAGGGAATAAAGGTATTCTGCTGGACAGTCGATCTCGACGATACGGTCCAGTATCTTGTAAGCTGTGATGTAGACGTAATCGGCACCGACAATCCGACGCTGATAACTAATGCTCTCGATAAGGCAGATTATTCAGGGGGCTTCTCAAGAGCCGCTCATATCCTGATGCACATGATCGCCAACATGGATAAGTAACAGACGGCGTATAGCTTCTCTGTCTGCTTCATCGTCATCCTCGCCGTTAAGATCAAACCAAAGGAATTCACCATCACGCATGATATTCTTCGCGTCCATTATGCCGCGCAAATAAACCTGCGCAATGTGGTTTGCGCATACTCTGCAGTCGTACAGATCCTTTAGTTTACTTGCTCCGCTGATATCCAGATCTGATATTCCCATGACTTTAAGAAGATACATGTGGCAGATCCTCGCAACATTTTTGCGGGTTATAGTCTGAGCTTTTAAAAGTTCGTCTTCAGCTTCAAGCCAGCCTTCCTTGCGTCCGCGCGTGTAAACACCGGCGTATTCGATCCCTGCCTTGCTGCAAAGCTCTTTTATGAAATCATCAGTGGTCATGACAGGGGAGTGATCCTTATAACTTTGCAGTCACAGGCTTCTAATATTCCTGCTTTGAATTCGCGGGAACCGGAGGTGTATTCCTCTTGGGTGAAGAGGTCTTTTATCCTGTATTCTTTTGCGTTTGCGAAAAGTTCTTTCCCCGCTGTTTTAGCGCCGGTTGCATTAAGAATCGTTTCAACACTTACGGCCGGGTCATCAGCCTTCCGTTCCTTACTCAAGTTAAAGAATCCAAGAGCTATATCGCCGTTTGCAAGGGGCTTTGCGAGGATATCTATCCTGTTGTTGTCGCGGATATATTCCTTATCCGGTTCAGCGCAATTATAAGTCGTGAATATTCTTTTTGCCTGAACGCCAAGTGCATCCTGGTTGAGCGCGATCAGATCTTTATTGGCAATGATGTTATAAAGGCTGTCGCCTTTGGTTACGCGTCTTAAGTCAAGACCGAGCATAAGGGGAGAGTTCAGCATGCACCACATAGCCATATGTGAGCGGCACATTGTCTCATCGATTCCGTCCATTCCTATGACCAGCATATCAGGATCGTTCCAGCCTTTGCCAAGGCCAGCGAACTCATCCATTATTACTGCTTTGTTATACTGCGAAGTGATTGCTGTCGTATAATCGCCTTCCCATGCGGCCGTGCCGTGATCGCCGTCAGAACCGACCTGGAATGTGATGTCGTTTAAGATGCGCCATGAATCGCCGGCTTTGTGTCCCCAGTTCTGAGGCTGTGTCTTGCCCCATTCACAGATGGAGAATACGATGTCCCTGTCGCCGGCATTTTCGAGCTCATGTCTTATCTCTGCATAAGAATGAAGCGTGTTTTCCTGCCTTCTGTGATTCATTATGCGGATCTTGTTTATCCCTTTGGAGAGATCTATTGGAATTGCAGGGGATATCGTAAAAGCCTCAGGGCTTTCCGTAGGCGCTAATAACGCATCGTAGAAGATGTTTTCCCCTACGGCGACCTGGAGCCACTGTCCAACGCCTTCAGAGGCGCCTGAAGCGTATGTGATCTTTATGTCTGTTTTCTTATCTTCGTCAGATCTAATCTGGAAAACCAGTTCGCTCGAGCGGAGCCCGACAGGTGAGTGGTCGGGAGCCGTGCCGTCGAATGTTCCGATATATGTTGCATAGCCGTCTATGATTTCTGCCCTGGTGCCTGTGATCTCTGCGTCTTCTGCATCGTAAGTGATACCATCAACCTCGATACGCTTTATGTTGGGAGCATATGAATATTTTGCGTTCTCAGGATCTGCGAATGTCGCATTGTCCCACATGTAATAACAGTTATCGACTTTTATGAAATCGATATCCCACTTAATGTAATCTTCGCAGTCGGTCTTCTCGAACCCGTAGATGCCGACTCCGGCACCTGAACAGAGCCTGGTTCCGATATCGTTGTACATGCCGAATTTAAGGCCGTTCTCATGGACGAAATCAGCCATTGCCTTAAAGCCTGAAGGGAACTTTATATTGTCAGCCTGAAGGTGGCCGTTAACGCGCTCCGGGTGATAGCATCCGTCGTCTAAAACGACATACTTAAACCCTAACTTATCGAGCTCTAATTCCTTGAGCTTAAGGACCATTGCCTTGGTAAGCTCTTCTGTGTTGCCGCTGCCGAAAGCATTCCAGCTGTTCCATCCCATGGCAGGGAGGCGGGGCTTTTTGGTGAAGAGGTTATCTTCTGCAAAAGAATCAAATCTCAGTCTTCTGTCATTAATGGGAGCAGGTCCGTTCATTATCAATCTCCTTGCGGCACATATATTGTCGATTATAACAAAGAGGCTGCCCCGTATGAGACAGCCTCTGTAAAATTAAGTTTTAAGAACTCTTACATTCCGCCTGCACCGCCGGAAACTGTGTCAGCTCCGACATTTCCTGAAGTGCCTGACTGGAGTGTCAATGTGTAGCTGTGGTTCTTCTTCAATGTGAAGTTGTTGCTTGTACCGTTCTTGAGCTGGAGGTAGATACCTGTGCCACCGAAGAGGTCCTTCTCACCATACCACTTGTTACCATAAGCAACCTTCATTGTGTAAGTGCCTGCACCGAGCTTAACAGTAGCATTCTTACCTGCTTCGACGAAGACCTGGGCTGCAACTTCTCCCTTGGAGTTATAGACTCTGATGAGAGTGTTCATTGTGGCAGGAGCCTTTATCTTCAAGCTGATGGCACCGCTGCCCTTCTTCATGGAACCGTTGGAAGGCATCTTCTGCTCGCATGACTTAGCTCTTTCGTTGGAGTCGAGATACTTCTCGATCTTCATCCAGGCCATCATTGCCTTATAGTATTCGCCATTGTTGTAGTAAGCTTCAGCTGCGGCATAAGAATCCTTGTATTTCTGATACTCTTCCTTGACTGATGTGTACTTAGCCTTTGCCTCATCGAAATCACCGAGTTCCTCAAGGAGTGCAAGAGCTTCATCGTACTTCATCTCGTCGGCAAGTCTTAAAGCCTGCTTGAGCTTGAGACCCTTAAGTGCTGTCTCAACGAGAGCCTTCTCTTCGTCGCCTTCGGGCTTCATGATTGCTTCGATTGCCTTATAGTCATCAGAATCCTTAGTGAATGCATCGCTGATGATCTTATCGTTGTCGCCTGTAGGATTCTTAAGGTAATTAAGCTCGTAATCCTTGATCTGGATACCGTAGCAGGTAGTTATAACAGTCATCCACTGCTTGCTCTTCTCAGCTTCGTGAGCTTCGCAGAGAGCAGGCTCTTTTGCGTACTTGTCCTTAAGCTTTGTAAGCTGTCTGAACTTACCCTTAGCACTTGAATAGTTTCCTGCATTCTTATCGTTGAAAGCGTCCTTAATGATATTGCAGTCTGTCATAAGTGCAGAAGCTTCAACGCCCTTTGTGTCTGTATCATAGAAATCAGATACTTCCTTAAGGATCTTTACAGCGCCGTCCCAGTCTTCAGCTTCAACAAGAGCATCGACCTTCTGGTAATCAAGCTCAACCTGTGAAGCCTCAGCCCAATATGCGGAATCCTTATATGTATTAAGTTCGGTAAAGAGCTGTAATGATTTCTCGTAATCCTCGTTCTCAAAAGCCTCTGTAGCCTGAGTATATTTGCTGTTGAGCAGGTAGAAGAATACGCCGACACCGGCACCTGCCAGAAGGATCAAAGCAGCTGCGATGCTGATGATTATGATCGCGATCTTCTTGCCCTTCTTCTTAGGCTTTTCCTCTTTCTCAGCTTCTGCTTCAGGCTCTGCCACAACGGGTGCCTCAACGGGCTTATTTGCATCTACTGTTCCGGGAGCTGCAAATGCGTCTGTTACCGGCTCTGTCGCTGTAGGAGCTGCTGCGAATGCGTTTGCAGGTGCAGCGGGAGCGGGCTCAACGGGAGTCTCCTCTGCAGAAGTCTTGAGCTTAGCTGCGTCAGCCGCGTCAATTACTGCGTCTGCAATAACAGTTTCAGCTTCGGGTGCTGCTTCAGCGGTTTCCTCTGCCTTAGATTCTTCAACTGCTTCTGCAGGTGCTTCAGCCTCGGGAGCAGCTTCAGCGGTTTCCTCAGCCTTAGGCTCTTCAACTGCCTCTGCAGGTGCTTCTGCTGCAGGTTCTTCAGCAGGAGTCTCTGCTTTAGGCTCTTCAGCTGCTTCAGCGGGAGCCTCAGCCTCTGCTGCGGGAGCTTCTGCGGAATCTACGGGTGAACCGCAGAAAGGGCAGAACTTTGAGTTTTCGATTTCTTTTCCACAGGAACTACAAAACATGTCTATTCCTCTCTTTTTCAATGTTTCCGGGCCCAATTGTTACGTAGGAGGTTTTGTTTATTTGCCTATCCCCTATAAGTGAAAGTATATCCCAATAAATAAAGATAAACAATGATTTATAAATCTGTTCGAAATTAAGGCTTTAAGGATATCAGAGCCTGTCGTACTATAATGTGGCTATCACTTTCCGGAGGGGCATATGAAGAGAGCTCTTAAACCTATTTCGCTGATCCTCATCAGCGCATTCATCCTTACCGCCTGCAATAAAGGTCCTGAAACAGAGTCAGACGGAACTGCTTCTGATTCTTCTGAGACCGTTGCTGCTGAATCGTCAGAGACATCAGACGGCGGTTTCAGTGGCGTATCAGGCGGTGCCCATTCCACTGAGAAACTGTCTGAGAAAGGCAATGGTTACGAGGGCATAGAGGGAACCGGTGATTATAACTACGGCGAAGCCCTTCAGAAGTCGCTCCTTTTCTATGAACTCCAGAGAAGCGGAAAGCTCCCCGAACAAACAAGATGCAACTGGCGAGGTGATTCAGGCCTTACAGACGGATCTGACAATAACATTGATCTTACTGGCGGCTGGTACGATGCCGGCGACAACGTCAAATTCAATCTCCCTATGGCTTATTCTGCAGCCATGCTCAGCTGGTCCGTTTACGAAGATAAGGAAGCTTATGAGAAGAGCGGACAGATGGAATATGCATTGGGCGATATAAAGTGGGTCACGGATTACCTTATCAAGTGCCATCCCGGGAATGAAGTTTTCTACTATCAGGTAGGTGATGGCAATGCTGACCATTCATGGTGGGGCCCCTGCGAAGTCATGACCATGAACAGGCCTTCTTACAAGGTCACAAAGGATAATCCCGGCTCTGCCGTTACAGGTGAGGCCGCTGCTGCACTTGCTGCCGCATCAATTGTTTTCAAGGATTCTGATGCTGATTATTCCAAGCTCTGTCTAGAGCATGCAAAGAGCCTTTATGCATTTGCTGATTCGACGAGAAGCGATGCGGGCTATACCGCAGCCAATGGTTTCTATAACTCATGGAGCGGCTTCTACGACGAGCTCTCATGGGCAGGCTGCTGGCTTTATATGGCTACGAACGATAATAAGTATCTTGATAATGCGAAAACCTGCTTCACCAAAGCCGGCCACGATTACGACTGGGCACTTTGCTGGGATGACGTTCATATCGGCGCAGCTGTTCTTCTCGCAAAGATAACAGGCGAGAAGAGCTACAAGGATGAAGTCCAGAAGCATCTGGATTACTGGTCCTGCGGTACCACCGACGGCAAGAGGATAACATATTCACCCAAAGGTCTTGCGTGGCTCGACCAGTGGGGTTCTTTAAGATATGCTTCGACGACTGCTTTTGTCGCAACCGTATACTGCAGATGGGACGGATGCCCCAAGGACAAGGTCTCCACATATTGGGATTTTGCAGTGTCACAGGCTAATTACGCACTGGGTTCTTCAGGCAGATCTTATGTGGTAGGTTTCGGCGAGAATTCTCCCAAGCATCCTCACCACAGGACAAGCCAGGGTTCCTACTGTGACAACATGAATGAACCCGGTGAATCAAGGCATACGCTATACGGCGCTCTCGTAGGCGGTCCTGATGCTTCCGACGGTTATACTGATACCGTAAGTGATTACAACAAGAATGAAGTCGCATGCGATTACAATGCAGGTTTTACAGGACTTATGGCGGCCATGTATTCGAAGTATCACGGTAAGACTCTGATAGCATTCGGTGCTGTCGAAAATGTATCTTCTGACGAATATTCAGCCGACACAAGTCTTAATGTTGAAGGCAAGGATTTTGCAGAGATTAAAGCTCTTGTCTATAACAAGACAGCGTGGCCTGCAAGAGCGGCAACCAAACTCGAATTCAGATATTATGTTGATCTTTCAGAGATCTATAAGGCAGGCGGAAATGCCTCCGGCGTAAAGATCTCCACAAACTATATGCAGTCGGGAAGAGTAGACGGCCTTAAGGTATGGAATGAGGAAAATCACATTTACTATCTTTCCGTTGTTTTTGATGACGGCAGCCTAAGACCGGGCGGGCAGTCGCAGTATAAGTCTGAGATCCAGGTAAGGATGACGAGCCCTAACGGAACATGGGATAACAAGAACGATTATTCATACATCAATGGTGCTGTTCTTCTTGATGACGGCAAGCTTGTATACGGAACCCTGCCAGATAAAGAGGGCAAAGGTTCAGGTGAATCAGCAGGAGGCACGGGATCATCAGGAGAAACAGGCACTTCGCAGGGAACTGCATCAACGGCGCAAACAGAAGTCTCAGGCGGCTCCGGTACTGCATCTTCAGGTGACCTGAGCATTAAGATGAAATACGACAATAACAACTCTAATGCTAATGCGATAGCAGGAACGCTTGAGATAACCAATAACGGAAAATCTTCAGTCGATCTGTCGAAGATAAAGATCAATTACTACTTCACGAAAGACGGCGGAGAGATGGTTTTCGACTGTTATCACGCTGCAACGAATTCTGCTTCAGGCAAATACACTGCGCTGACCGATAAGGTTAAGGGAACATATACCGCCTGCACCGGCGAGGACAGGGACACGTGCCTTACGATAACTGTCGGAAGCGGCTCGCTTGCAAAAGGCGATACGCTGACCATAAGCTTCAGTGCGCACAGATCAGACTGGCAGAACATGAACCTTGCAAATGACTGGTCACATAAGAGCGTTGATAATATCGAGATCGTTAAGTAAGGCTATTAGCGGTACAGAATTTATCTTCTGTAATTGTTGCCTCGAAAAATGGCCAACAATTATATAAAAATGCGAATTTATATAATTGTCGATGCAAAAAAAGGGGCAAAGATTACAGACAGGGAGCCTGCCGGCTTCAGCCCTCAGTATTTTCCGGCACTGCCTTCTTCATCGTCAGCGCCGTTGTTGACTTGTCGAGCCAGGTCACAAGGCCTCTGGTCCTAACGTAAAGGCTGTTGAGGATAACGCTCTCCGGATGTATTGCTTCAGTCGAGCCGGGCGCGGGTGCTACGAATGTGCCGCAGGCGCTTATTACGTAAGGCTTTCCGTCCTTGGAGCCAACATAGATCGTCATGTGACCGGGGAAGGAGATAAGGCTTCCGGGCCTGAGCTCATTAATAACTGCAAGCTTTTCCTTCTCGTTCATCTTGCTCATGTCGACTTTGAATACGCCCTTGGAACTTGACTGGCCTACACGGGGAAGGAGCACGCCGAAGCAGCGGTAGATCTCTCTTGTGATGCCGGTGCAGTCGTTCGCCTGAAGGTCACCGCCCCATCCGTATCTGTCGCCTAAGAGCTTAAATGCTTGCCTTACGATGTTTGCGGGCGTAAGAGGGAGATATCCGACGTTGACATCGTCTGATACGGGGATCAGGACAAGCTCATCCTTGATGTAGCCGTCTGTGCCTCTTGTGGGAACCTTTACAACGTAATTGCCGTATGTCGAGCGCTGGTGGATGGTCTGTGGAGCTTTCTTGGCGGGAACGAGTTCCATCCTCGTGCCCATAGGGAGGACGAGGTCGGTTGTAAGAGGGCTGTACGGGTCGTTTCCTAATCTGATCTCTCTTTCAGTTACAACGAGCCACTGGTCCGGATTCTGCCTTGCTTCCCAGTCTTTCCTGTCCTTGCAGAGGGCGATCGCATCTTTTCTGACCCATGCTGAGAAGCTGTCGAAAACAACGTAGAGATATTCCCCGTCGGTGCTCTCATGGAGTACTACAACGGGCATGTAGGGCATGCATTCAGAGTAAAGAAGTGAATCGAAGTACTGGTCTGATGTGCTCTCGAAAACCCTGTCTTCCGTAGGGAACATCCTGACGGTCAGTCTCTTTGTAGAGAAGCCGTACTTTACCGTGATCGTATCAGGCACTGCATCGATATTTGAGAGTGCGATAAGGTTTTGCCAGTATTCAGCCGTTGTCGGTTTACCGTTGAGATATGTTTTCGCAGGATCCTTGGGGATGGAATTTGCATTGTCATTAAGGAAAGTCCTTAAGATATTGCCGTCGAATGTATCTCCGAAGTCTTCCAGATGGGGCATTATCGTCTTGTTGTCGGCTGCTTTGATGATCGCTCTGTTGTTATAGTTGAACTCGGCGATCTCATCAGGGGTCATGAGGATCTCGTTATCGTCCTCGCCGATCCAGTAATCGGCGGTCATCATCTCGGGAGTGACGTCTGCTATCGTGCGGACATAAGTGGTGTCGATGACGGTCTTGCCGTCGGGAGTCTTCAGAATGACGCGCTCTTCAGCGGAAGGTTCAGTGGTCTCTTCGGTCGTTTCAGATGTTGTAGTGGTGACTTCCGAGGTGCTCTGCTCAGGTACTGTGGGCAGGCTTGTCTCTACATTTTGCGGTGTAACAATGTTACATCCGCAGAATATTGGGGTTACGACCGTTAATGCGAGCAATGAAGAGATTAGCTTATTTCCTGAGTTGATCATAATTGACTCCATATTATTCTTGTTATCCGCTTTTCCACGATTATAACCCAGTTATCAGAGATTCCTATTGTCTGGAATGGTAAAATAGGGCGAAGTAATAATTTATAAGGGGAAGATATGATCAGATTTATCGAAGATCCTAATGAGCGCCAGAAGATCTCACGCGAGGTCTTGGAAGCTCTTACCGAATGGTTTGAAGTAGAAGAGAGCAGGGAGCAGTACATCAGGGAGTCGGCAGGCTGGCCGTTCTGGGCAGCTTTTGAGAATGATGTCCCAGCAGGATTCCTCTGCCTTAAGCAGACGGGCGATGCAACGGTCGAGCTTGCCGTAATGGGCGTTAAGAAAGAATTCCACAGAAACGGCTACGGAAGAATGCTTTTT
>CACZML010000055.1 GCA_902782235.1 Oscillospiraceae bacterium
CCCAGTACAGCTGGGCCGAGTATTCTATTTTCAAAAAGCTCTGAAAACCGGACTTACAATTTAACTCCGCCTAATGAGATGCCTTCGACTATATGTCTGGATAAGAAGGCGTATAGGATTATGGGCGGCAGAACCGATGCGAGGACTACAGGAAAGTCATTTGGCTTCAGATAATAGATAGGCGAGAACATAAGTGGGAGAGTCTTTTTCTCAACCTGGGCAATCGTTATGAAAGACATTGAAGTGTCGTTCCAGCTGGCAGCGAACGCAAAGATTGCCTGTGTCGCTGCCGCCGGTTTTATTATCGGGAGGACTATCTGGTTAAATATCCTGAATTCACCGGCTCCGTCTATTCTTGCAGCCTGGATCATTTCTTTCGAGAATGACGCCTGAAGATACATCTTCATGAAGAATACCGTCATTGGCGATGCGATGGCCGGGAGGATGAATATAAAAAGCTTGTTGGTGAAATGCATTTTGAAAATGAACTGCAGGAATCCGTAAGTGGCGATGGTGGAAGGGATCATCATGGCGGCCATAATGATCGTGTTGCAGATACCCCTTAGCTTCCAATTATATGCTGTAAGCGAATAGGCGGTAAGAGCCGAGAAGTATACGGTAAGGATCGTGCTGCTGACGGATACGATGAGAGAATTCTTAAGTCCTATGAACAGATACTGATAAGCGTTCCAGAAGACTTTCCAGTTGTTTGAGAACTTTTTGTACGGATGATTTATGAGCTTTCCGAAGGTTGTCGGTTCATCTATGAACGTATACTGGTATGAGTCCTTGAAAAAAAGAAAAATAGGGTACAGGCTTAATATAGTCAGCGTTATGCAGACAGTATACAAGACCACTTTAAGTACAGTGTCTCTTCTTCTGGTTATGGTTCTTGTAAGTGCTCTTTCAGCCGTAATCCATACCTCACTTAGTGAACTTATATTGCCAATATAGCATTATGGTTGACATATGTCTACCGAGTGATATAGTATCGGTATACATTCGTATACCTGCACAAATTTCAGGGCTCAAAATTGTACCGGAAACTGATATGAGAAAGAAGAAATTAAACCTGGAAAGGCATTATAACAAATGGGGATATATCTTCATGATCCCCTTTGCTGCCGCATTCCTGTTTTTTTACTTTCACCCTCTTGCAAATACTGTTTACTTTGCCTTCTGTCATATGAGGGGAATGGGTATTGCCGAAGCCCAGTTCCTGCCATCCATAGGAGAGCCCTGGTATACTAATTTTGTTGAGATCTTCCAGGCAAAAACATTTGCAAAGGCATTTAAGAACACTATGACGATATGGGCTGCCTATGCAATACCGGAGCTCATATTCACATGCTGGCTGGCAGCCATGATCACCGACAGAAGACTTAAGATGAAGGGCAGAACGATCTTTAAGACCGGATTCTTTTTGCCCAAACTTCTTGAAGGCACCGATATGGGTTTTATCCTTACTAATCACTTTGTAGCTACTGTCGGAAGCACTCTGTTTTTGCTCACAGCGGCATCTGCTATGAACGGATTCGGTTTTACTGAGGAAGACTTTAAATTCTTTATGTCAGACCGCTTTTTCATAATCGTCTTAAGTATCTATTCTCACTTCGGGATCTCGTTTATCTATATTATTGCCGGCATTACAGGTGTCCCTGTCGAGGTCATGGAAGCAGCGGAGATCGACGGCGCTAACAGATTCCAGACGTTTACCAGGGTTACTTTGCCATGCATGAAGCCTATCGTGTTCTTCATAGCCGTAATCTCTATTATTGACGGTGTCGGCATGTATAAGGTGCCTTCTTATATCGGAAATGCGTACGATGTCTTCATGACTAACATTACGCTTATGCAGTATCTGCAGAACCAGTTCTACGGCGGCGGTTTTGCTTATGACAAAACGTCGGCCGCGAGCCTTATCATGCTTGCTCTTTATTCCTTCTTTGCAGGTGTTGTATATCTGATCTTCATAAAAGACTGGGACGAGGCAAAGCAGAACAGAATCATCAGAAAAGAGCGCAGGGAAGAGCGAAGGAAGCTCAGGTGTGCATGAGTTCATTTGGTTGTTAGTTGTCTACCCGAGTGTTATATTTTTAAATAAGTATCGGAGGTTTTAATATGCGTTTATCAGATTCAGAATGGAAGATAGCAGACTGCCTTTGGAATAATGGCGATATGACTATAACAGAGCTTACAAAGGAACTCCGTCCCGTTACGGGATGGTCTAAGAATACTATCATTACGATGCTGAAGCGCATGACGGAAAAGGGCGCTGTAACTTTCGTCCAGGAAGACAAGGCCAAGAGATTCCATCCTGCAATCGACAGGACTGAAGCAGAACTTGAAGAGACAGAATCTTTCCTCGATAAAGTCTATAAGGGTAATGTCGGCCTCATGATCTCCAATCTTTTGGATTCCGACAAGCTTACGGATGAACAGTTAGCAGAGCTCAAAAGGATCATCAGGGAAGGGTAATATGCTGCGCTACATTATCGGTGTCTCGCTTATAGCGGCTGCCATAATGCTCATCAGGCGTCTTGCCGGCGGCAGGATGCTCAGAAGGCATCAGTATGCTTTATGGCTGCTGATACCCTTATACATGATCGCCTCACCGTTCATAAAGATCAACGTTCCTGTAGCAGAAGAGATAAGTAATCTGATCCCTTCAAATGTGGAGCAGGTGATCTACGAGAATGTGTACAGCAATGATGCTTTGCCTTTATCAAACGTCGAAAATAATGACGCTTCAGATATGGTTTTCGAGATGTCAGGCGAACAGAATATTGCTTTTGAGAAAGATGTGAGAGAAGGTTCTGTTGCTGGTGTGCCTTCGAAAACCCCTGTGAATACAGGCCTTATCCTTAATGTGTCATATATATCCGTGGCAGCAACGCTTATCATTTTGCTGACAGTCTATAACACCGGATTCGTTATATTCTGCAGACGCAACAGGAAGTATCTTGGAACAGATCCTAAGAGCGGACTTGGTATCTACGGCATCAGTCACAGAGGCGTGCCGTTTCTTCTGTTCAATAAGATCTATGTTGAAGAGGACCCTTCCGCAATAAGCGAATACGCGATCTGCCACGAAGCCTGCCACTATAAGCATGGTGATTTTATATGGGTCATCATAAGACATCTGGTGCTTGCGCTTAACTGGTACAATCCTTTGATCTGGGCAGCTTTTATCCTGTCGGGACGAGACTGCGAGCTTGCCTGTGACGAGGAAGTCGTAAGCGTTTACGGAAGCGGCTCTGCTGAGAAATATGCCGAGGACCTTCTTATGCTGATGCAAAGGAAATCGGATTCTTCCTACAGATTCTCCATGACAACCGGAATGAAGTCAGGCTATAAGTCTATGAGAAGAAGGCTACTGAGCCTTAAGCATCCTGCCAGGACAAGCTATAAAGCTGTCGCATTGAGCCTTGCGGCCCTGATCGTTGTCTCAGGCTTTTCGGTTCTTGATCCCAAGGCTGCTGAGCATGAACAGAGCATTATAGACGAATTGGTAAGTGAGGCTGTCATTGATGCTCCCGTAAAGCGGGAGGCCCCCTTCGATTATGAGACTTCTGTGCCTGTTGTTAAGCAGACATATGACAGAATAAAAGATATCACATTCTACAGGGATGGAAGCAGTGTTAAAGCAAGACTGAGCCTTCCTGAAGGAGCAGGTCCTTTTAAGACTGTGGTAATGCGCGGCAAGTTCGGAAGCGATTATTCATTGTATTCTTCTGTAGTACGCATCCTGAATGAGAACGGTTATGCTGCTTTGCAGATCAAGAATACACATGAATCAGAGATAATAAGCCGTTCCGGCGGAAGCGGCGATAAGACTTTCTCGGATGTCTATTTCAAGCAGGTTCTGGATTTCTATGCGGTAATTGATGAGATGCGCTATATCCCTGATATCGACATGGATAACATCTATCTGTGGGGACATGAGATAGGAGGCGTTATCGCCCTTTATACTGGCATTGAAAGACAGTCTGAGATCAAGGGAATGATAATCGTCCAGCCCGAACTGTCCAGCAACCAGTATCTTGAATTCTCCAAAGATCCGAAGCTTGCTGTAAGGCTTTATGAGATGCTTCCTGAATGTTATACACCGACAGTGATCCTCGAGCCCAGGAATCAGGCTGAATCCATGAAAGCCGTTGACAGCATGCCTGATGCAAAACTGATCCTGTTTGATTATTCGCAGCGTTTCGTTGATGATAAATATATTGATATGACTGCCGAGAATACAATAGAGGCTCTGAAGTTCATTGGCTGATAATTGAGGCAGCCGCCTGTTTATTTGCCACAATCTTTTATTATTCTTGTTGTATAATTCTGCCGTTAAAAATCTAATAAAGAGACGTGTTATGAAAAGATCATTGATAAAAACAGTAACTGTTATTCTCACAGCCTGCATTCTGTCAGGCTGTTCAGCTGTTACTACACAAACAACTAACGGCACAACAGAGTCAGAGACTTCCATTGAGACTTCAGAGAGCGCAGAAGCGACCACCACAACGGAAGCAAGAGGTCATTATGAATACAAGCCTGTCGTCATGTCTTCGATATTCCTTGATATCATGGGCGAAGACATGTATGACGCCTACAAGAACTATATTAAGGCGGTACAGAACGGGGAAGACGAATTCGAAGTAAAGACCGAGGATGATTACCACTGGATGATCGGTCAGTTCAGGACCAACTTCCAGCCTGTCTATGAAGTCTATACCGAATCGAATTACGGTGGTGCGTTTAAGGATGGAAAGGGAACGTTCCAGTATCTGATCCCCAAAGAAGAACTTGCCCAAAAGCAGAAAGAATTCGAGGAGATGGTCACAGGTATTCTGAATGAAGTCTTAAGGGACGATTATTCAGATGTCGAAAAGATCCTTGCTCTCTATATCTACTTTTCCAACAACTATACTTACGATTACGATACGTATTACAAGATGAGCGATGAAAGGGCATATGTGCATACAGGTTCTTCACTACAAAGCATGGTATCTGCGCAGAATGCTCTGTTGCATTTTCGTTCCTGCTCCTTCAGGCAGGCGTGGATGCTACCGTATGCGGCGGCAACGATGCAAACACTGATGAAGGTCACGCATGGACTTATGTGACGATCAACGGAAAGAACTATCATGTGGATCCTACTTATGTAATGGATTCCGGCAACTGTCTGTCTTACTTCATGATGACCGACGAGCAGCGCTACAAAGAGGGTAATTTCAAGAAGGATTCTATGTGTATCGCGTGCCATTATAAGAGCGACAAGAACGGTAATGAGTATACAGCTGACGATGACTTTTTCGCGCCATTGTGGGGCAAATATCTTACCTCATTCGATCATGAGAAGAAGATAATCTACTATAAGGATATCGACGGTAATACCGGTGAATTCGATTACTCAGCATTCGGCTGATAACTCTGATAACAATGTAAACGATAAGGGCTGCCTCGGAAATGAGACAGCCCTTGATCATTTTATGGCATGTGAATTCTTATTTCTTTTTATTCTGACTGTGACACTTGCCGGCCAGTGCGCAGTTAGCGCAGCTGCAGCCGCATGAGCTCTTGCCGGCTTTCTTGTCTTTGATCAGACTTCTTGCCGCAAAGAAGATCATAACAGCAACTAATGCTATCACTAAGATGTTTACCCAGTTTGCGGCAAGCCAGTCGATCATAAGTACAGTCCTTTATTTCGTTGCTTTCTTGGCAGGTCTTACAAGGAGGTACACAAGTCCTGCAAGAACGAGCAGAGCGAAAATCAATCCGACTACGTTTACAGCGCCTGTGAAAAGGAGGCCTAACTGGTAAACGATGAGAGCGATTGCGTAAGCGAATACGCACTGGTAGCCGATTGCGAACCATGTCCACTTTGCGCTGTTCATCTCTCTCTTGATAGCACCGATAGCTGCAAAGCAGGGAGCGCAGAGGAGGTTGAAGATGAGGAACGCGAAGCCTGAGAGCATATTCAAGCCTTCAAAGTCGAGTACACCGAATACACCAACGACTTCTTCCTTGGCAACAAGACCCATGATCGTTGCGATGGTTGCCTTGATGTTAGCAAAGCCCAAAGGAGCGAAGATCCACTTGATAGCACCGCCGACGATTCCCAATACGGAAGCTTCAAGCTCCATGTCAGGATCAAATCCAAAGCCTGCGTCTGTGTTTCCGAATACGGAACCGAGCCAGATTACGATTGAGGAGATGAGAATGACTGTGCCGGCTTTCTTAATGAAGGACCAGCCGCGCTCCCACATGGATCTTAAGAGGTTTCCAAGTGTCGGCCAGTGGTATGCAGGAAGCTCCATAACGAACGGAGCAGGATCGCCGGCAAACATCTTTGTCTTCTTAAGAAGGATACCTGAGACGATAACTGCTGCAACACCGATGAAGTAGCACGCGGGAGTTACCCAGCCGCCTGCCATTGCAGTGTGGCGGAAAAGTGCATTTGTGATAAGGAAGATGATAGGGAGCTTAGCACCGCAAGGGATGAATGTTGTTGTCATGATGGTCATTCTGCGATCACGCTGATTCTCGATCGTACGTGATGCCATGATACCCGGAACACCGCATCCTGAAGATACGAGCATAGGTATGAAGGACTTACCGGAAAGACCGAATCTTCTGAAGATACGGTCGAGTACGAATGCGACTCTTGCCATGTATCCGCAGGACTCAAGGAATGCGAGGAGGAAGAAGAGGACGAGCATCTGGGGAACGAAGCCCAATACAGCGCCGACACCACCGATGATACCGTCAACTACAAGTCCTGTTACGAACTCATTAGCGCCAGCCTTCTCGAGGAGGCCTGTAACCAGATCAGGGATACTCGGAACGAATACTGCGCCTTCTGTCTCATCCATACCGGGTGCAGTGAATTCGCCTTCTTCATCGAGAGCGCCTGATTCAACGAGCGGTGCCTCAATGTCGTAGCCCTTTTCCATGAGCTCATCTGCGAAGAAACCATAGTCTTCTTCGAAAGCGCCGAAATCAGCATCTTCGAAGTCAGCCTGGAGGTTCTCTGCACCTGTAATATCGTTCTCGACAGCTTCGTCGATAACAGCCTTAACGCCGTCAACGAATACTGCTTCGCCTGCCCAGTTATCAACGTCTTCGTCGTACTGCTTCTGGCCGATGCCGAAGAGGAAGAAACCGTCACTGAAGAGGTTGTCATTTGTCCAGTCTGTAAGGTTTGCGCCGAATGTGGTCATTGCGATGAAGTAAACAAGCCACATGATGAGAGCGAAAATAGGGAGACCAAGAATTCTGTTTGTTACGATCTTATCGATCTTATCTGATGTTGAGAGCTTAGCCTTTGACTGCTTCTTGTAGCAGCTCTTGATGATGGAAGCGATATAGACATAACGCTCGTTTGTGATGATGGATTCTGCATCGTCGTCGAGCTCAGTCTCAGCTGCCTTGATATCGTTCTCAATGTGGTCCATTGTCTCTTTGGAGATGCCGAGCTTCTCGATTACTTTCTCGTCGCGCTCGAAAATCTTGATTGCATACCATCTCTGCTTATCAGGATTCATATCGTGGAGGCATGCCTCTTCGATGTGAGCCAGAGCGTGCTCAACGGGGCCAGAGAAAGAGTGGGGTGGAACAGTCTTTGTTCCGTTTGCAGCCTTGATAGCTTCCTCGGCTGCAGCCATGATGCCTGTGCCCTTGAGAGCGGAGATAGCGACAGCCTTACAGCCCATCTGCTTGGAGAGCATGTCGAGGTCGATCTTGTCGCCATTCTTATTTACGATATCCATCATATTTACTGCCATTACGACAGGGATACCTAATTCTGTAAGCTGTGTTGTGAGGTAGAGGTTACGCTCTAAGTTAGTACCGTCTACGATGTTGAGGATGACGTCGGGGTTCTCATCGATGAGATAATTACGTGCTACGACTTCCTCTAATGTGTAAGGGGAGAGGGAATAGATACCCGGAAGGTCTGTAATGGTTACGCCATTGTGCTTTTTAAGCTTACCTTCCTTTTTCTCTACTGTAACGCCAGGCCAGTTACCTACGAACTGGTTGGAACCCGTGAGAGCGTTGAAGAGCGTTGTCTTACCGCTGTTCGGGTTACCCGCTAATGCGATCTTGATTTCTTGATTTGCCATATAAGTGTTGCTCCTTTAGTTAATTACTCGACTTCGACCATCTCTGCATCGTTCTTACGGAGAGATAATTCATAACCTCTTACCGTAATTTCAACCGGATCGCCCAGAGGAGCTACTTTGCGGACATAGATCTCAACGCCTTTGGTGATTCCCATGTCCATGATCCTGCGCTTTACGGCGCCTTCACCCGGCGCCTTCACCATGGAGCTTTACGACCGTAACGGTCTCTCCAACCTTCGCTTCCTTAAGTGTCTTCATATATTCCTCCTGTTTATTTAATAAACGCCGTCATACCATGATCTTCATGGCCATATCTTTGTTAAGTGCGATCCTGGATTCTTTTACCTTAAGGATCACGCTTCCGTCGTTAACGTTGATAAGGGTTACAAGGCCGCCGGGAACGATTCCGAGGTTCTCCAAGTGAAGTTTTACCTCAGGACTGCCGCCAACCTTTCTTACGATCATTTCCTCGCCGCAATCGGCTACTACAACTACAATAGGCATCATGTCATTCTCCCTATACATAAATATTTAAGTAAGATATCGCGTACAGAAGTTAGTCTCACCTAATTAGTCTCGGCTAACATTATATTTATCAATCGGAAAATTGCAAGCGGGAAATCCAAAAAACGTCAATTATCACAAGGGATTGCGATAAATCAAGAAAATTTATGTTGACAAGTTAGATGAGTCTAACTATTATGTTTTCCGAATGTTAGTTTAGACTAACTCTTGCGTATATTCATTTTCGGGGGTGTAAAAAGTGAAGAAGAAAAGCACGTTCTCCTGGGTGCTCGAATTTGCGGGCAGGAGAATAAAGTATTTCGGCTGGAGTGTTGTGCTCGCGGTCATCGGTGTTGCCTTATCGTTCGGACCATATCTCATTATGTCCGACATGGTAGTACAGCTTTTAAATGGTAATAAGGAATGGAGTTATTACTTCAGTAAACTGATCCTTATGGCAATCTGCTGGATATTAAGACTTACTTGCCATTCTATATCGACGTCCTTATCACACATGGGAACTTTCAATGTTTTAGGTACTGTAAGAAGACAGCTTTGCGAGAAGCTTTCAAAGATCCCGTTAGGCTCCGTGCTCTCTGATAACAGCGGTACATATAAGAACATTATCGTTGAGCGAGTTGATTCCATGGAGACAACTCTTGCACATATCATTCCTGAGTTTTCGGCGAACATTCTCCTTCCAATAGTTATATTTGTATATCTGATCTTACTTGACTGGAGAATGGGTCTTGCCAATCTTATCTCTGTAGTTATCGGCGGTATCCTTTGTGCAGGAATGTTTGTAAAGAGCGGCAACGGATATGAAGTCTCAGTCCAGAAGACAAAGGCTTTAAACGATACTGCTGTTGAATACATAAATGGTATTGAAGTAATAAAGGCCTTCGGTAAATCCAAGACTTCTTACGATAAGTTCGTAACGGCAGCAAGAGAAGGCGCTGACTGCTTCATCGACTGGATGAGAAGATGCATCTGGTGGCAGACGGGATTCATGGCATTCATGCCTGCGACATTCTTAGGCGTGTTGCCTGTAGGCCTTTTGCTCATTAAGAACGGAAGCCTTACTTCCGAGAACTTTGTAATGAGCGTTATCCTCTCTGCAGGCCTTATCACACCTCTTATTGTTGCATTCTCTTATACGGATGATCTCTTAAAGATCAAGACGATCTTCGGTGAGGTTACTGAGATCCTCGAAAGGGATGACATGAAGAGACCTGAGACACTTGCAAAAGAACCTGTGGGATCCGATATCACGCTCAGCAACGTTAAGTTCAAGTATAAGGATGCTGAGGTCCTCCACGGCATTACCATGGAGATAAAGCAGGGTGAAGTAAGTGCTATCGTCGGACCTTCTGGTTCCGGTAAGAGCACAGTCGCAAGGCTCATCGATTCCTTGTGGGATCCTGACGAAGGCGTGATCACATTCGGCGGCGTTAACATCAAGGATATTCCTCTGGATTACTACATGAGTCAGATAGCTTATGTAGCGCAGGATAATTATCTTTTCGACCTCTCGATCAAGGAAAACATCAGATTGGGCAAAAAGGGCGCTACGGATGAGGAAGTAATCGATGCCGCCATGAAGTCCGGTTGTCACGAGTTCATCTTAGGCCTCGAAAACGGATACGATACGGTTGTCGGTGGTGCCGGCGGACATCTGTCAGGTGGTGAACGTCAGAGGATCTGCATTGCAAGAGCGATGCTTAAGAATGCACCGGTAGTTATTCTCGATGAGGCTACGGCATATACAGATCCTGAGAATGAAGCTCTCGTTCAGTCCAGTGTTGCAAAGCTCGTTCAGGGCAAGACACTTATAGTAATCGCGCACAGACTTTCCACAATCGTTGATGCGGATAAGATCTTCGTTATCAACCAGGGTAATCTCGAAGCGTCAGGAACACATGAGGAACTCCTTGAGTCTTGTCCTCTCTACAGCAATATGTGGGCTGCCCACAGCATGGCAAGGGATGAGGATGAGTCAGAAAGTGTTGCCATGAGCGGAAAGGAGGCCCTCAATGTATGAGAATATAAAGAAATTCTTTGGTTTCTGCGATCAGAAGAACAGAAACAAATTATATAGAGCAGTATTGTTTGGTGTTTTAGATGCTATCTTAGGCGCAATGAAGATCCCCGCAGCATTTGTAGCGTTCGGTGCTGTTATTAATCAGTCTATAGACACGAAGACAATACTTCTCGTTATTGGTCTTATGCTTTTAAGCACAGTTGGTAAGATGACTATCAACAGATTCGGTCATATGCTCGAGACGGAAGCCGGTTACGACACTTGCGCACAAAAGAGGATCCAGATTGCAGAGCACCTTAGATATCTCCCTATGGGATATTTCAACGATACGAGCCTTGGCCATATCACATCTGTTACTACAAATACGATGGAGCAGGTAGGAGATATCGCAACAAGAGCGATAATGATGGTTCTTCAGGGAAGCATTACGACTGTGGTAATCGGTGTCGGCATGTTTTTCTTTGACTGGAGGATCGGTCTGATCGCCGTTATAGGAATTACTGTTTTCTTCTTTTGTAACAAGGTGACAAATTATAAGGTCGCAAAGGTTGCAGGAGAGAAGCTCGAATCGGACAAGGATATCGTCGGAGTAATTCTTGAATATATCCAGGGCATTGCAGAGATCCGCAACTACAATATCGTTGCGCTTAACACTTCACGTGTATCCAAAGCTATCGACCGTAAGGTCAAGGCAGACATAACTGCTGAGCTTGCAGCTATTCCTGCTGTGGGAATCCAGATGCTTATCAGCAAGCTCACAGGTGTTGTTATCGCTGCTGCTTCGATCTGGTTCTATATGTCTGGTTCCATGGATCTTGTGTATACGATCACAATGCTCATGTGCTCGTTCATGATCTTTGAATCACTCGATGCGGCAGGTGTATACACAGCACTTTTGAAGATCATCGGAAAGGGTGTTGATCTTGCAAATGAGATCACGGATCTTCCGCAGATGGACATTGACGGTGAGGATATCAAGCCCGCTAACAGAGACATCCGTCTTGAGAATGTAAGCTTTGCTTATGAGAACAGAAAGATAATCGATAATGTAACTCTCGATATCAAAGAGAATACAACGACTGCTATAGTCGGCCCTTCCGGCGGCGGTAAGACTACGATCACATCACTTATTGCCAGATTCTGGGATGTCCAGGAAGGCAAGGTTACGCTTGGCGGAAGGGATGTAAGAGATTACAGCTTTGATTCCCTTATGGAGAACTTCAGTTTCGTATTCCAAAGGGTTTATCTTTTCGAAGACACGATTGCAAATAATATCAGATTCGGAAGGCCTGATGCTTCTATGGAAGAAGTTATCGCAGCTGCGAAGAAAGCTTCGTGCCATGACTTTATAATGGCACTCCCTGACGGTTACGACACTTTAGTAGGTGAGGGCGGAGCTTCGCTCTCAGGCGGTGAGAAACAGAGGATCGCGATTGCAAGAGCGATCATGAAGGATTCACCGATCATCATCTTAGATGAGGCCACAGCTAACGTTGACCCTGAGAATGAGAAGGAACTCACGGAAGCTATCGAGAACCTTACAAAGGAAAAGACGATCATCATGATCGCCCACAGATTAAAGACCGTAAGACACGCAGACCAGATCATCGTTGTCGATAAGGGTCAGATAGTCCAGAAGGGCAGACATGAAGACCTGATCAATCAGGAAGGCATTTATAAAAATTTCGTATCCGGCAGAAAACAGGCAGTCAGCTGGAAAATTTCATAATCTTAGGAGGGCAACATGGAAAACAAGAGTAAAAAGCTTAAGGCTAAGGACTTTATAACTATCGGTATCTTCACGGCAATACTTTTTGCTGTAGAATTCGCATTAGGTATGCTTGGATATATCCATCCTTTTATCGTAGCGTCATATGTAATCATACTGCCTCTGGCAAGCGGCATCCCCATGATGCTCTTCTACACGAAGGTAGAGAAATTCGGCATGATAACGATCGTTTCGGTCCTCCTGGCGATCATCATGTTCGTCGGAGGCATGGGATATCTTGGAGCTCCCTTGATCATTATCTCAGGCCTTGTAGCTGACTTTATCGCTAAATCCGGAAACTATAAGAGCTTCAAAAAGACGGTGCTCAGCTTCGGTGTTTTTAATCTCTGGATCTGCTCAAACTATTTCCCGATCCTTGTTACAGCGGAAAGCTACCGTAAGGATCTTATCGACGGCGGTTTTTCTGCTGAATATGCAAATAATCTCTTTGCGGCGATCAATGTAAAGACGATCGGAATCCTTGTTGTTCTCTGCTTCGTTTTCGGATGCATCGGAGCTGTTATCGGCAAGGCTGTTGTAAAGAAGCATTTCGAAAAGGCCGGAATCGTATAACATGAGACTCGATCCCAGAACAAAGCTGTTTATGGTATTTGTCGTATCACTCATCGCCATGATGAGTGCGACAACGCCTGTGCTGTGGGTGATCAGGATCATCATTACTCTGATCCCCATCGTGCTTCTGATCCTTGAGAAGAAGTATTCATCAGCTTTGCGCTTTTTCCTGGCTTACGGGATAGCTCTGGTCTTATTGTTATTTTTTATCTCGGAGAATTCAGAAGGCATTATCGCTTCGCTCCTTATAGGCTACTGCGGAATCGTCGTACAGTTCATGCCGGCGCTTATAACTGCCTGGTATGTTATCAGAACGACAAAGATTGGCGAGTTCATGTCCTGCATGCAGAAGATGCATATACCTGACGGCATCGCTGTATCACTTGCGGTGGTAATGCGTTTCTTTCCGACGATCAAAGAAGAGTATTCTTCCATTAACGATGCAATGAGGATGAGAGGCGTCATGTTAGGCGGCGGCAATGTCCTCAGAATGTTTGAATTCAGAATGATACCGCTTCTTTTCTCGTGCGTTAACATAGGCGAAGAACTGTCGGCGGCAGCAATCACCAGAGGTCTCGGCGGAGAGACCAAAAGGTCAAGCTTAATAGAGCTTAAGCTTGGTCTTGCAGATTATCTTCTGATGGCTTTCCTTACTGCCGCGACAGTCATCTTCGTGATGTACAAGTATTTCTTATGAGTATCATCGATCTCGAAAACGTAAACTTTCAGTACAAGGGTTCTAGGGACGGATCTCTTAATAACATCAATCTCCATATTGAAAAGGGCCAGACGGTCCTTCTTTGCGGTGCTTCAGGCTCAGGCAAGACTTCAATAATAAGGCTCATCAACGGCCTTATACCGCATTATTATTCAGGTGAACTCGAAGGTGATATAAGGGTTGCGGGACACGATATAAAGCAGACTGAACTGCATAAGCTTGCCGGCACTGTCGGCACGGTCTTCCAGAATCCCAGGAGCCAGTTCTTCTCGGTTGATACCGACGGCGAGATCGTCTTCGGACCTGAGAATATCGGCCTTGAGCCCAAAGAAATTAAGGCCAGATTAAATGATGTCGTGGCTGAGATGGATCTCGATGAGATACTGGGAAGAAGTATTTTCAATCTGTCTGGCGGCCAGAAGCAAAGGATCGCGTGTGCTTCTGTAGCGGCACTCCTGCCGGATGTTATCCTTCTCGATGAACCTTCGTCAAATCTCGATTTCGATTCCATCGAACTTCTTCGCGGGATAATCATGGAGTGGAAGAGACAGGGCAAGACTATCGTCATCTCAGAACACAGATTATGGTATCTGAAGGATGCCGTAGACCGCGTTATCTATATGGAAAACGGCAAGATGGCAAGGGAGTGGACAGGCGATGAGTTTAATTCTTTGGGCGAGGAAGAGGTAAAGACTTATAAGTTAAGACCGGTCGTACTCGAAGAAGAGCTCATCAGGGATATACTCGGTGATAGCACATCTTATTTCTGTGATGCAGACGAAGCGATTGAATTAAAGGATTTCTTCTTCAGTTATAAAAAGCACCCTTACCTTATTTTCAAGAAGCATTTCAAAGAATCAGACGGTGATCTCCTTAATCTGAATATAGAGTCTCTTAAGATTCCCAAAGGAAAGATAATAGCTCTTGTCGGCCCGAACGGTACCGGCAAATCCACATTCTTAAGGTGTCTTTGCGGTCTGGAGCGTGACTGCAGGGGAAAGATAGCAGTTGACGGGAAAATATATAAGGGCAGAGATCGCCTTAAGATCTGTTATATGGTAATGCAGGACGTTAACCATCAGCTTTTTACGGACAGTGTTAAGTCTGAAGTAATGCTTTCCATGAAGGCTAAGGACGGGAAACGCTGCGATGAGATATTGGAGTGCCTCGGCCTTTTGGAATATAAGGATACTCACCCCATGGCTCTGTCAGGCGGTCAGAAGCAGCGTGTTGCTATTGCTTCGGCTATTGCGTCAGATGCGGAGATAATGCTTTTCGATGAGCCTACATCAGGTCTTGATTATTCGCATATGGAGAAAGTGGGAGAGCTTCTTAAAGGATTAGCTTCAATGGGTGCATCTGTCATAGTCTCCACGCACGATCCTGAGCTTATCTCGGAATGCTGTGATTATGTGCTGGGGATCAAACACGGTAAGGCAGTTTATCTTAAAAAGAATAAAGAGCTCTAAATGCCTGAATTTATTGATTTTGAGAATCAGAATCAGTTTAGGTTTACAAAAATTAGCGTATATTAACTTTTTGACCATAGATAACCCTCTGTGGTTCTTAATCCTTGTCAAAAACATAGATGTAATATTACAGTTAGCGTGAACTAACATATAGTCAGACATATTAACGGAGAGTTTGACTATGTATATTGAAACTAAAGATTTAAAAAAGTCTTATGGCGAAGGCGGCAGTTATGCCCAGGTCCTTAAAGGAATTAATATCAAGGTTGAGAAGGGCGAGATGTGCGTTATCCAGGGCACATCAGGTTCCGGCAAGTCCACGCTCCTTAACTGCATCGGCGGCCTTGACAGCATTGATTCGGGTAACGTTTCCGTGGCAGGCACGCTTATTGAAGGTCTTAAAGGCGAGAGACTCTCGGATTACAGGAGAGATAATCTCGGATTCATCTTCCAGTTCTATAATCTTGTTCCGAATCTTACCGTAAGAGAGAACATCCAGGTGTGCGAATACCTGTCAAAGGATCCTCTTAATGTTGATGAACTTTTAGATATACTTGGTCTTACGGAGCATCAGAAAAAGTTCCCCTCACAGTTGTCAGGCGGCCAGCAGCAGCGATGTGCGATCGCAAGAGCACTTGTTAAGAATCCGAAGGTGCTTCTCTGTGACGAACCGACAGGCGCTTTGGATTCAAGGACATCAAGAGATATCCTGGTCCTTCTGGAGAAGATCAACAAGCAGTACGGCACGACGATGCTGATCGTAACCCACAATAACTCGATAAAGAACATGGTAGACCATGTTATCTATCTGAAAGACGGAGAGATATACAAGGATTACTATAACGAAGTGAAGACCCCGGCAGCGGAACTGGAGGATCTCTGATATGGGGTGGATATTATTTAGAAGAGCGGTAAGAGATCTTAAAGCCGGCTGGGCAAGATACATAGCCTTATCGCTACTGATCATTTTCTCTATCTTTATCGTAACGAGCCTCATGGGCGCTGCAGCTACGGTAATCGATTACACGGAATTAAGAGACAGGGAACTTTGCAGGGAAGACGGCGAGTTCTCTGTTTTCGTGCCCTTGCGTGATGAGGAACTCTCGAAAATCACGTCCAGAGGAGTCTCTATAGAGAAGATGTTCTATGCTGATTATCCTTTAAACGATCAGCAGGTATTAAGAGTCTTCAGGGTAAGGGAGAATATCAACAGGATATCAATAATCGAAGGTGCACTTCCCGCAAATGACGGGGAAGCCGTTATCGAGAGGAGATTTTCTGAAGTAAACGGTGTACATATAGGTGATAAGGTAAAAATCGGTGAGAAGGCGTTCACTGTATCAGGAATCGGTGCAGCTCCTGATTACAACAACCTCCTTAAAAAGGTCTCTGATTCGGTCATTGACAGTAAATCATTCGGCCTTCTTTTCTTAACTCCGAAAGCATATGAGGATCTGTATTCCACAGGAAGTTCCTTGTCTTCTGAAGAATATTACTACGCTTATCTTCTTAACGGCGCCATGAGCGAGGAAGAACTTAAGAATACGCTGGAAGATATAGAATTCAATGTCGATGATATCGATGACGAATATTTCAAAGAGTATTGGAAAAGACTGACTAAGAAAAAGGACGATCTTCTTGATGGCATAAAAGAGCTGAAAGACGGTGCTGACGAACTGGCTGACGGAGCCGAAGATCTTGCTGACGGCACCGGAGAGCTCAAAGACGGTGTAAAAGAGCTTAAGGATGCAGTGCCAGATCTTAAGAAGGGCGTAAAAGATCTTGATGACGGTGCTGCCGAGATGGAAAAAGGCGTCAAAGCATATACCGATGGTGTAGGCAAGGTGGCTTCAGGTGCATCTCAGGTATCTGACGGAGCTTCCAAACTTGCAAAAGGCACCAAGGCTTTAAATGAAGGCGCAAAGCAATACGGAAGTGCCGTTGACCAGTATGCCCAGGGCGCTGCTGCCATGGCTAAGAGCGAAGATCCTTACGTAGCAGGTGTCGCGGCAGGTCTTGCAGGCCCTGCAAAAGACCTGGCTGACGGTTATTCCCAGATCAAGAGCGGCGTTGCTGGAGTTGATTCCGGAGCGAAGTCATTGAGCAGCGGTGCTAATTCTCTTTATAACGGTATCAAGAAGCTGAAAGAGAACAGCAACGCATTAAGAAGCGGTGCAACCGCTCTTCATAAAGGCACATCAGCACTTAAGAAGGGTGCGGATGAACTCTCTAAAGGTATTAATGATCTTTACGATGGCTCAGATGAATTAAATAAGGGCGCAAAGGATCTTGCCAAGGGAGCAAGAGAGCTTTCAGACGGAGTAAATGAACTCTCGGATGAGGCGAATGAACTCGTAGATGATGTTTTCGACATCAAGACATCCAATCTGATGATGTTCATGAACCACGATGATAATCCGAGGATCGATACGGCAGCAGATGACGTGCAGATCAATTATTCCGCGAGCATTATCTTCGGAATACTGCTCGTAGTTCTTTTCGCGTACGTAATATCAGTATTCATCGTTCATACGATCGATCAGGAAAGCTCGGTCATAGGTGCACTCTATTCGATGGGGGTAAAGAGAAGGACGCTCACTTTAAGCTATGTCGCAGTGCCCGTCATCGTGACTTTTGTCTCAGGCGTGATCGGTACATTGATAGCTGTATTGACTCCTGCGGGAATAGAAGCACAGCTTGCTGATTCTCTGAACTACTACTCGATGCCTAAGCTGGAAGTTGAGATAACACCTTTTATTCTTATATATGGCCTTGTAGTACCTCCGGTAACCGCATTTATCGTAAATGTTCTGGTCATCCGCAAGAGACTTAAGAAGACGCCTCTGGCGCTGCTCAGGAATGAGAAGAAGGCCGTCCGCGGCAAGGAACTTAATATCAAAGGCCTGAAGTTCATTAACCTGTTCAGGATCAGACAGATGCTTCGTGAGATCCGCGCGGGACTTGCAGTCATCCTCGGCATGTTCATGAGCCTTCTTGTAGCATTTATGTCACTCAACACATTTGTTTACTGCAATAAGGTTAAAGATTACAACGTAAGCCAGACTAAATTCGAATACATGTATAACTACAAATATCCGACAGAGGAAGTGCCTGAAGGCGGATATGAGGCCATTGCACAAGGCTTTAAGAAAGATATTTACGGTTATACATTCGATGTCACTCTTATGGGTATAACGAAGGACAATCCGTTCTTTGATACCGGAGATCTTCCGGATAATGACTCAGACATCGTTTTAAGTTCTGCAGTGGCTATCAAATATAACCTTTCTGTAGGCGACGAGTTTACTCTCAAGGATACCAACGGAGGCAGATTATATGCTTTCAGGGTGTCGAATATATTCGATTATTCCGCGTCGATGATGGTGTTCATGGACATAGACAGAGCAAGGGATATGTTCGGCCTGGCTGACGATTACTACAATGTCGTTTTCTCAGATCACGCCCTTGATATCGACAGCGGAAGGCTTTATTCCACAGTCTCGAAAAGCGAGATCGAGAAATCCGCCGGCATCTATTCCGACATGATGGGACCTATGATCATAACCATGTCGACGGGCTCTGCAGTAATCTTTGTTGTCGTAATGTATCTCATGATAAAGATGATGATCGACAGATCGTCATTCAATATATCGCTCATGAAGATCTTTGGATTCAGGAGAAGAGAAGTCCGGAAGATGTATCTTGACGGCAATTTCTATATGGTCGCAATAGGCGCACTTATCGTAATACCGCTTTGTAAGATGATCATGGATTACGTCTATCCGAGATATCTCGTAAGCAATGTAGGCGTCGGTATAAGACCGGATTATCCGCCTGAGATGTATGTGGCGATCTTCGGAGTGATCATAGGACTTTACCTGATAATAAATCTTGTTCTTACAAACAGGATAAGAAAGATAACACCGGCAGAAGTATTAAAGAACAGGGAGTAATTATGTTTAAGACAACCATTAAAGTAGACGGGATGATGTGCGGAATGTGCGAGGCACATGTAAGTGACGCAATAAGAAAAGCGGTTCCTGAAGCTAAGAAGGTGAAGGCTTCCAGAGCAAAGAAAGAAGCAACATTCTTAAGTGACGAACAGCCTGATTCAGTTCTCATTGAGAAGGTCATAAAAGATACCGGCTATGATTTCCTCGGATGCGTATCTGAGCCCTATAAAAAGAGGGGGATATTCGGATGACATTTGATGAGATGGGAAACATGCAGGGCAAGACTCTGATGCTCCTGCCCGGCACATGCTGCGACTGGCAGTCTAACTTCTTAAACGTCATAGATGACCTTAAAGCGAAGTATCACCTGATATGCGTTAACTACGACGGCTTTGACGGAAGTGATCTTATCTTTCCGGATATGATCACCGTCACGGAGAAGATCGAAAAATACATACAGGATAACTTTGGTGGCAGGATCGACGGTGCGCTCGGTTCTTCTCTCGGAGGGACCTTTGTCGGACAGCTGATCATGCGTGAAAACGTTCACGTTGACCACGGGATCTTCGGAAGCTCAGATCTCGACCAGAGTGGCGTCCTGGCTGCAAAACTGCAGGCAGCACTGGTAACACCTCTGCTTACAGGCGTAACAAAGAGCGAGAAGAAAAAGCAGAAGACGAAGAAGATGATGATGGATTCTTTCGAGATGAGTGATGAGGTTGCAAATTCTTTCATCGAAGCATTCTCGAAGTTCGATGTCAGATCGATAAAGAATGAATACTACACAGATCTTCTGACTCACTTAAAAGACGATATACATGTCGAAGGCACAACAGCTCATTTCATCTATGCGAAAAAGATGGGTGAGAAGTACCTGAAAAGATATCTCAAATACTTCCGTGATCCTGATATCAGGGAGTTTGACATGCAGCATGAGCAGTGGCTGTTCGGCGAGAGAAAGTATGCCGAACCTGTTCTTAAAGCGATCGATGAAATCATGGAGATATAAGACTTATGAACGATAAGGAATACAAGGAAATATCGATAAAGGAATTCACCAAGGCAGCAAGTGTCTATGAGACTGACCAGGCCGGCGTCTACAAGATGTGCAAGAAGGATTATCCTGATGTGCTTGCCGAACTGGAGAA
>CACZML010000056.1 GCA_902782235.1 Oscillospiraceae bacterium
CGGTGTCGATCTCGAGAAAGTTATAAATGAGAGTTCCAGCGTTCTTATCAATGACGTTCCTTCACAGATCGAGAATAAGATCATTAAGCTGTGCTTTGATAAGGATGTCAGGACTTATGTTGTTCCGAAGATTGCTGATATTATCTTGAAGTGCTCAGACAGTATCAACGTTATCGATACGCCTTTGTATTTGAGCCGCAACTTCGGCATGAGCTTCGGTCAGAGATTTGCGAAGAGAGCAATGGACATTATCCTTTCAGGCCTTGCACTTATCGTATTCAGTCCAATTTTCCTTATAACGGCACTTGCCATCAAGATCGAAGATCACGGTCCTGTATTCTTCAAGCAGGAGCGAGTAACCAAGGACGGCAAGCATTTCATGATCCTGAAGTTCCGTTCCATGATCGTAGATGCCGAGAAGGACGGACGTCCGCATCCGGCAGGTGAGAAGGATGACAGGATTACTAAGGTCGGCAATATCATCCGTGCATGCAGAGTGGACGAGCTTCCCCAGCTCTTCAATATCTTTGCAGGCGATATGAGCATCGTAGGACCGAGGCCTGAACGTTACGAGCACGTTATCAAGTACACTCAGGATATCCCTGAATTCAAGTTCAGAGAGAAGGTCAAGGGCGGCCTTACGGGTTATGCCCAGGTATAGTTATGCCCAGGTATACGGCAAGTACAATACTTCAGCACTTGATAAGCTGAAGCTCGACCTCACATATATTGCAAACTACAGCGTTTTACTTGATTTCCAGATCATTTTCGAGACCATTAAGATCTTGTTCCAGAAGGAAAGCACAGAGGGCTTTGACAGCGAGCGTGCGAAAGAAATGCACGACGCAGACTGCAAATAATTGATATAATTGAATTGACGTAACGGCTTTTCTGATTATTGGTGCAAAGGCTTATGGACAATTCATTTGATGTGATAATCATCGGAGCAGGCGTAACAGGATGTGCGATAGCCAGAGAGCTCTCGCGCTTTGACTGTTCTGTGCTCGTAATCGAGAAGGATGAGGATGTCTGCTGCGGTACTTCCAAAGCCAACAGCGGCATAGTTCACGCGGGCTACGATGCAAAGCCCGGTACTCTCAAGGCAAAGATGAATATAAGAGGCAATGAGATGATGACATCTCTTTGCGAGGACCTTGATATCCCCTTTAAGAGGATCGGGTCTCTTGTTGTTTGCACGGATGCGGCCCAGCGAAGTGGCATCGATGACCTCTATGCCAGGGGAATTACAAATGAAGTTCCTGACATGAGGATACTTGAGGCTGATGAACTTCGTGAGATCGAACCTAATATTTCAGATGACGCAGTCTGCGCGCTTTATGCTCCGACAGCTGGTGTCATCTGTCCTTTTAGACTTAATATCGCTTTGGCTGAATGTGCAGCGCAAAATGGTGTTGAATTCAAGTTCGATACCAAGGTAACAAATGTCATCAGGGATGGTGATGGCTGGGCCGTTGAGGCTTCGGATATAACATACAATGCCCGCGCTGTGATCAATGCGGCAGGTTGCCACGCTGATGACATACATAATCTCGTATCGGATAAGAAGCTTCACATAACGCCGAGAAGAGGCGATTACATGCTTCTTGACCGTTCTTTGGAAGGCTTCGTAAAGCATGTTATCTTCCCTCAGCCTACGAAAATGGGTAAGGGAATACTCGTAACTCCCACTGTTCACGGCAATACCATTGTCGGCCCTACAGCCGTCGATGTTGAGAGTAAGGATGAAGCTCCTGTTACGGCTGAGGGACTTGTTAAGGTTCAGGAAGGCTCTGCTAAAAACGTTAAGGGCTTACCGTTAAAACAGGTAATTACGGGCTTCTCCGGTCTCCGCGCACATGAAGACGGCGGTGAATTTATTCTTGAAGAAGCAGAAGGTTGCCCAGGTTTCTTTGACTGCGTTGGAATTGAGTCTCCCGGACTTACGGCTTGTCCTGCGATTGGTGAATACATGGCTTCGCTTTTATCTGAGAAGCTGTCTTTAAAGCAGAAAGATACCTGGAACGGGATCTGCAAAGATGTGGTCAAACCTTTTGAATTACCGTCTGCAGAGCGCGAAAAGCTCATCAGGAACAATCCTGAATATGGAAGGATCATCTGCCGTTGTGAGACCATCACAGAAGGCGAGATCATTGATGCTATAAGACGGCCTTTGGGCGCGAAGTCTCTTGATGGTGTTAAGAGAAGGACGAGAGCCGGAATGGGCAGATGCCAGGGTGGTTTCTGTTCACCGAGAGTTATGGATATCTTAAGCAGGGAACTGGGTGTTCCGCTTGATTCCATTACAAAGAGCGGCGGAGATTCAAAGATACTTACCGGGAGGACCAAAGATGAAGGCTGATATCGTAATCGTCGGCGGCGGTCCGGCCGGTCTTGCAGCTGCTATCAGTGCAGCAAAGGAAGACATTAATCTCAATATTCTTATCCTCGAGCGTGACAGTGAGCTCGGCGGTATCTTAAACCAGTGCATTCATAATGGTTTTGGCCTTCATACTTTTAATGAAGAGCTGACCGGCCCTGAATATGCGGCAAGGTTCGAAGATCAGTTAGACGGCCTTGGGATCCACTATATGCTTGATACCATGGTCCTTGATGTTGCATCTTCTGTAGTTACTGCCGTTAACAGCAAAGAAGGCGTATTTACGGTTGAATGCGGAGCCGTTGTTCTCTGCATGGGCTGCCGTGAGCGTCCGAGAGGTGCGCTTAATATCCCGGGACTCCGTCCTGCAGGTGTTTTCACGGCAGGAACTGCACAGCGTCTGGTTAATATCGAAGGCTTTATGCCGGGTAAGGAAGTTGTTATCCTTGGCTCCGGCGATATCGGACTGATAATGGCCCGCCGAATGACTTTGGAAGGCGCCAGGGTAAAGGCTGTATGTGAACTGATGCCTTATTCCGGCGGCCTCAAGCGTAATATAGTCCAGTGTCTTGACGACTTTGATATCCCGCTGTTACTGTCTCATACGGTAATCGACATCAAGGGCAAGGAACGCGTGACTTCAGTTGTCATTGCTGAAGTAGACGAGCGTTCAAAGCCGGTTCCCGGTACTGAACAGGAGATAACTTGCGATACTTTGCTTCTTTCTTGCGGACTTATACCTGAGAATGAGCTCTCCAGATCAGCCGGAGTTAAGATCAATCCTGCAACCAACGGTCCGGTTGTAAACGAGTCCTTTGAGACATCTATTCCCGGCGTATTCGCCTGCGGAAACGTGCTCCATGTACATGATCTGGTCGATTATGTATCTGAAGAATCAGGCAGGGCGGGAAGAAGTGCTGCAAGATTCGTTAAGGCAAATAAAGCTGAAGAAGGTCCTGTCATTAACATTAAGAACGGAAACGGCGTCAGATATACTGTTCCGTCATTTGTCAGAGTAAATGAATTAGATGGCGATCTCGTTATAAGATTCAGGTCAGGAAACGTCTACAAGGACAATTATATCAGCGTTCTTTTCGATGGTGAGACTAAGCTTCACAGAAGAAAGCCGATCATTACGCCGGGTGAGATGGAGCAGGTGATCTTGAAGAAAGATGATCTTACTGCGGCTCCTTCAGAGATCCTCATAGAGATTACGGAGGTCTGATATGGAAAAGCGTGAACTCACATGTATCAACTGTCCTATGGGCTGCCGTATAACTGTCACAATGGAAGGTGACGATATTATCGCCGTTGAAGGAAATACCTGCAAAAGAGGCTTTGTATATGCCTGTAACGAGGTCAAATCGCCGGTAAGGACTGTCACGACGACCATTAAGGTCACAGGCGGGGTTGTTGACCGTGTATCCTGCAAGACAAAAGAACCGGTTCCGAAGAATAAGATTTTCGAGGTTATGGACGCAATAAATAAGGCTTCCTGCAAGGCCCCGGTAGCCATCGGCGACGTCCTTATCGAAGACTGTGCGGGGACCGGAATCCCCGTTGTTGCGACAAAGGCGGTGTCTCCTGCCTGATTTGCCTCTTTTATTATTTTGTCTTTATTAGAATTTTTGATATTATCTAGTGAGATTTAAGTAAAAGAGGAAGTCGTCAATGGATAATTATTCTGTTCTCATGAGTGTTTATCACAAAGAAAAAGCAGAATTTCTCCGTGAAGCATTGGACAGTATCTGGAATCAGACGGTTCAGACTGATGACTTTGTACTCGTTTGCGACGGTCCCTTAAACGAAGAATTAGACAGCGTTATTGCCGAGCATGAGAAGGCTCATCCCGGCGTTCTTCATGTTATCAGGCTCGAAAAGAACGGCGGCCTCGGAAACGCGCTTAATATCGGTATCAAGCAGTGTAAGAACGAGCTTATCGCCCGTATGGATTCTGATGATATCTCTTATCCCGACAGATGCGAGAGACAGCTTAAGATATTTGAATCCAGAGATGATGTTGATCTGGTCTCAGGTACGATCGAGGAATTTATTGATACCAAGGACGTCATTGAGTCCAGAAGAGAACTTCCTGTAGAGCCTGATGAAGTGTATGAATACTGCAAGACAAGGTGTCCTTTTAACCATCCCTGCATAATGTATAAGAAGACCGCTATCGAAGAATCGGGCGGGTATATTCCTTTTAAGCTTGAAGATTACTATCTTTGGGTACGTGTCCTGCAGCATGGGTTCAGAGGCTATAACATCAAGGAATCACTCCTTTGGATGCGTGCCGGCGCTAACATGTATAAGAGAAGAGGCGGAAAGGCTTATGCTGAAGCTGTAAAAGAACTCTTCAAGTACATGAGGGATACAGGTTTTATTACCAAGGGACAGTATTTCAAGTGCACAACAGTCAGATGCGCAGGGGCACTTGCGCCCAACTGGCTCCGCAAGTTTTTGTATAAGACGCTTTTGCGTAAGACATAAGGGATTTTATAGTTATGGCAATGAAGAAGCAGAAGGATATTTATTCCAAAGTATTCAGTGAATTCGTATTCTCGGATGAGCAGATCGAGCTCCTCCATAATACGCTTTTCGACATGCTTATGGATATTAAGAGAGTGTGCGACAAGCACAATATCACATTCCTTCTGTCAGGCGGTTCCATGCTCGGCGCCGTACGCCACAAGGGCTTTATCCCGTGGGATGACGACCTTGATATCATGATGCTCCGTTCTGAATATGTTAAGTTCAGAGAGGCTGTGCTTTCCGAGATGACGGACAAGTACGATCTCGTTGAGCCTTTGGACGGCAAGTATACGAATAAAAAGCCGAAGCTCTTCCTGAAGAACTCTGTGTTTACCGAAGTCGTTTATGCCGGACTTCCAGCAGAATACAGACGCGTGTTCATTGATGTCTTCATTATCGAAGATATTCCTGCATCCGCGTCAAAGAGAAAGTTCATCGGCAAGATCTATGATTTTGCTTTCCATGCTTCGAGCTTTATCGGCGACTATAAGTATCCGTCTCCGATCATCCTGGAGAAGGGCAAGACTGACGAGGAAGTCAGGAAATACTATGCTTCAAGGCGCAGGATGGGCGGACTTCTTAATATCTTCTTTGGCATGAGGTTCTATCTTAAGATCTGCTCCAAATTAGATCACACCAGGAAGGAGACCGGCATCGTCGGTGTTCCTTCGGCAATAAGCTATAACCGTGAGGTTTTCGAGAAGAAGCTCTTTACGGACTTAATTGAGGTAGAATTTAACGGTGAGATGTTCAAGATCCCTTCAGATTACGATGCATATCTGAAGAATCTTTATAAAGACTATATGAAGCTCCCGCCTGAAAAGGACAGGGTAATTCACAGTTGTGCGGAATTTAAGGTCAATACGGAGGTCTGACATGAGTAACGTAGCTTTATTGATCGCAGGCGGTTCTGGAAACCGTATGAATCAGGATATCCCGAAGCAGTTCATCACTGTAAATGAGAGACCTGTTATCGTTTATACACTTGAAGCGTTTGAGAATCACCCTGAGATCGACTGCATCGCAGTTGTCTGCATCGAAGGCTGGGACCAGGTGCTCTGGGCTTATGCCAAGCAGTTCAATATCTCCAAGCTCAAGTATGTTGTGCCGGGCGGCAAGAATGGTCAGGATTCAATAAGAAACGGCGTTTTTGAGCTCGAAAAGCATTTCGAACCCACAGACCTCGTCCTCATTCATGACGCCATCCGTCCTATGGTAAGTGCCGAGATCATTTCAGACAACATCAGAGTCGCAAAGCAGCATGGTAATGCCATAACCGTTATTCCTTGCGCAGAGGCAATGATGCAGACAGAAGACGGACTCGTATCAGTCGGAAGCTATCCCAGAGACAGACTTAAGAGAACACAGACACCTCAGGCATTCAGGATCGGTGATATCTGTGATCTTCACAGAAGAGCACTTGAGGCCGGAATCACTAATTCCGTTGCATCCTGCACTCTTAAGATCGAGATGGGCGAGCAGGTTTATTTCTCTGCCGGCTCTGAGAAGAATATCAAGCTTACAACAGTTGAAGATATCGATATCTTTAAGGCTTTGCTCGCTGCAAAGCGTTCTGACTGGCTTAAGTGAGGAAGAATATGTTATACGGTAACCCAACCTGGATCTCTGACATTGATAAGGTTATTGAAGTAGTTCCGGAACTGGACAGACTAGCAGGAAAGTCACTCATGATCACAGGAGCTGCAGGCCTTGTTTGTTCAGCGATCGTTGATATCATCTTCCGCTACAATGACACGCACGATGTGAAGATCAAGGTCCTTGCCGCAGGCAGATGGCCTGAGGAAATGTCCGCCAGATTCGGTGATCAGGTAAACAGGGAAGACTTTACCTTCGTTGTTTATGACGCTTCTAAAACAGATAACGTTATCGACGTTCATGCCGATTACATCATCCACGGTGCAAGCAATGCATCTCCCAACATGATCGTAAAAGAGCCTGTTGAGACCATGATGAGCAACTTCCTCGGAATGAAATATCTTTTGGATTATGCGAAAGAGCAGGGAACAACGAGGATCCTTTATATCAGCTCCAGCGAAGTATATGGTGAGAAGGAGGGCACTGAGCCTTATAAGGAAGGCCAGTACGGTTATATCGACCTTCTGAAATCCAGAAATTCTTATTCCGTAGGAAAAAGAGCTGCAGAGACCCTTTGCGCTTCTTATGCAGATGAATATGGTATGGAATCAGTAATTGTTCGTCCTGGTCACATTTATGGTCCTACAGCATCACCTTACGATAAGAGAGTAGCATCTGCCTGGTCTTATGCTGTCGCAAAGGGCGAAGATATCGTAATGAAGAGCGACGGTTCTCAGATCAGAAGTTACTGCTATTGCCTGGACTGCGCATCTGCAATGCTCAAGGTCCTTCTCTGCGGAGAGAATTGTCATGCATATAACATCTCAAATCCTGATTCCATTATCAGCATTAAGGATATGGCTGAGATCCTTTCAAAGAGCGCAGGCGTTGAGCTCCGTATGGAACTTCCGACAGAAGAAGAGCGCAAGGGCTTTAACCCGATGAGCAATTCATCCCTGGAATCTGCCAGCCTTACAGGCCTTGGATGGCACGGATGCTTTGACGCTGAGACAGGCTTTGGCCATACAGTTAAGATCTTAAAGGAAACATATAACTTATGAACCTTGAAGAAGAGATAAGAGACGGATATAAAGTTTCAGCCGACATGAAGAAGCTTTGGTCGGTCCAGATGGAGATCCTTGACCAGATTGATCAGATCTGCGAAAGACACAATATCACTTACTATGCTGACGGCGGTACGCTTTTGGGCGCAGTAAGGCATAAGGGCTTTATCCCGTGGGACGATGACCTCGATATCTGTATGTTTAAGGATGAGCTCGATAAGTTCATAAAGTATGCAAAGGAAGAATTAAAGGATCCGTATTTTCTTCAGACATGGGAAACCGAAGAAGGCTTTTATCCCTGGCATGTAAAGATCAGAAAGAGCGATACTGCCTGTTTTACTGACTGGGAGATCGAGATGAATCCCGGTGGAAATCACGGCATTTTCGTTGATATCTTTCCAGCATATAACGTGCCCGACAGTAAGTTTCAGTATAAGATCCAGACGATGAGACTAAAACGCCTGAAGTTCCTTTTCGAGTGCTATCAGACCGACAGGGCATTAAGCATTTATAACGCCAAAGCCACAGGCAAGCGCAAATTTGCCAAAGCAATCTGGAAGATCTGCTCAGTTTTCACATCACCTGAAAAGATCTGCAGGAAGTTTATCAAGGCTGCAACCGTTGCAGGCAATGACGCAAAGAAAGTCGGCTACGTTACATTCCTGCCGGGCACCCTTAAGTACACTTGGGACAGACACATCTTCGACGAGGTAATCGATCTTCCGTTTGAAGACCGCACGATCCATTGTCCAAAGGGATATGAAGAGAGACTTTCAACTGAGTATGGAGACTGGCACAAGATAGTAATGGGAGGATCCATGCATTCCACGCTTCATTATTCCTGCGATGTACCGTATGATGAGTTCCTCAAAACATTGAAATAATAAGCATAAAAAAGGGGTTGCAGTTCGCAACCCCTTATAAGTTCTAATCTTGATAGATTACATTCTTTCTGCAACTACTGAGAGAATACCGATAAGAATATAGAAGACTGTAATTCCTGTAAGAACGCAGCCGCCGATAAGTCCGCCTAAAGAGAGATACTTACCGACCTTTGCCTTACCATAGAGCTGACCAGCTTCTTCAATAAATTTCTTTGCCTTGGAAAGTCCGATAGCACCGAAGATGATTCCGACAAATGCGAAATAGTATGTGCAGCAGCAAGCAACAGCGATGATACCCATAATGAAAGCGCTCTTGCCTGATTCTGCGCCAGCTGTAGGGTTAACAATAGGTGTAGCTGCAGCATAAACAGGCTGAACGGGAGCTGCAACAGGCTGAACCGGAGCGCCAACGGGCTGAACAGGGATTGCCTGGGGAGCAGGTGCGGGTGCCGGTGCGGGAGCAGGAGCGGGTTCAACAGGAATAGCTGCAACAGGAACTGCCTCTACAGGTGTTGCTGCAACAGGTGCTGCTTCAACGGGAGCTGCTACGGGTGCAGGTGCTTCAACGGGAGCTGCTACAGGAGCAGGTGCTGCAACGGGCTGAGCGACTGTCTCTACCTTTGTGCCGCAGTTAGGGCAGAAAGAGTTACCATCTTCAAACTGAGATCCACAATTAGTGCAAAACATATATTACCCTCCATGTGTATGAGATAAAAGAATATTAACATTATTGGATAAGAGGTTCAATAAAACGGACCTTAACATTAACTTAATTTCATTGGTTTGAGGGGGATTTGCTTTTTCTGCTGAAGAGAAATTGAAAATTAACATATAAATTTGACAAATAATATTATATTATTATTTTGTCGGGTCTTACTGGGCATTGGTCTTTTTTTCAAGAAGTGTGGGGTCTCATATGAAAAATAAGAGAATTCTTACTGCCATTCTTTCAATGGTTGCGGCTGTTGTTACAGCAGCGTTTTTTGGTGGTGCGGCCGTATCAGCGGCTGAGCTTACAGAACCTGTCAGCGGCGATTGCGGAAATGGTGTAACGTGGACGCTTGATGTTGACGGCAACTTTACTGTCAGCGGAACCGGTGATATGGAGTTTTCAACCTGTCCGTGGAATGATTATAAGGACAATATCAAAACAGTTACCATTGAGCAGGGTGTCACGAGCATCGCTCGCGGGGCATTTTCAAGCTTGCCTAATCTTAAGAAGGCAACTTTAGCTGACAGTGTTACAAGTATCGGCTATGCAGGATTTGCCGGATGTTCAAATCTTACAGAGATCAATCTTCCGGATTCGATTACTGAAATTGGTGAATACGCGTTTACAGCTACAGCACTAAGGAACGTAACGCTTCCATCAAATCTTCGAACAGTTAAATCCCAATTGTTCTCCGGCTGCCGTTCGCTCGAATATGTATATATTCCTGACAGTGTTACGGTTATAGAAGAATCAGTATTTTCCGGCAGCTCGGTAAAGACGGTCAGACTTTCCGGAAATATATCTTATATTCCGAAAGGCATGTTCTCGAACTCAGATCTCGAGTCGATAGAATTGCCGTCATCGATAAGGGAGATTAGAGAAGATGCTTTTTCCTCATGTCATTTAACCAAGATTACTTTGCCGGAAGGCGTTGAGGTACTTGGTAACGAAGCTTTTTCGCATTGTGACCGCCTGAAGTCTGTCATTCTGCCGAACTCTTTAAGATACATTGGTGAGAATTCCTTTAGGTATACGATCAATCTCGAGAATATTAACATTCCGGGAAATGTTGGTGAGATCCAAACGAATGCATTTGCTTATTCCGGCATAAAAGCCCTGAGCTTTAATGAGAGCAGCGAGGGTAGAACGCTTAATATTTTTAATTACGCGTTTAATAGTTGTACAAGACTTAAGACTATTGAGCTTGCTTCCAATATCAGAAATATAGGTTCTAACTCATTTGACGGATGTAATTCTGTGGATTCTGTTATTTCGAATGTTGATCCTGATTCATTCATATTTGATTTTGCTGAGTTTATGATCAGAATTAATACACACGGACCGATTGTTTGTTATGTCCCGACAGCTTATCTGAACCAATATAAGACACGTTACGCTAATCTGAATATTACGTTTAAAGGCGATACCGAAGATGTGGGAATCGGCGAGGTGCTTTCCGGTTATTCTTTAAGTCTCGAAGGTGATATCGGTGTCAAATTCTATTTGCGCTTTAATGATGTAGATTCATTAAGCAACGACGCTAAAATGCTGTTTACGATCTCCAGCATAGACGGGCAGAATTCGAGGACAAGCGAAGTATATGTTAAGCCTCAAAGTGATTCCAGCCGTTCTGTTGCAACTCAGAAGGACGGATATTATGTTTTCAAATGTCTGGTCAATGCCAAGGAAATGACATCAATAATTACAGCTCAGGTTGTTGATGGCGAAGCTAAGGGAACAGCATATACATATACCGTTCAGGATTACGCAAAATATATGCTCCTGCGTCCTGATAAGTATGCAAAAGAGCAGGATCTCATTAAGACAATGCTGAATTACGGTTGTGCTTGTCAGGTTTACTTCAATTACAATCTTAATAATCCGGCTAATAGTATTATGAGCACTTCTGATCAGGATTACGGTTTCCTTAATTCAAGTGATATTCATGCAAATCCACGGCCTGATGATATGATCATAGAAGGTACAGATATTAAGATCGCCAAGGCAAGCCTCGTTCTTAATACGACGAGTGTAATAAAGCTCTTCATTACCGGCGCTGACGAGAATACAGTCTTCAAATATGGAGGTGAGATCCTTACTCCTGTCAAGAGCGGAGAATACTATATTGTCAGAATTGAAGGCGTTTCGGCTCAGGATATCGTAATGTTATTTACTCTCAGAGTATACGATGGCAATAGTCTTCTCGGCACATTGAGTTATAGTCCTTTGTACTATTTCAAGGCTGTATTAGACAGCGAAATCGATTCAAACGGCCCGATTACTTATAACCTTAAAGTTCTTGTCAGCATGATGTACAAATATGGCGATGCTGCTATTAAGTACCATCCGTATACCGGTAATTGATCTTGGGAGGATAATTATGGAAAACATCGAAAAATACAAAGAACTCTCGCTTGAAGTTATCGCTTTCGAGCATGACGATGTAATTGTAACAAGCGTCACAGAAGAAAATGAGACACCGGATATAGATACCGGAGCTTGAGTTGAGTTGAAATTCTTATCCGGCGGTCCCTTCAGCGGGGCCGCTTTTCTATTTTGCTTACTTTGACAGTCAGGCAGATAATTGTTTTAATTCGATAATTTGTTATACTTCTCGGGTGTTTTATTAAAACTTGAGAGGTTTTGTATGTGGTATGTGATTTTCGGTGGAATCCTTATATTTGCCGGCATTTATCTTATAGTTAAGTGCATAGTAAGCCGTAAGAAGGGTATTCATATGGATGCTCAGCTGATCGGTTTTAATCAGGAAAGGGACACCCAGTATCCGCTTTTCAAATTCACTTATGAGGGCGAAGAATTGACTCTTACAGGCGGCGTTCCTGCAAAGCCTGACAAGTTCAAGTATGAG
>CACZML010000057.1 GCA_902782235.1 Oscillospiraceae bacterium
CAAATAAGAGTTAACGTTTCTTCTCCAAAACGGAGTTGTAATGCTTTTGATATCCGCTTTCCTCAAATATGTCTTATAATTGGTAAAGGTTGTATTTTACAAGACCATACAGCCTTACATGAAGAAATTGACCAATAGGGATATAAGGAGAGCACGGATATGAAGAAGAATTCTGTTAAGATCATGTCTTTATTTTTGGCAGCATCATTTGTACTGCCGATCGCAGCCTGCAACAAGAAGGGAAGCAAAGCAAGGGAAAAGAGCCGCAGCGGTCAGAAGATCACTGCGGATTCTCCATGGTTTGACAGCAATATCGTTAAGATAGAACCCATCAAACCCGAGACCCAAAAAGGAAAGAAGGTAGAATATACCTACCAGATGCTGGCAGGTCTCGATGAGAACTATATCGCTATTTTCACGAACGGTAACTATAAGATGCCGACAGGAAACAATATCGACTGGGAGAAGTTCAATTACAACGAATATATGATCGATCTCGTTACTGTCATCGACAGGAAAACGAATAAAACGATCAATACTATCGACCTGATTCCGGACCTTCCCAGGAACAGCAATGTCGATAAAGTCACACTTTCCGACGGCAAGATCATGTCACATGTCTCAGTTTACGATGACAAGACATATCAGATGAAGTTCGTTGATACGTATTATGATCCGGCGACAGGAAAAGTAACCGACAAAAAGGAGATCATTCCTGATGATGAATACCGTTCATACGAGCGCACTTTTGAATATGGGCCCTATACGATAGGAACGGTTGTAAACTGGGAAGAGGGAAACGAGTATTCCTATTCTGTTTATGTGACCAAAGGTGACGGCGAGACACAGACCTTCGAGCTCAAGACAGACAAGGTAAGTCTTTACGACATTCCCATCATTCTTCAGCTTGGTGAAGATAAGTTCCTTGCAGCTGCATCCTCAGATGACGGAAAGCGCTATTTTGAGATCAACCTGCAGACAGGCAAGGCTTCGGAAGCTGATTCCAAGGCATATGAATGGCTTGATATCGACCAGATAGGTACTGCTGTACCCGGCGCAGACGGCGTCGTATATGCTTCCACAAATACGGGCATCGCGAAGATCGATATTAAGAAGAAGACAATGGAAGAGATCTTCAATGACAGCTGGTGCGATGTAAGCCGCAGTCTTTTGGGTTACTGCCAGCTCGTTGAATGTTCAGATGATTCCTTTGTAATCTGTGGCGAAAAGTATATGAACAACTTTAGCCAGGAAGCCAAACAGGATTTTTATCTGATTACGCTTACACGTGCAGCTACCAACCCTCATGCAGGCAAGACCCTCCTGGAACTCTATTCGCCCGGAGGATATATTGAAGAGTGTATTGCCGATACCATAACTGAATACAACCAAAAGAGCAGCACTCACTTTATTGAGGTACGTGACCGTTATTCAAATGTTGATGACGGGATCGATTATGGAAATATCAGCAGTGACGATGAATACCAGAAAGCCAACATTAAGAGCAATGCCGTCATGAGCAACGAGCTAGCCATGGATATCTTAAACGGCGAAGGCCCGGATATCCTTCTTAACTGCAGTTCCTTCGGCCAGCTCAACAATACAAACTATCTTGTAGATCTGAGCACGTACATTGGAGATCTTGATCCTGACAAGTATTTTACGAATGTAGTAGATGCCGCCCGGATTGACGGCAAGCTTTACCAGCTGCCTTTCTCCTATATGATCTCAGGCATTTTTACGGATGCAAAGTATGCGGGCAAATCAGGCATAGGATTTACTACAGCTGAATACGAGAAATTCCTTAAGGATACTCTGAACGGCCAGGATGTCATCAATCTCGGCCAGGCAGTCTACTTTACAAAACTTTACGATGCCATGAGCGACAAGTTCACCGTTGACGGAAAGGTCGATTTCACAAGTCCGGAATTTGCTGAACTTGCAGAATTCGTAAAGAATAACGTTCCCGAGAATTCCAAATCCTGGAATGAACTCTATAACAATGACGGAGATACCGTTTATGCAACCGCTGTAGGTGTTACCACATTTAAGGGTGACAGAGCCATTAACAGAAGTGTAGCTGCATATACTTCCATTTACGGCATCTCAGGATACTTTGTCCAGATGGCCCAGTTAAATGGTGCCTCAGCGATATTGGGAATCCCTTCAACTGACGGCCGCGGACCTTTGCTCGAACCTGCTTACTCTATAGCAGTATCTGCACAGTCAAAGAGCACGGATGCATGCGGAGAATTCATTAAGCTGCTCATGTCCGACGAAGCACAGATGGCTATGGCCAAGAATGACACACTTGTCTTAAACCGCAAAGCATTCAGAGATTCTTCAAAAGCAGTCGTAGAATACTTTAACGGAGAAGGCGGAGATCCGTATCTTAATTATGATATGAACACCGGAGAGCCAAGGGAGAACAGGCTCAAGTTCTCTGACAAGAATGTTGATGATCTCGAAAAGATCATCTTGAGCATCTCGCGCATGAATTCTTCTGATGCTTCGATCAACATAATCCTTGTTGAAGAGATGCCTGCGTATTTCTCAGGCCAGAAGGATCTTAACGCAGTCGTTACGATCGCCCAGGACAGAGCGCAGAAGGTACTGGCTGAAAGAGGTTAAGTTCTTTCATAAAGATTACACATCAGATAAATATAATGATGATATCAAGGACAACGCTTGAGCTTTAAGCGTTGTCCTTTGGGTTTATAGGAAAGTATCCGGGGATCTTTTGGGAAGGGAGAAGCCCTTATGAAGGTTATCCATAAAAGACTGTTGGCAGCTGTTCTTACGGCCGTAATGCTGATGCCTGCCGCATCCTGCTCAAAGGGCAGGAGCAAGGACTCAAAATCCATAAGTGGTAAAAAGATATCGGAGGATTCGCCGTGGTTTGAGAGCACGGTCAGGAAATACGATCTGGGGCTGGTTTTCGAAGATCCTGTATCAATGATCCGTAACGAGGTGCTGGATGACGAAGATAAGAATCTGGTTATCTGGACAACCGGGCAGTATATGATAAAAACAACAGGCAGATTCGACCAGCCGGCGCGCTGGTTCGGATATGTCTCTGTTGTTGACCGCACCTCCGGGAAAGTGGAGAGCCAGACAGATCTTGTAAAAGGTTTATCAAAGTACGAGCAGCCGGATGACGTCAGCTTCGGAAATGGCGTGATCACAGCCAGATATTCCAAATTCAACGATTCAACTTACGAGATGACATATTTTGAGAAAGATATCGATCCTTCTACCGGTGAGATACTCGATACCCGTGAGGTAACCGGCGTCAGGGAAGATGTCATGTACAGCAAAACCGATGACTTCAATGAATACGTCATCACGACAACTGTTTTTTATGGAGAGCCGGAATTATACTGCACGCTGGACATCAAATCTCCTGACGGTTCCACTAAGACCGTTGAGATCAGGGAAGAGGGCAAAAACTACTATGGTCCTTATTACTTCTATCCGCTGAGTGATACCAGAGCAATGGTTCCTGTCGGATCAGATGACGGAGTTGTGTTTTTTGAGCTGGACCTTGCCTCGGCGTCGATCACCAAGTGTGACAAAGAGAGCATGTCCTGGTTAGATCTCAGCAGTTCTCTTAACACGTTCATGCGGGATGGCAGGGCCTTTTATTATTCGAATGTGGGCTTTTTCGAGATCGACTATAAGAACAGGACTGTTAACGAGTTTTTTGATTACGGCTGGTGCGGAGTAAACAGGAATCTGCTGGCAACTCTCCGGACCGGAAAGATCAAAGGCGACACCATATGTTTCCAAGGCGCTGTCCTTACAAACGGGGTCTTCTCGCAGTCAATAAGCTTCGATTTTTATGAGGTGGAGCTTAAGAAAGCTGAAAAGAATCCTCATGCGGGAAAGCAGATCTTAGAGCTTTATTCGGCGGGCGGCAATACGTCCGACGTGGTCTCTGATGCCATTCTGGAGTTTAACAGGACAAACGGCCAGTACTACATAGAGGTAACTGACCGTTACGATGATGACCGCAGTTACTTATCCGGGTATTACTATGTAGATGAAGAACTGGAAAGGGTAGAATTCAACGCGCACTATAACATCACTAACGAGGATGACAGGGCCAGGATCGAATTAAGTCAGGGCTCCAAACTAAGTGACAGTCTCGCGGTAGACATCATAAACGGCGACGGTCCGGATATCCTGATGAATGTGAGCGGATACGGCCAGCTCAACAATCCGGATTATCTGACTGATCTCACGCCCTATATAGGAGAGCTCGACCCCGCTAAGTATTTTACGAACATAATCGGCTGCGCCAAAGTCGACGGCAAGCTCTATCAGCTTCCGATCTGCTATAAGATCTATGGTATTCAGACCAGCTCGAAATATGTAGGCGCCACCGGAACAGGTTTTACGACCAAAGAATATGAGAGCTTCTTAAGAGGTGAGGATGCGTTGAACGGCAAAGACATCATCACCGTAGGCCAGCCTTATTATTTTGCAAAGCTCTTCAATGCGATGAGCGATAAGTTCATCAAAAACGGCAAGGTCGATCTGTCCGCGCCTGAATTTAAGATCCTGGCAGACTACGTCAAAGACAATGTTCCGGAAAAGGGCCGAAAATGGGACTCTTCTGACGAAGACCTGATTGCCACGATGAATGCAAACCAGAAAGTCGTTGATGTTAAATGGAGCAGTCCCACTGCGCGCCTGACCAGCTGTTCGGGCCTTAAGGATTACGTTGTGACCATGTCGGAGGTCTCTTTGGGAACTGCCTTTGCAGGCATTCCTTCCACGGACGGCAGAGGCCCCATGGCTGAGACTTATATCTCTGTCGCAGTATCTTCACAGGCTCTGAACATCGATGCCTGCGGTGAATTCGTAAAGCTTCTTATGTCTGAGACCATCCAGGAAAAATATGCCCTGGACGGCAAGTTCGTGTTAAGCCGTGACGCCTTCAGGAAGGCAGGCGCTTCCGCCATCGAATACTACAACGGTGAAGGCGGCTATGAACTTTTTGGTGTAGACTTCAAGAACTTCGTGCCTCTTGATGACGATAAGCGCTATAAGCTTTCCGATAAGAATATCGATGAGGTCGAAAAGATAATCTTAAGTTGTTCGATAATGAATAACGTCGACCCTGCGATCGACATCATCCTGATCGAGGAGATGCCGCCATATTTCCTTGGCCAGAAGGATCTCGATTCCGTCATAAAGATCGCCCAGGACAGGGCGCAGAAGGTCCTGGACGAAAGGCGTGGGTGACCAGCAAAAACAGGTTGGATCAGGGGTGTCCGGAATTGCCGGGCACCCTTTTCGCACACAGTAATATGCCCTTAACGTCTTTACCTGACTTTTGCCTAACTATTGATGCTGTTTAGATTTTTCGCGGTTTTAGAATTCTTTTGGTTAAATCCCAATGAGGATAAAAGGAGATAATCTGATGAAAAAAACATCCGTCAAGATCATATCTGCAGCACTGATATTTGCTATGGCGCTGTCTGCTGCAGCATGCGGTAAAAAGAAGGAAGAAAACGGTGTCGGTGTAAACGAAGTAAGTCACAGCGGCCGGAAGATCACGAGCGATTCCCCGTGGTTCGAATGCAGCAAGACGGAGATCACTCCGACATTCAATCCGGATAAGCAGGTACAGTCTGCATATTCTAGTGTTGCCGGCTGTGATGACAACTACATTGTTGTATTAACAAACGGAAATTATAAAGTCCCGGACAACATGGACTGGGAAAAATACAACAATAAAGACTTTGGCATCGCTGTTTACACTGTCATAGACAGAAAGACCAAGCAGGCAGTTAAGACCATTGACATGATGGCTTTAATGGATGCTTCTGACTATATTCAGAGCTCGAGTTTTGAAGACGGCAAGATTACTGCAAAATGCTCTCATTACGATCCCGAGACCGGTTATCTGACAACTGTTGAATCTGTAATCGATGCCGTCTCCGGAAATGTGGTCGATACAAGGAATATAGATAACGCGGATAATGACGGCGGTTCACTGGCCAGGTCTTTTGAAGTTGGCAATTACGTGATCGACGCCTATGTTTACTGGACTCAGAACCAGTACTACAAATTCCTGATCACTTCCGGCGGAGACAAGAAGGAAGCTGAGCTCAAGGTCGAAGGCAAGAGTATTTATGATGTAATGGCCATGCTTCCTTTAAGCGAAGACAAGGCCCTGGTTCCCGTAGCAATCGATAACGGAAATGCCTTCTATGAACTGGATCTTAAGTCCGGTGCCTTGAAGGAATTGGATTCCAAGGACTTTGACTGGCTTGATCCCACTTATCTTTACACCGTAAAAGCCGGGAAAGACGGCATGTACTATTATCAGTCATTATCCGGAATCGCAAAGATCGATATGAACAAGAAGTCCAGCGAAATGGCCTTCAATTACAGCTGGTGCGGTGAGAACAGAAGCAGACTCTCGAATCTTCAGATCGGTGAATGCACAGGCGATAAAGTGCTGCTCTGCGGTGAGACCGGCAGCTATACTGCTTACGGTTCTGCAGCAATCCGTCCGTTCTGCATTATGGAATTTACAAGAGTACAGAATCCTCACGCCGGCAAGACCATAATGGAACTTTACTCACCTTACGGATATGTAAACGAGAAGATCGGCGACGCCGTCAATGAGTTCAACAACACAAACAAGGAATACTTCATTGAGGTCTCCAGCCGTTACACAGGCAACGAATACTATGAATATCCGACCAGCATGAACAGCAATGACGAATACGAGGCTGCAAGTCTTAACGGCGATGCTAAACTGAGCAACAAGCTTGCCATGGACCTCATAAACGGCGACGGTCCGGATATCCTCATGGACGTCAGCAATTTCGGACAGCTCAACAACAAGAATTATCTCGTTGATCTGAACCAGTACATCGGAACACTCGATTCAGAGAAGTATTTCACAAATATCATAGACGGAGCAAAAGTGGACGGAGCCCTTTACCAGCTGCCTCTTTGCTTTGCAGTCCAGGGAATCCACACAGATGCCAAGTACGCAGGTGCTTCCGGCATCGGATTTACCACAAAGGAATATGAGAAGTTCTTAAAGGACGAGTTGAACGGCAAGGATGCGATCCCGTCAGGCCAGACACTCTATTTTTCAAAGATCTTCAGCGCAATGAGCGACAAGTTCATCGCAAACGGCAAGGCTGATTTCACATGTCAGGAATTCACAGAGCTCGCAGAGTTTGTTAAGAACAATGTTCAGGAAAAGGCATCAAACTGGAATGATGGTACTTCTGACGGTCCGCTTCCTGCAGCGGTAGGCATAGCTTTCAAGGGCGATGTCTCAGGCAACGCAGGCAGGAAGGCATTCCTGACAACATGCTATGGTACCGGATCATATTTTTATAATATTGCCGACTGCAACGGCGGAACAGCTATCTTAGGCATTCCTTCATCCGACGGACGCGGTCCGGTATTCGTTCCCCACGTTTCAGTTGCGATCTCCGCACAGGCTGTTAACAAGGACGCTGCGGCAGAATTCGTAAAGCTTCTTCTGTCAGATGACGTAATGTATTCTCTCGCATTGAACGATGAGTTTGTTATCAGCCGTGCAGCTTTCGAAAAGTCGGCCGGCGAAGCTTTAGATTTCTACAGCAAAGGCGAAGGTGTTAATTATTTTGGCCAGTACAGCCAGAAGATGTCCTTATCCAAGCAGAACATCGACGATCTCGAGAAGATCATTTTGTCCTGTTCCAGAAGCAATGCGACCGATGCATCTATCAATCTCATCCTTGTAGAAGAGATGCCCGCATACTTCCTCGGCCAGAAGGACCTTGCTTCCGTAGTCACCATCGCTCAGGACAGAGTTCAGAAAGTTTTGGACGAAAGAGGCTAAAAGCCATTTAGATTCCTCAAAGATACAGGCGGCGCCCTTGATCAAGGGTGCCGCTTTTATTTTGTTGGCGAAAACAGCCCGGAAGCAGCCGGTTTGAAGGCCGTGTAATTTTCCTTCAAAAAATCGCCAAAAATTACACAAAAAACCGATTTTGTGTAATTTTCGATGATTTTTCAGCCAAAAATTACACGTCCGCGTCTTTCGGCCTCAAAACAATAAAAACGGGGCCGTCTCATCGAGACAGCCCCTTATCATTGTTCTTTGGTATTTCCCCTGATCACTCAGCGATCTTTGCAGCAGGTCTTGCGGGTGTTGTGGAACCCGGTCTTCCTGTAGGAACTGCTGCAGCAGGTCTTGCAGGTGTGATAGTTGCGGGCTCAGCCTTGGGAGCTTCAGCAACTGCGTCATCCTTAGGTGCTTCCTGTGAAGGGAGCTTTGCTGCTCTGAGCTTAGCGATCTCTTCTGCCTTAGCGGCTGCGATGCGTGCTTCTTCCTCAGCCTTTGCAGCAGCGGCCTTAGCCTTCTGCTCTGCGAGGAGAGCTGCCTGTCTTGCTTCTTCTGCCTTCTGAGCTGCGATACGTGCTTCTTCGATAGCCTTCTCTGCAGCGGCACGTGCTTCCTTCTCAGCCTTCTCAGCTGCGGCGCGTGCATCTTCTTCAGCCTTCATCTGATTTGCGAAGTCGAGATCGTTCTGAGCCTTCTCGAGTGCGAGCTTAGCTGCTTCGTATTCCTGGGAAGCTGCTTCCTCTTCCTGGGTAGCTGTGATAACTGCAGCCTTTGTCTCCTGTTCGAACTTCTCTGCTTCGATCCTTGCCTTCTCGTCAGTCTTCCTGCGCTCTGTAAGCTTAGCTTCTTCAGCGGTGAGAGCGGCTGCTGCCTTCTCTTCCTCTTCAGCCTTAGCGATTGCGGCCTTGGCAAGTTCTTCAGCCTTATTAGCTGCAGCACGTGCTTCTTCTGCGCGTCTTACTGCTTCGAGGGTAGCTTCCTTAGCGATAGCTTCGTTGCTGATGGACTTCTCTTCCTGCTTCTTTGCAGCGACGAGTGCTTCTTCAGCTGCTGTAACAGCGCTTCTTGCCTCAACGACCTTAGCTGCTGCAGCCTTAGCCTTTGAGCTTGCGCGGCGCTCTTCGTTCTGTGCTCTTAATGCAACAGACTGTGCAAGAGCTAATGCAGACTGGGCTGCACTTCTGCCGGGCTGGGGCTGACGCTTGATAGGTTCGCCCTCGGTTGAAGGAGCAGAAGCTGCTGCCTCTTCTTCCTGCTGCTGTTCGGCAATATACTGAGCGTGGTTAACTGAAGCGGACTTCGGACGCTTGATCGGCGGCTTAAGTCCGACGGGAGTAATATCCTTCTTGTCAGATGAATCCAATCCGCCCATGCCTTCTCTAAGCTTCTCTTCCTTGCGTGCAGCCTCTGCGGCCTTACGCATCTCGATCTGAGCCTTGGCAGCTTCAGCACGCTCTCTGGCGAGCTGTGCAGCGGTGGAATTGGACGTAGCGTGGGTGGTGTGTCCGCCCGGACGTCCGGATGTCTGAAGATTGACGACGTTCGGATTTGCAGGTCTTACAGATGAAGAACCCTGTCCTGCGCCCTGCGCAGCAAGGCCGCCATTGACGCCGTCTTTGCCTTTAAAAACGTTACCCAAAATGTTTGCCATCCCTTTGCCCCCTGAATGTCAAGCTTTTGTTAAAATTTTGTTAATTATCGTTACTAAATTTATTATACTTGGCGTATTCCATTTTTCAAGACACTTTGAATAGCGAAATACTAATTTTAGGGGACATTTTCGAACACTTCGCACAATAATTAGCCTATATCGAAAAAAGATTCCGAAAATCACGTCTTTTTGTTTAGAAATACTTTACACGGGGTTTAGCAGGGAGTATAATCGCACACGTTGGAGTTAAGTAAAAGTAAACCCAAAGTTTAGGACAGGCAAGAATATGGAAATCGGATCAAAGATCAAAAACCTCAGACTGCAAAAGGGTCTGACCCAGGAGGAACTGGGCGACAGATGCGAACTTTCCAAGGCTTTTATTTCACTTTTGGAGAGCGACAAGACATCCCCGTCAATGGCAACTTTGGAGGACATCCTGAATGTCCTTGGCACTGATTTCGCGCACTTCTTTAAGGAAGAGTCAAGCAAGAGGGTCGTCTACGGCAAGGACGATTACTCGGTCAAGAAGGACACGGATCTCAAGAACGAGATCTGCTGGCTCATCCCCAACGCACAGAAGAACGAGATGGAGCCGATCCTTGTTACCATCGAACCCGGCGGATCGACGTATCCCGACAACCCGCATGAGGGCGAGGAGGTCGGTTACGTGACCGAAGGCGTCATCACAATAGTTATTGATAATGAGAAATATCAGGCTAAGAAGGGCGAGAGCTTCTACATCGCCTGCGACAAGCCCCACTATCTCGAGAATACAACGAACAAGCCGGCGAAGGCCATATGGATCTCCGCTCCGCCGAGTTTCTGACAGATAAGACTAATTACTTTTGAGAGGTGAATGGTAAATGGCATACAATCAGATTCTTGAAGACAGCACAGGCAGCGAGCACATCATTGAGATCAAAGACCTTTGCAAGAGCTTCGACGGTACCAAGGTACTTAAGAATATAACTTTCTATATAAGAAACAACGAATTCATCACGCTCCTGGGACCTTCAGGATGCGGCAAGTCCACGACGCTCAGGATCATCGCAGGCTTTGAGACTGCAGATTCAGGAATCGTTAACTTCGAAGGCAAGGACTTGAAGAGCGTTCCTGCCAACAAGCGCAATATCAACACTGTTTTCCAGAGATATGCGCTGTTCCCGCATCTCGATGTTTTCGACAACGTGGCATTCGGCCTCAAGATCAAGAAGGTCAATAAGCAGGAGATCAAGGAAAGAGTAAATAAAGCCCTTGCAACTGTAGGCCTTGCTGATTACGGCGACAGATATATCGACCAGCTATCAGGCGGCCAGATGCAGAGAGTCGCAATAGCAAGAGCTATCGTAAACCGTCCGAGGATCCTTCTTCTCGACGAGCCTTTGGGCGCATTAGATCTCAAGATGCGTAAAGAGATGCAGATCGAGCTCAAAGAAATGCAGAGAGAATACGTTACACACGACCAGGAAGAGGCGCTGACGATGTCCGATACGATCATCGTCATGAAGGACGGCATCATCCAGCAGATCGGCACTCCTATAGATATTTATAACGAACCTAAGAATGCATACGTTGCAGACTTTATCGGCGAGTCCAACATCGTTGCCGGAACAATGAAGAAGGACAACGAAGTCACGCTCTCGAGCGGAATCACATTCGCATGCGTTGACCCGCTGTTCCCTGAGTTCACGGAAGGCATCGCAAACCTTGTAGACGTGGTAATAAGACCTGAGGACTTCTATGTTGCGGAAGAGGCTGAAGGCAGGATCAACGGCGTTGTTGAATCACTAATTTTCAAGGGCGTTCACTACGAGATGATCGTAAAGTCCGATGACGGTATCGAGTGGCTTGTCCAGAACGTCGATCCATTCAAGGTCGGAAGCCGAGTAGGTCTTTATGTTGACCCTGACGATATCCAGATCATGAGAAGATCTGAGCTCTCACCTGATTTTGGCAGCTTCGGAATCAAGCATCCCGACGCAGAAGAGAGCGCTGAAGCAAAGGAAGCAAAGGCTAACAGCATCGGCGAGAATGTCGTTGAGGAAGCTGACGTTAAGCCTACTGAAGAAGATGAGGAAAAAGCGGAGGTTGAGACAGCAGAATAATGACTGAACTCAAAGCCAGATTAAAGGTAATGCCGGTTCATGCATTCGTCATGATCTTCGCGGCACTTTACTCGTTCGTCAGTATCTTCATACCGATGTTCGAGCTGTTCGTTCAGTATGTGCCTTTCCGTACATACTCACTTTTCACGCTGCTTTTGAACCCCAGGGTCTTCACCAGGATCAGGAGCGGCTCGGTAAATCTTAATTTCCAGACCTTTGCAGCATGGGCATTCGTAATCACGATCGTCCTTGCGGTCGCAGCTCTTACGCTCGCGCTTTCTTATCCCTTCTACTACAATTCCAGCAAGAAGAGAAAGATCGGATACTTAAGCGTTCTCGTGCTCTTCATGGGCCGCGGCATTGCACACGTCATCACGTTGTCCAAGATGGTCTCGGAGCAGATGATCACAGAGAATAATCTCACACCGCAAAGGCTCTATGTTGCACAGTCTTTTGCAGGCAACCTCATGGTCATCGTACTGGGTATCGGCGTTGCCGCATGCCTTTACGGTGCACTGAACCTTAAGATGAATTACAAGATCTTCGCTTATCCTTACCTTGTATGGATCGTGATCTTTACCATTCTGCCTTTGATCCTCATCCTGTTCCGCGCTTTCTTCAAGAAGGCTGCAGGCGGCGGATACGAGTTTACAACGGCAGGCTTTGCGGTTCTTTTCCAGAACAAGACCGTAACGACAAGATTCTACGGCGCCGACGTTACTTTGCAGGAATACTTCTCGATCTTCCTGAGAAGCCTTGATTACGCTGTATGGACAACGATCGGATGCCTCATCCTCGGCTATCCTGCAAGCTATATCCTCGCAAGAAGATCCAAGATCAAGCGCCAGAGCGGCTCAAGGCTCCTGATGCTCTTCGTCCTTCCGATGTGGATGAACACGATGCTCAGAACTTACGCATGGCGTGCATTCTTCAGCGAGACAGGCGTTCTCAATACATTGATGCAGCAGTGGGGCATGATCGACGCACCCGTTATGTTCCTCAAGAATGAGGTTCTTGCTGACATCATCACAAAGCTCGTTATGACGAACGACTTCCTGCCGTTCATGATCCTGCCTTTGTATTCAGTGCTCGTCAAGCTCGACGACAGCCTGTCGGAGGCAGCTTACGACCTTGGCGCGACCAAGTTCCAGACATTTACGAAGGTTATCTTCCCTCTGTCCTTACCGGGCGTCATCTCAGGAATCCAGATGGTATTCATGCCGTCCCTGACGTTCTACATGATCCCCGATATCCTTAACGAGGGCTCGAAAACAACGATCGGCAACACCGTTCAGAACTTTATCCTGAACGAGAGTACGACCTACAACCAGGCAGGCAACGTATTATCGCTTCTCCTCCTTATTTTCGTGCTCATCACAATGGGCATCTTAAGAGGACAGGATAAAGAAGCCGGAAGCGGAGGTATGGCATTATGAGATTGGCAAAAAGACTCGTTCCCGATATCTATCTCGGCCTTCTTCTGGTATTCATTTACCTTCCGATCGCCGTGCTCATCATCTACTCATTTAACGCTATCCCCAAGTCCTTTATCTGGGGCGGCTTCACTCTTAACAACTACAGGAGTCTGTTCAAAGGATCTGACGGATCAGGCATCCTTGAGTCATTGATCGAGACACTCAAGGTCGCATCGATCGCAGCAGTTGCCTCAACGGCATTCGGCGTTTTAAGCTCACTCGGTCTGGCTTACCTTAACAAGAAGCTCCAGAACCTCGCCATGACGATGACATACGTTCCGAATGTCATGCCTGACCTCGTTACAGGTATCTCATTCATGCTCCTGTTCTCGTTCTTAGGCGTTCAGAAGAGTGAGTTCACGCTCATCATGTCTCACATCGCGCTCTGCGTTCCTTTCGCGATCTTGTCGATCAGCCCCAAGATCAGACAGCTCGACAAGAGCCTTACCGAAGCTGCAATGGATCTGGGCGCCACAAGGTTCCAGACATTAAGACTCGTAATAATCCCTGAGATCATGCCGGGCATCTTATCTTCGGCTCTTCTCACATTCACGCTTTCGATCGATGACTACCTCATCAGCAACTTCAACGTAGACAGCTCGATCCAGACCCTGCCCATGATGATCTACTCCATGGCAAAGCTCGGCGTAAATCCTAAGATGAACGCGCTCACGACATTGATGTTCGGTGCAGTCCTCATCCTCATGGTGCTGTCCAACCTGTCATCGTTCAAGAAGGTTAAGAACACGAAAAAAGCATGATATAAAGCATTTCGAATTCGGGTAACAAATATTAATTGTGCATAAAAGGAGAGTAAAGAAATGAAGAATGTAAGGAAAGTAATTGCAACTTTTGCAGCATTTGTAATGGCAGGCGCAGCGCTTCTGCCTTGCGGCTGCGCAAAGAAGCAGCAGCTCGTAATTTACAACTGGGGTGACTACATTGCAGAAGACACTATCGCAAAGTTCGAAGCTAAATATCCTCAGTACGACGTAGTTTACAGAACTTTCGAGACCAACGAGACAATGTACCCCAACCTTCAGAACGGCTATGACGTAATCATCCCTTCCGAATACATGGTATGCCGTCTCATCGAAGAAGACTGGATCCAGCCCCTCGACTGGAACAAGCTTCCCAACGTAACAAAATACATGGATCCCATGTTCAAGTCCGTCACATATACAGACAACGCTGAGATCTCTTCACAGGTGCTTGATTATGCAGTTCCTTATCTTTACTGCACAGTAGGCCTTGTCTATGACGCAAACAAGATCACACTTCCTGAAGATACAACAGATCCTGCAGTTATCTGGGGCGTTCTTTTCGACACAGAATCCAAGAACAGCATCGGCATGTACGATTCAATGCGTGAGTCTATCGGCGCAGCACTTAACTACCTCGGCTATTCCATCAACTCCATGAACGAAGCTGAGCTCCAGGCTGCACTTGATCTCCTCATCAAGCAGAAGAGCGCGCTCCATCCTTCATACGGCGTAGACAACCTCAAGGATAAGGTCGCAGCAGGCGAGCTCGCAGCATCCATCGCATGGTCCGGCGACCACATCGTAATGCTCGACAGAATCGAAGAACTCGGCAAGACAGACATCGACCTCCAGTTCGTGCTCCCCGAGGGCTCCAACTGGTCAGTAGACATGATGTGCGTTCCTACAAACTGCAAGAACTACGACGGCGCAATGGACTTCATCAACTTCATGTACGATCCTGAGATCGCTTACGAGAACTGCGATTATGTAGGCTATTCAACACCCAACACCGCTGCCAAGGACATGCTCGATCCCGAGGTTTCCGGCAACAAGTACTACTATCCTGACGCAGAAGTCTTCAGCACACTGGAAGTTTACTTCACATCTGATGCGCTTGAAGAGAAGTACACAGAGCTCTGGAATACAGTAAAGGCGAGCGCTTGATATCTTAATACTTTTGAGTTTTCATGGCGGGCCGCACGATTTGGTGCGGCTCGCTTTGTTTTGTTCTGGTTTTGTTTTCGCGTGCCCCTTTTTCTTTGCGTTTTCCGGGTGGCCTGCTTTGTTTTTTCTCATTTCAACCGCCGACGTGTAATTTTCCTTAAAAAAATCGCTAAAAATTACACAAAATCGCGTTTTTGTGTAATTTTCGACGATTTTTAAGGAAAAAATTACACCTTCGAAAAAAGAGGCCAGTCTCAATTT